>NZ_BJWY01000041.1 GCF_007990715.1 Nocardia seriolae NBRC 15557 | reverse complement strand
GTACTAGGGCGCCAGCACCAGCCGACCGCGCAGGCCGCCCTTCTCGAAACGGGCGTGCGCGTCGGCGGCGTGGTCGAGGGGATAGGTGTCGGCGACGCGCAGGGTCAGCGTGCCCGCCTCCACCAGGTCGACGAGCTCGGCCAGGCGGCGGCCGTCGGGCGCCTGCTGCACGGTGGTCACCGTGATACCGCGCTCGGGGGCCGGGGCGGCCGTGGGCAGCAGCGCCGCGAACGCGCCCCCGTCGCGCACCACCGGCAGCAGCGGCGCGCCGATCAGGGCAGTGTCGATGACCGCGTCCACCCGGCCGGAGCCCACCCGCTGCACCAGATCCGCACCGCGAGAAACGAATTCGCTCGCGCCCAGGGACCCCACCAGGTCCTCGTCGGCCGCCCCCGCCACCGCGATCACGTGCGCGCCGCGGGCGGCGGCCAGTTGCACCGCGTACCCGCCCACACCCCCGGCCGCACCGGTCACCAGCACCGTCGCCCCGGGCGCGGCGGTGACGGCCAGATCCGCGGTGATCGCGTTGAGCGGCAGCGTGGCCGCCGCTGCCAGCTCGACCCCGGCCGGGGCGGCGGCCACCAGATCGGCGTCCGCCACCACGTATTCGGCATAACTGCCCTCGAAGGTGGACAGCCACGGCAGCAACCCGACCACCGGCTGCCCGATCTCGGCGCGGCCGACGTGGGACCCGGCATCCTCGATCCAGCCCGCGAATTCGACACCCGGCACATAGTGCTCGCGCGCGGGCAGCAGCGCCGCGAAGGTCCCCGCCCGTGCCCCGATATCGACCGGATTCACCGGTGCCGCAGCGATTTTCACCAATACCTGACCCGGTTCGGGCGAGGGGACCGCTACCTCGAACACCTCGAGGACCTCCGGCCCGCCGAAACGGGAGAAACCAACAGCACGCATGGCAATGCTCCTGTGTCTGGGAAGGAATGACGATCCACCGGTGGAACGCGACCGCATCCGGTGGCGGAGCGGGGCGTTGTCTCACCGTAGGACCGCGGCTGCGGGATCGGCCAGTAGGCACCCGAAAGCGCCCAGGTCACCGCCGGGAGTGCGGGCATGGCGAAAATCCGCCACCGCGACCGGGAATGCCCGCCCCGGCCGCGGTGGCTGTAGTCGGGGTGAGCACCACCACCGCAGCCCAGCGCCGCGAACAGGCCAAGGTCGACTTCAACGCCTTCCTCTCGGCCTGCCCGACCAACAAACTGCTCGACACCCTCAGCGACAAGTGGGTGTGCCTGATCCTGGCGGCCCTCGCCGACGGCCCGGCCCGCTACGGCGAACTCGGCGCCACCGTCGCCTCGGTCAGCAACAAGATGCTCACCCAGACCCTGCGCACCCTCGAACGCGACGGCCTGGTCGCGCGCCACATGACCGCGCAAGTGCCGGTGCGGGTGGACTATTCGCTGACCCCGCTGGGCCGGACCCTGCTGCCGATCCTCGCACAGCTCGAGGACTGGGCCGCGGGGCACATGACCGATGTGCTGGCCGCCCGCGCCGAATTCGACCGCGCCGCACAGCAGAGTTGAGCCGAACGGAGGCGGAACGGCTCACTCGAGGTGGTTTCAGGCGTTCTCGAGGCCCTCGATGGCCTTGTGTAGTCGGGAGGCGCGGGTTTTCGGGCTTCTCGCGCGGTAGAGCTCGAGGGCGATCGCGTACCGGCGGCTGCGGTCGAGGGCCTCGTAGCTCGCTCGCGCGCGGGCATTGTCGGCCAGTGCTGCGGCCAGATCCGGCGGCACGGTGAAGGTGGCCTGCGACGGATACGCCTGCGCCCAGCGGCCGTCGGCCCGCGCGGCGGCGACCTCGGCCAATCCCGGTCCGCGCATGCGCCCGGCCGCGCTGAGCTGTTCCACCTTGTCCACGTTCACCTGCGACCAGTGGCTGCGCGGGCGGCGCGGCACGTACTTCTGCAGGTAGTGCTCGGCGTCGAAACCCTTGCGCTGCCCCGAGATCCAGCCCCAGCGCAGGCCGACATCGACCGCGTCGTCCTCACTGAGCGAGGCGATGCCCGAACCCTTCTCGGCCATCAGGATCCACACCCCTTCCGGGCGTGCGTGATTGGCCTCGAGCCAGGCGTCGAAGGCGGCCGCGTCGGCGAAGGGGACCGGATCCATGCGTCCATGGTGACAGGGGGCGCCGACACGATCACCGAACACCGCGACCGAAAATTGTCCCAGACACATCTTGCCGGGGTGCCGCACCGCCGCTACCGTGAATCGATGACGACCTCGCACTCCGCCGCCGCAGCCGGACTGCCCGCCGGGATCCAAGGATCCGCAGACCCCCGATTCGCCTCCGCCGTACGAACTTTCGCCCGCGTCTTCGCCGGCCGCCGCGGCAACGGCGGCGCGCTGGCGGTCTACCAGCACGGCGAACCGGTCGTCGATGTCTGGGCCGGATCCCGCGACGCGGCGGGCACCCCCTGGACCGCCGACACCGGGGCGATGATCTACTCCGCCTCCAAAGGTGTCTCGGCCACCGTGCTGCACCGGCTGGCCGACCGCGGCCTGCTCGACTACGCCGCCCCCGTCGCCGAAGACTGGCCCGAATTCGCCGCCAACGGCAAATCCCGCATCACCGTCACCGAACTGCTCAGCCACCGTGCCGGTTTGTCGGCCCTGCCCGCCACCACCGCCGGGGAGGTCCTCGACCACGAACTCATGGAAGCCCGCCTGGCCGCCGCGAAACCCGATCACCTGCTGGGCAGGCCGATCTACCACGCCCTGACCATCGGCTGGCTCATGACCGGCCTGGCGCGCGCCCTCACCGGCCACGACATGGCACAGCTGTACCGCACCGAGATCGCCGAGCCCCTCGGCATCGACGGCATCCACCTGGGCACCCCGCCCGCCGGGTCGCGCACCATCCCCGCCGACCTGGTCGGCTCGCTGAAAACCCTTGCCGAACGCAGCATCCCGGCCCCGGTCGCCACCTTCGTCCCGCGCCTGCCCCGCATGGTCCGCGCCCCGCTGGCCTCGATCTATGTGCCGGGCCTGGAATCGGTCTTCCGCGGCGAGAACCCCGCCATCCTCGACACCTCCCTGCCGGCGGGCAATGCCGTGTGCACCGCGCGCGACCTGGCGCGCATGTACAGCGCCCTGGCCTGCGACGGCCTCGTCGACGGCCGCCCGTTCCTCTCGGCGAAAACCGTCCGTGAACTCGAACGCGTCCGCACCTACCGCATCGACCACGCCCTGCTGGTCCCGTTCTGGCACTTGGGTTTCCACAGCCTCCCCGTCGCCCGGGCCCCCCGCGGCTACGGCCACATGGGCGCCTTCGGCTCCACCGGCTGGACCGATCCTCGCTCGGGCATCTCGGTCGGCTTCGTCCACAACCGCATGTCCCTGGCCTGGAGCCCCCTCGACCAGACCTTCGTCGTCCCCCTGCTCCATCTCATCCTGCGCGCCACCCGCCAACCCGCCACCACCGCCGAACAGCGCACCGCCGCGGCCTGATCCGGGCGTCACCGCCCCGCGCACACACCGGCCGCGAAGTCACTGCGCCACAACGTCACTCGCGGTGTCGAAGCGACCGGCTAGCCGGTGGTGTCCTTGCGGGCCTTGCTGGGCTGCACGCGCGGGGGCTCGCCCGGCATCTTCGGGTAGACCGGGGGCCACGGGGCATCCATCAGGCCCGCGGCCAGGTCCTTGTCCGACATCTCCAGCAGGGGCGCCAGCGATTGCGGGGTGCGGTCTGCCCACGGGTCGCCCAGCTCGGCGACACGGGCGGGGACGGTGGCGATGGTGAGCTCGTCGGGGACGATCGAGTCCAGCGCCTCCCACGAGATCGGGGTCGAGACCTGCGCGCCCACCTTCGGGCGCACGCACCAGGCCCCGAAAACCGTTTTGTGCGGGGCGTTCTGGTTGAAATCGACGAAGACCCGCGAGCCGCGTTCCTCTTTCCACCAGGCGGCGGTGATCTCGTCGGGGTGGCGGCGTTCGAGTTCTCGGGCCAGCGCGACCGCGGCGGCACGGACCTGGTAGCCGTCCCAGTGCGGTTGCAGCATGGCGTAGAGGTGCAGGCCGCGCGAACCGGAGGTCTTGACGCGCACGTCGATGCCCAGCTCCGTGCACAGCTCGCGCACCGCGAAGGCGGCGGCACGCAGGTCCTCGAAGCCGATGCCGGGGGAGGGGTCCAGGTCGATGCGCAGCTCATCGGTGACACCGGTGGGGGGCAGGACGTTTCCGGCCGCGTCGTGCACGGGCGGGAAGGTGGAGGCGGCTTCGGCGCCGGCGTGGGTGGGCCAGACGTGGAAACCCAGGCAGCCCAGGTTGACCGCCCACAGAATGTGGGCCATATCGACGGCGACCAGGGCATCGGACTCGGTGCCGTTGGGGGTGGAGACCACCGTGGTCTGCAACCAGTCCGGCACCGACTTCGGCACCCGCTTCTGGAACCAGGATTTGCCCGAGGCCCCGTCGGGATAGCGTTCGAGCAGCACCGGGCGATCGCCGATGGTGCGCAGGATCGGATCGGCCACCGCCAGGTAGTAATTGACCAGATCCAGCTTCGTTTCCCCGCGCTCGGTGAAGTAGATCTTGCCCGGATTGGTGATGGTGACGGTGTGCCCGGCCACCTCGAGATCGAGCGAATCACTCACCGCGGCATCCCTTTCGCTGCTCTGGCCTCGGCGAAGATATCGGCCAGCTCGGCCGGGGCGACCTCGTCGAGCTGGGCGTAGGTGCACGACTGCGGGGTGCGGTCGGTGCGGAAGCGCACCAGCCGCCCGCCGTGGCGCAACCGCCCGGCCATCACATGCTCGTAGCGGACCTCGGCCACCAGCTCCGGGCGCAACGCCTCCCACGACAGATCCTTGCCGCCGCTCCAGCGGCTCACCCCGCCGGGCATCTTGCCATCGGCCTTGGCCTGGGCGGCCGCATCCGCCCAGGAGCGCCACGGATGATTCTCGAGCGCGTTGTGCCGCAACGGTTCCAGCTCACCGACGAGTTCCTTGCGCCGCGCGGCGGTGAAACTCGACGCCACCCCGACGTGATGCAGAGTGCCGTCCTCGTCGAACAGCCCCAGCAGCAGTGACCCCACCCCTGCGCCGTCCTTGTGCCAGCGGAATCCGGCGATCACGCAGTCGGCGGTGCGCTCGTGCTTGATCTTGAGCATCACCCGCTTGTCCTGCAGATACGGCAGATCCGCGGCCTTGGCCATCACCCCGTCGAACCCCGCGCCCTCGAACCGGGTGAACCAGTCCGCGGCGGTATCGGCATCGGCGGTGATCGGGGTCAGATGGGTGCGCGAAAACCGGCCGTCGAGCACCGTTTCCAGTATCCGCCGCCGCTCGGCGAAGGGCCGATCGGTCAGATCGTCGTCCCCGAGCGCCAGCAGATCGAAACCCACGAAACTGGCCGGGGTCTCCACCGCCAGCTTGGCGACCCGCGAGGCCGCCGGATGCAGCCGATTCTGCAGCGTGTCGAAGTCCAGCCCCTGCTCGGTGACGACCACGATCTCCCCGTCCACCACGCATTTCGGCGGCAGCGCCTGCCCCAGTACCTCCACCAGTTCGGGGAAATACCGGGTCAGGGGCCGATCGTTGCGCGAACCCAGTTCGATCTCGTCGCCGTCACGAAAGACGATGCAGCGGAAGCCGTCCCACTTGGGCTCATACAGCAACCCCGCCTCGCGGGGCAGCTCCGAGACCGATTTGGCCAGCATCGGTTTGACCGGCGGCATGACGGGCAGTTGCACACGACCTCCTCGGTTCGCGGTGGACCCGCAACCGATCGTAATGCGAACCGGTCAGTTTTCGAGCCACCCGTGCTGATCGGCGAAGGTGGTGAGCCGATCCCGGATCGTGATGATCTCCCCGGCCGTCAGCTGCGGCGAGGCATCGAGCAGCAGCTCGGTGATCAACCGCCGATGCTCGGCGGCACTCAACTGCCCCGTCCCGCGATGGTCCTTGCCGATCTTGTGCCGGGCCGCCGGAGCACTCTGCCCCGGCACCACCGCGAGGTTGATCGCCTTGGGACCGCGATCGCCCTCGGTCACATCGAATTCGAAAACCCCCCCTGGCGCAGTTCGTCCTCGTCCAGCCCGATGTCATTGACGTGCACGAACACGTCCGGCCCACCGTCTTCCGGACGAATGAACCCGAAACCCCGAGAACTGTCGAACGACACCAATTTCCCGATGGACACCTAAACACCCGCTCCTCGTCGCCGCGTCCCTCTGGCGGTCACTCTAGTCCGCAGGTTGATCATTGTCGGAAGAAAGTGCCTTTTGCAACGAATTGAAGACGGTCAGGCCCTGACCCACCATCCCGTTCACCAGCTCCGAGACCCCGTCGGGGCCTGCTTGACGATCTCGGGCAGCTGCTCGATCAGCAGCTGATCCAACGCGATCCGGTTGTTGGAGGCGGCCGCCTCGGCCTGGATGCGGGTGCGGTCGGCTTCGGCCTCGGCCAGGATGCGCACCCGATCCGCTTCGGCCACAGCCGGTTTCACCACCTCGGCCTGCAACTGCTGCTCCCGCAGCTCGGCCTGCTTGCGGGCCTGCTCGGCCTGGGCGGCGAGCACCTCCTGCAGCGCGGTGGCCTGGGCGAGCGGACCCGCCTGCGCCGCTTCGGCATTGGCCTTGTCGATGTCACGCTGGTACTGCGCCTTGAGGATCGCGGTCTCGCGCTGATACTCGGCCTGCTTGCGCTGGGACTCCTGCTCGGCCTGGGCCGCGAGCTGCGCGGCGGCGGCCTGGGCGATCTGGGCGTCACGCTGCACCGCGGCATTGTGCGGGGCCGCCAGCGCGGAGATGTAGCCGAGGTTGCCGTCGTCGATGTGCTGGATCTGGAACGAGTCCACCCACAGCCCGATATTGCTCATCTCCACCTTCGAGGCCACCAGCACCTCATCGGCCAGCTTCTGGCGCTCGCGGATGATCTCCTCCACCGTCATCGAGCCCACGATCGAACGCAGATGCCCGGAGAAGATGCGCCCGGTCAGCACACTCATCTCGCGCTCCTGCGCGGACAGGAACCGTTGCGCGGCATTGACGATCGACTGCGTGTCGTTGGCGACCTTGAACGCGATCACCGCGCGCACATCGAGCTGGATGGCCTGCTTGGTGACGCAGCGCTCGCCGATCTCGGCCTCGAACATGGCCAGCGACAGATAACGCACCTTGCGGAACAACGGCACCACCCAGGTGCCGTGGCCGATGATCACCTTGAACGGCGCCCCGCCGTCCTTGCCGCCGTGGCGCCCGCCACTGACCAGCATCGCCTCGTCCAGATCGGGCACGTGGTATCCGAGCATCGCTGTCTCCCTCGTCTTCGGTGGAAAGAACTCTCGATCTATCGATCGCCCGGAAGGGGAATCCACGCAACAACATCGACCACGCGCCCCGGATGCACGGCCACCACGAGCACGGTGGCACCGGCCGCCAGGGGCTCCTCGGCGCGTGCGATGTAGCTCTCGGTTCCCCCTCGGATGGCGACCAGCACCTCCCCGAGGGAACCCTTACCCCGGATCGGCGAGGTCAGCGTACCGGTCAAACCCACCACGGGGTCGGTCATCGCGCGCGAACTCCTCGAACTGGATCACTGAGAAAGCCAGCCTACGCGCGGTGTCGGCCGCCCCCGAGCACGCCGATACCAATATGTGCTGGTTTCGTCACCAACCGGCTGGCAGGCTGAACCGGTGACCACTCCTCCGGATACCGCGGCGGCCGGCGCCGCCGACGACAAACTGGACATAGGCGTCTTCAAGATCGCCGGTGTCGTGGTGCGCGGCGCCATCATGTCGATTCTCGACGTGACCGTCGTGACCGTCGCGATCCCCAAGTTCCAGCAGGACTTCCACACCACCACCGCCATCGCCGCCTGGTCCATGACCGGCTACACCCTCGCGCTGGCCACCGTCATCCCGCTGACGGGCTGGGCCGCGGACCGCTTCGGCACCAAACGCCTCTACATGATGGCGCTGGTGTTCTTCGTGATCGGCTCGGTATTGTGCTCGACCGCGTGGAACATCAACTCCCTCATCGCCTTCCGCGTCCTGCAGGGCCTGGGCGGCGGCATGCTCATGCCCCTGGGTATGACGATCATGACCCACGCCGCCGGGCCCACCCGCATCGGCCGGGTGATGGCCGTGCTCGGGGTGCCCATGCTGCTGGGCCCGATCATGGGCCCGATCCTGGGCGGCTGGCTCATCGACTCGTTCTCCTGGCACTGGATCTTCCTGATCAACCTGCCCATCGGCATCATCGCCCTGGCGCTGGCGTTCATCGTGTTCCCGCGCGACAACCCCGAACCCTCGCAGAGCTTCGACTTCGTCGGCATGCTGCTGGCCTCACCCGGATTGGCCGCGTTCCTCTACGGGGTGTCCTCGATCCCCGGTGAGCACACCGTGAAATCGGCCAAGGTCCTCATTCCCGCCGTCATCGGCCTGATCCTGCTGGTGGCGTTCGTGTTCCACGCGCTACGCACCGAACACCCGCTCATCGACCTGCGCCTGTTCGAGAACAAATCGCTGCGCTTCGCGGTGCTGACCATGACGTGTTTCGCCATGGCGTTCTTCGGATCCGGGCTGCTGCTGCCCACCTACCTGCAGCAGGTGCGCGGCGAATCCACGCTCATGGCCGGGCTTCTCATCGCCCCGCAAGGGTTGGGCGCCATGCTCACCATGCCCATCGCCGGGCGCCTGGTCGACAAGATCGGGCCCGGCAAGATCGTGCTCACCGGCATCACCGTCATGACCGTGGCCATGGTGTTCCTGACCCAGGTCAGCGCCGACACCCCCTACGGGCTGCTGTGCGCGGTGCTGTTCGTGATGGGCCTGGGCATGGGCTGCACCATGATGCCCACCATGACCGCCGCCATCCAGACCCTGACCCACGCCCAGGTCGCGCGCGGCTCCACGCTGATGAACATCGTCAACCAGACCGCCGGATCCATCGGCACCGCAACCATTTCCGTGGTGCTGACCAGCCTGCTCAACCGGGGCGCGACCCTGGGCGAGCGGGGCGTACCGGTGCCGCCGGGCGCGCCCGACCCGACCCTGGCCAACGCCTCGATCGGCTCGCGCTACAGCGATCAGCTCGCGCACCTGCCCCAGACCCTGCTCGATGAGGGCTTCGACCTGGCCGCGCGCGCCTTCGCCCACACCTTCGTGGTGTCGGTGTGCATCCTGGCGCTGGCGCTGATCCCGGCACTGTTCCTGCCGCGCACCAAACCCGCGGTGCCCGCCGCCGACGCACCCGCCGTGGTGCACTGACCCGCTGCGAAAACCCGTGTGTCCCGGCCGGAATCACGATTCCGGCCGGGCCACACGGCGTTTCAGGGCAGCGAGTGCGAGCCGGTGTTGTTCAGATGCTCGCCGTAGAAGGCGACCAGCCCGGTGGCCGAGGCGATGGCCGCCAGCAGCCAGAACCGGATACTGACCGTCGTCTCGGGCCAGCCGGTCAACTCGAAATGGTGATGGAACGGCGCCATCTTGAACAGTCGCGTACGCGTGGTGCGGTACATGACGATCTGCAGCAGCACCGACAGGATCTCGGCCACGAACAGCGCCCCGACCGCGACCATGAGCAACTCGGTGCGGCTGGTGATCGAGAGCCCGGCCAGCAGCCCGCCCAGCGCCAGCGCCCCGGTGTCACCCATGATGATCTTCGCCGGAGCCGCGTTCCACCACAGGAATCCGACACACGCGGTCGCCCCGGCCGCGCACACGATCGCCAGATCCAGGGGATCGCGCACCGTGTAACAGCCCGGCACCGCCTTGGCCGTGCACGCGTGGGTGTACTGCCAGAACGTGATCAGCACATAGGTGCCCAGCGCCAACCCCATCGACCCCGCCGCCAGACCGTCGAGGCCGTCGGTGATGTTGACCGCGTTCGACCACGCCACCACCAGCAGGCACGCCGCCACCAGGAACCCGGTCAGTCCCAGCGACACCGTGGTGATGTCGCGCACGATCGAGACCTGCTTGCTGGCCGGGGTCAGCCCGCCACCGCCGCGGAACTGCAACGCCAGCACCCCGAAAATCACCGCGGCGCACAGCTGCCCGAGATACTTGCCCGAGGCGGTCAATCCCAGACTGCGCCGCTTGGACAGCTTGATGTAGTCGTCGAGGAACCCGACCCCGCCCAGCGCGGTCGCCAACCCCAGCACCAGCAGCCCCGAGGCGCTGGGCCCGGTGCCCTCGTAGTGCATCCCCACCAGATGCGCGCCCAGATACCCCGCCCACATCCCGATCAGGATCGCGATCCCGCCCATGGTCGGGGTCCCCTGCTTGGCCAGATGCGTCGCCGGCCCGTCCGCACGCACCTGCTGGCCCAACCGGTGCCGGGTGAACAACCGAATCAGCAAGGGCGTCAACGTGATCGACACCGCCAGCGCCACCATCGCCGCCACCAGAACCTGCCGCATCCGCCCCCCTCGAGACCCGATTTCGGTCACATGCTAACCGGCGCATGAACGAAACGGGCCCCCACGGTTGTTAGCGCGAGGTATGGACGATGCGGGTGTGCGACGGGAATTGCTGCGAGAGTTTCTGCGGGACAGACGTTCCCGCATCAGCCCCGAACAGGCCGGACTGCCCGCGGCCGGGCGGCGGCGCACCCCCGGGCTGCGCCGTGAGGAGGTCGCCGTGCTGGCCGGGGTCGGGGTGTCGTGGTACACCTGGCTCGAACAGGGCCGTGACATCACCGTCTCGGCCGAGGTCCTCGACGCCGTGGCCACCGCACTGCGACTCGACGGCCCCGAACGCGGCCACCTCTACCTGCTGGCCGGACTCAACCCGCCCTGCCGCGCCGCCGACAGCGGACCCGACATCAGCGCCGAAACCCGCAACCTGCTCGACGCCTGGGGTGCGCGCCCGGCGGTGCTGCGCGACCGGTACTGGAATGTGCTGGCCTACAACGAGACCGCCCGGCTGGTGTTCGGGTTCACCGGACCCGGCCACAACTGCCTGATCACCTACTTCACCAATCCCCGCTACCTGGCCATGGCCCAGGTGTGGACCGACGCCGCCCCCGCGGTGGTGGCCGCCTACCGCGCCGACACCTGTCCCGGCGACCCGGGATTCGAGGCCATCATCACCGAACTGGCCACGCGCAGCCCCGAATTCGCCACCCTGTGGTCACGCCACGATGTCGGGGTCGCCGAACAGGCCGTCAACGCCCTGTCCCACCCCGAGGTCGGCGAGCTCTACTTCGACGCCACCACCCTGACCCTCACCGACCAGCCCGACCGCCACCTGGTCCTCTACAACCCCCACCCGGCCCACGACACCGCCGTCCGCCTCACCGGCCTGACCCGGCTGCACCTGGCCCCCTGCGCCTGAACCCCACCGGGGCACCGGATCCGCACGGGCAGGGCGATAAAACCGCTGGCGGGCACCGCGATACTGAGAGTCACTCGAATCCGCGTGCCAGGAAAGGGGATCGCGCACGTGGGTGCCGCCACCGTCCTCCCGCTGTCCGCACACGTCGCCGCCGCCGTCACCGCGGCGATCGGGCGCGCCCGCCCACAGCTGGCGGGCTCGGACCCGGTGGTGCGCCGCTCCGACCGCGCGGACTTCCAATCCAATGCCGCACTGCCGCTGGCCAAACGGATCGCGGTGCCACCGGCACGGCTGGCCGCCGAACTCGCCGCTGACCTCGAGCCCGATGCGGTCATCGCGCACGTGGGTGCCTCCGGTCCAGGATTCCTGAATATCACCGTGACCGACACCGCCAGCTGGGCGCAACTGGCCGCACGGCTGGCCGATCCGCGCCTCGGAGTCGGCGAGCCCGCACACGGCAGCGCATCGTCATCGACTACTCCGCACCCAACGTGGCCAAGGAAATGCACGTCGGCCATCTGCGCACCACGATCATCGGCGACAGCCTGGCCCGGCTGCTCGCCTTCCTCGGCGCCGACGTGGTGCGCGCCAATCACCTCGGCGACTGGGGCACCCAGTTCGGGATGCTGATCCAATTCATCGACGAAAACCCCGACCGGCCCTGGCGTGCAGGCGAGATCGGCGACGAGGCGACCGTCTCGGCTCTCGACAACCTCTACAAGATCGCGCGAGCCCGCTTCGACACCGATCCCGGCTTCGCCGCACGCGCCCGCACCCGGGTGGTCGCCCTGCAGACCGGTGACGCCGCGACCCTGGCGCACTGGCGCGAGATCGTCGCCGAATCCGAGCGCGCGTTCGCCGCGATCTACCGGCGCCTCGGGGTCCTGCTGACCCCCGACGACTACGCCGGGGAATCGTTCTACAACCCGATGCTGGCCGCCACCACCACCGAACTGCTCGACGCCGCGGTGGCCGTGCCCAGCGACGGCGCGGTGATCGTCGAATCCGAGCAGGACAACGGACCCGACGGCAGCCCGGCGGTGCTCATGGTCCGCAAACGCGACGGCGGATACGGCTACGACAGCACCGATCTGGCCACCATCCGCTACCGCATCACCACCCTGGGCGCGCACCGGCTGCTGTATGTCGGTGGTGGTGGCACACCCACGATAAACACGCACTGGTTACCCGGTGCGGGCCCCGGCAGGCTCGAGACCATGACAGACAACGGATTCCGATTCCACGACAAGATCGCGCTGATCACCGGCGGCAGCAGCGGGATGGGACTGGCCACCGCCCACCGGCTCCTGGCCGAAGGAGCCACGGTCATCATCACCGGGCGCGACAAGCAACGCCTCGACGACGCGGTCGCCCAGCTCGGGGAGCGGGCCACCGCGATCGCCGGTGACGCGACCGCGGCCGCCGATCTCGAAACGCTGGCCCGGGTGGTGCGCGAGCGGTTCGGGCGACTGGACGTGGTGTTCGTCAACGCGGGAATCGGTGCGTTCCAGCAGGTTTCGCAGGTCACCGACGACGAGTTCGACCGCGTGGTGGGCGTCAACTTCAAAGCCGCGTTCCGCACCGTGCAACAGGTCCTGCCGCTGCTGGTCGACGGCGGCGCCCTCATCATCAACGCCTCCTTCGCCCCCTATCGCGGCGCGCCCGGCGCAGCCCTGTACACCGCGAGCAAGGCCGCGGTACTGAGCCTGGCCCGGGCCCTGGCAGCCGAACTGGCGCCCAGGGGCATTCGCGTGAACTCGGTCAGCCCCGGCTACATCGACACTCCCGCCTTCCGCGCCGAAGCCTCCCCCGAGGCACAGGCCGGGGTCGGCGCGCAGGTCGCGCTCGGGCGGGTCGGGCGCAGCGAGGATGTCGCCGCCGCAGTCGCCTTCCTCGCCTCGGGCGATGCCTCCTACATCACCGGGGTGGACCTGCTCGTCGACGGCGGCCTGATCAACGTCATCCCGACCGCCGTGGTGTGACCCCGCCTCAGGCGCGCAAGTCCGCGGCCGGGTCGGCGGTGATGCGGCCGGAATCGGTGTCGTAGTCGTAGAGTTCGGCGTAGCGGCCCCAGTCGATGGCCAGCTCGAGCTGGCGGCGGGCGTCATCATCGGAGAAGCCACGCTTCAATAGATCGAGGATGAAATCGGCGCGGACCGTTTCGTCGGTGTTGCCGATCAGCGCCGAGCAGATGGTGCGGACCAGGGGAGCGCGGCGGCGGGCCTGGGCGGCGAAAATGGCCTTGCTGGCCTGGATGTCGGCATTGGTGAAGTTCGCGCCCACATTCGTCAGGATCACGTCACCGGCTTCCACCAGCAGGAAACCCAGCAGCGCGGCGGCGTCGACCAGCGGCATCAGGTCGTCGAGTTCGAAGTTGAGTTCGTCGGCGACCACCGGCAGGTCGGCGCGGCCGCTGTTGCCGTACACCAGCTCGAGCAGACCGGCGATCCCGCCGACCGAGGCATCGGGCAGCGGCACCGCGAACGGGGTCGACGTATCGGCCGGGGCGGCGGCGATTTCGGTGTCGCGGCCGGTGAGCAGACCGTAGATCTGATCGACGAGCGCCTCGAAACTCGGGGCGCGCCGATCACGCGGGCGCGGGGAATCCACCCGGATCTCGGCGATGATGCGGCCCGGATTCGAACCCAGCACCATCACCCGGTCGGCCAGCTGCACCGCCTCCTCGATGTTGTGGGTCACGATGCACACGCATTTGGTGGGAAAGTCCTTGGCCGACCACAGATTCACCAGCTCGGTGCGCAGGTTCTCCGCGGTCAGCACATCCAGCGCCGAGAACGGCTCGTCCATCAGCAAAAGATCCGGCTCGAGCACCAGGGCGCGCGCGAAACCCACCCGCTGGCGCATCCCGCCCGAGAGCTCCTTGGGATAGGCGGACTCGAAACCGTCGAGCCCGATCCGGTCGATCGCCTCGAGGGCGCGCCGCTGCCGTTCGGCCGGGGCGATCCCGCGCGCGGCCAGCCCCAGCTCCACATTGTCCTGCACGCTCAGCCACGGCATCAGCGCGAACGACTGGAACACCAGCGCCGCACCGGGATTGGCGCCGCGCAACGGCTGCTCCCGATACGAGACCTGCCCGCTGGTGGGTGCGAGCAGTCCCGCGATCAGCCGCAACAGGGTGGACTTGCCCGAGCCCGAACGGCCCAGCAGCGCCACGATCTCGCCCGCGCGCAATTGCAGATTCACCTGGTCGAGCACATTGAGCCGCTCACCCGAGGCGCCGGTGAAGGACATGTCGATATCGGACAGGTCCATCAGAACCTCGCCGGTGGCAATGGTTTCGGTCATCGCGGGCTCCTCTCAGCGCGAATAGCGGCGCTGCGCCAGGCCGTACAGGCGCCGCCAGAACAAACGGTTGATACCGACGACGAAGGCGCTCATGGCCAGCACCCCGACCAGGATCCGCGGCCAGTCCCCGGCACGGGTGGCCTCGGCGATGTAGGCGCCCAGACCCGTCGCGGTCAAGGTGGTGTCACCGAACCTCACGATCTCGGCGACGATGGAGGCGTTCCACGCGCCGCCCGCCGCGGTGATCGCACCGGTCACGAAGGACGGGAAGATGGCGGGCAGAATCAGCTTGCGCCACCACAATCGGCGCGACAGCCGCAGATTGGCCGCCGCCTCGCGCAGGTCGTTGGGCACCGCCGCGGCCCCGGCGATCACATTGAACAGGATGTACCACTGCGCGCCCAGGGCCATCAGCAGGATCGCCGCCCATTGCAGGCTCGCCCCGGTGGCCACCAGCACCGCGGTCACCAGCGGGAACAGGAAGTTCGCCGGGAAACTGGCCAGCACCTGCACAATCGGCTGCGCCAGCCGCGACACCCGCGGATTCAACCCGATCCACACCCCGACCGGCACCCAGACCGCGGTGGCGAAGATCAGCAGCACGATCACCCGGACCAGGGTGATCAACCCGAGCCCGAGTGCGTGGGCGACCTCGCCGAAGCCGACGGTGTGGTCGATGTAGTCGAGGATGGCGACGGTGCCCGCGATCAGGCCCGCCCCCACCACGATCGCGAACACCACATCCGCGGCCCGGCGGCGCGCCGGTGCCACATACAGCGGATGCTCGGCCAACCCGAAGATCCGCATGAACCGGTCGATCGGATACACCAGCGGCCCGAACACCCGGCCCAGCAGACCCGGAACATGGCTGCGCCGCAACAGATCCAGCATCCGCGAGCGCGGGGCGTCCGCGGATTCGGTGTCCTCCATGCGGAATCGCTCCGCCCACACCGTGATCGGGCGCCAGAACACGATATTGAGCCCGACCACCATCACCACCATCACCACGATGGCCAGCACCACCTTGGCGGTGTCGGACTCGGCCGAGGCGACCGCGACATAGGAGCCGATGCCCGGCAGCACATACTGGCGGTTGTTGACGCTGATGGCTTCGGAGGCGCTCAGGAAGAACCAGCCGCCACCGAAACTCATCATCGCGTTCCACACCAGCGGGAACATCCCCGAGGGCACATCGATGCGCCAGAATCGCTGCCAGCGCGACAGGCGCAGATTGCGGGAGGCCTCATCGAGTTCACGCGGCTGCGACACCAGGCTGTGGTGGAAGGCGAAGGCCATGTTCCACGCCTGCGAGGTGAAGATCGCGAAGATCGAGGCGCACTCCAGTCCCAGCGACGAGCCCGGGAACAAGGCGATGAACCCGGTGATCGTCACCGACAGGAAACCCAGGATCGGCACCGACTGCAGAATGTCGAGCAGCGGCAACAGCACCTTGTCCGCGCGCGGCAGCCGTGCGGCCGCGGTCGCGAACACGAAGGTGAACACGATCGAACACCCCAGCGCCACCATCATCCGCGCCAGCGAACGCGCCGCATAGTAGGGCAGCTCGGCCGGATCGGTGGAAATCGTTGCGGGCGCGGCATTCTTGTCGAAGGGCACGTGCATGCCCGCCGAGACCCGCACGATCAGCCAGATCACGATGGCCGCGCCCACGAACACCGCCACATCCGCCCACCGCGAGCGCGGCCGGTCCAGCACGCCGCGCGAGGGATACGAGCGCAGCGCACCGGTCACTGCTCGACCTCCTGGGACCGGGGCACCGTGCGCCAGCCGACACTGGTCACCGACGGCTCGAGGCTCAACCGGCTCACCGCCGCCTCCATCTGCCGGTCATCACGGCGATCCCCGGTCAGCTCCGCGCGCACCTGCACCCGGCCCGCCGCGGTGTCGTGGCTCGAGATCGAATTCAGCCGGAAAT
The DNA here is from genome assembly GCF_007990715.1 of Nocardia seriolae NBRC 15557. GTDB lineage: Bacteria > Actinomycetota > Actinomycetes > Mycobacteriales > Mycobacteriaceae > Nocardia > Nocardia seriolae. The sequence goes on along the minus strand of NZ_BJWY01000041.1, from coordinate 33,374 downwards.
CGGTGCGCGTGAGCGACTGCACCAGCAGCGCCCGCACGTGTGCCTCGTGCGCGTCATCGGTGTCGGCGGTGAACGCGTAGAGCGCCTCCTGCGCCTCGGGGCCGTCGGTGAGCGGGCGATCCACCGTGCGCGCCACCGTGCGCAGCGCGGTATTGACCACCACCACCGCCACCGTGCCCGCCGCCGCGGTCGAATACATGCCCGCACCCGCCAGCGCGCCCACCGCGGCCGCACACCACAGCGTCGCGGCGGTATTGAGGCCGCGGATATTGAACCCGTCGCGCAGGATCACCCCCGCGCCCAGGAACCCGATACCCGAAACGATCTGCGCCGCAACGCGAGTCGGGTCGGCGCTGGCCCCGTTGAAGCCGTGCGCGGACAGCAGCACGAACAGCGTCGCCCCGGCGGCGACGAGCGCATTGGTGCGCAACCCGGCCATCCGGGCCCGGAACTGGCGCTCGAACCCGATCACCGCACCCAGCCCGACACCGGCGCCCAGGCGCAGCAGCATTTCCCACGTGGTCATCTCGATCTCCGAAAAGGAAGACGGCGCACTCCGAATCGGACGCTACAGGCCAACGGGTAGCGGTCGAAGGATTGCGGCAGTGTCGCCGAGTGAACGATTGGCTAACGGAACGCGATCCGATCCATCGGGCACGACCACCACCACCTCCTCCACACACGACACACACGCTGCCAGGAGGGTGGGACCAGCGTGAACTCGCCGGAACGGATACCACCCTTCGTAAGACCTTCAGCACTCCACGGCGTAAACCCACCCTCGGGTGGGAGCCGGTCGGGGCAACCCCTTAACTCGGGGCAACCTGTCCTGATCCGGGGCGTCTCTCGACGTTCGGGATCGCCGGCCTGTATCCGTGAAGGAGCCTCAGCTAACGACGGCACCTGCGCTGACGAGTAAACACCGGGCAGCCGGAATCGGCAACCCGGTGTGAGCGGGGTCGCCACCGCCCTACACTCGGATCGACGGCGTGAGGGATAGGTTTTGCGATGCGGCCCAGGGTTGCCACGGGTGCTCGAATGTCATGGCTGGCACCTGTCCTCGTCGCCGCACTCGTGCTCACGGGCGTGGTCGCTTGCACGAAATCGGCGACCGAATCGGGCCCGACCGCGACCTCGAACCCAACGGCGACGTCTTCCTTGCCGCCGACGTCTTCCTTGCCGCCGACGCAGGCCGTCGTGACCGCGGACGGTGTGCACATCGATTTCGGGAAGGCACAGGTCTCCGCCGACGGCACCGTCGCACCGGCCGGTACGGCCCTCGAGGTCAGCGGCGAATCGGCGGCGACACCGATCGAGACCGCGCTGTTCCGTCCGTTCGCGCCCGCGATCGATGTGCGGCTCGCCGACGGAGCCTTGCCACCCTCGTCGAGCATTCGCCTGTCCTTCGTTCTCGACCGCGCCACGGTCGACACCCAGATCGCGCAAGGCAATACACCGGTCGTGATCACCCGCAACGCGGCGGGTGAGATCGACGTGCTGCCCGCCACCTGGGATGACAAGGCGTCGACGTTGCGGGCCGAATCCTCGCACCTGAGCGGGTTCTGGGCGGGCTGGCTCGATGCGAAGGCGATCACCACGTCGATCACCGACGGGATCGCCGCCGCCCTGCAACTGCGCTATCCCAAACCCGACTGCGTCGGCGCATCGGCGGAGCTGAACGGGGTCACCATCGGCGCCTCACCGGTGGACCGCGACGTCGCCTGGCCCTGCGTCGCGGCCCGTGACGGACGCTTCGAGGTTGCGCTGCAATCGAATTCGCCCTGGGTGTGGCTGGCCCGCACCGCTCCGGCGGCCCAGTCCTATGAGGCGCACGGCCGCGATCTGGCGGGAGCGCTCGCGGCGGGCATCTTCTACCAGTCGCGCCGCGGCCGAACCAACGACACCTCCGTGCTCGTCGCGGGCGACACGACCACCATCCCGTTCGACGCCCAGCACCCGCCCACCCGCGGCGAACTCCAGATCGACGCCGGACTCTCGCTGGTGTCGGTGATGCTCGCCGAGATCGACGCCGCCGCGCGACTGCTGCGCATCGACCTGGGCCTGTACAAGGACATCTCGGCCGCCTTCGACAAACTGACCTGCCTCTCGGGCGTGGTCGAGGGACTGAATCAGCTGTCCGGCAACGACTTCGCCACGAAGGCCGGTGCCCTCGGCCGCACGATGATCGACTGCCTCGGCGCGATCGGCGGCCTCGCGGGTGGGGTATTCCTCGGCGTCCTCGGCGGCATCATCGCCTCGGTCTTCGTCAGCGTCGGGGGCCTGTGGCTCACCCTCACCGGCCAGAACGAGGCGTTCTTCACGATCAACGCGACCCGGCCGAACGCCGCCACCGAGAACGGCTACCGTCGAATCACGCTCGGCATGAGCGTGAAAGACGTCCTGGCGATCCTCTCACCCATCGTCCGCGACACCACCTACTACAGCCACTGCCGCGTCCTCTCCGACCAACCCGACCGCGTCTACGACTTCTCGGTGTGGATCGACACCGCCAAGGGCGTCGTCACCGGCATCGAAACCCCGCCCGGCACAACGACCGACCGCGGCGTCGGCGACGGATCAACCCCCGCCCGGATCATCGCCGCCTACAACGCCGACCACACGATCGAACAGGGCGCCATCGGTGGCCAAGGCTCCCCGGCCATCATCGTCAGATCCAAAACCGCCACCGATCGCACCCACTTCCTGTGCTTCCCGATCAAAGAAGACGGCAACGCCGGTCCGCCGAGCATCGGCCGCCCCTACGCCTCGGAAGGCTGCTGACCCGGTACGGACCCGAGGACTTCCGGGACTCGACCCCATGCGCGGATCGTGGGCGGAACATGGAACCACCGCCGCTCGTCGGTCAACTCGGCCTGCGCGGTGGCGATGACCTCGGGTGAGACCCCCAGCGCCACCAGGCTTTCGCGGGCCTGCGACCAGGTCAGGCTCCACATCCGCGCCATCGCCGAACCCCCGCGGAACATGGGGACCTCCGCGGTGGCTCGAACGTCCATGAGCCCGAGGGCTTCCAGGCGCGCGGGCAAGTGCCGCGCCCAGCTCTGGTCCGCGCCGGCGATCTCGGTCGAACGCGCGAACGCGCGCCACACCTCCCCGAACGCGCCCGCCATTTCATGCAGGACACCGAGCCCGTCGCCTTCCTCGAGCAGCAGGACACCACCGGGCGCCAAGGCCCGGACCAGCCGCTCCAGCACGATGTCTCGTCCGGCGATGTGCAGCAGCACGAAGCGGGTGTGGACGAAATCGAATGCGCCGCAGGGGAGTTCGTCGGTGACGAGGTCGAGCCGGGCCACCTCGCCGCCGAGTTCGGGCAGGTCGAGGAGATGGCGTGGATCGGCGTCCACCGCCAGCACTCGACCACCCGGCATGACCGCGCCGCACAACCAGCGCGCGAACGACCCGCCACCGGCCCCGGCCTCCAGACACCGCCAACCGGCACTCACGCCCAGTTGCCGAGCCAGTGCGATGCTTTCCGGGTCATAGGCCGCGCCCAGCAGCGCCAGGCGCTCGGCGGCGCAATCCCATTCGTTGGGCAGCGTGTAGTGCGGCGTCGGCGCGGAGGGGCTCGGCGAGGAACCGGTCATGATCAGAAGCTAGCTCAGCGCCGCGGCTGATGATCACCGGAACGGCGCCGGGATCTAGCGGTACATGCCGCGGTAGGCGTCGATGGTCTCCACCAGGTGGTCGACGATCTGCTCGCGGGTGGCGCGCAGGGTGCCGTTGAGCCAGGCCGAGAACATGCCCGCGTTGCCCGAGGCCATGGTGACCGCGGCCAGGCTGCGGCGGACCGGGTCGTCGATGTGGGCGAACAGGTGGTCCTGGATGAGGCGGGTGAAGGCGGGCATCACCGCGATGGTGGTCTGGCCCAGGCCAGTAGAGGAATACGGCTCCACCAGGAACAGCCGCGACTTGCGGGGGTCCTGGAGGACCTTGTCGACCAGGGCTTGGGACAGGGCGCGGTCGCGGTCGGGGTCGTCACCGACGGCGAAGGCGGTCATCGGGTCCAGGAACTCCTCGGCGATCTGGCGGTAGAGCACATCGAGGAGTTCGTCTCTGCTGGCGAAGGATTCGTAGAAGTAGCGGTCGGTCAGGTTGGCGCGCCGGCACACCGCGCGCATGGTGACCGCGCCCGCCCCGGACTCGCCGATCAGATCCAGTGCGGCCTCGAGCAACGCGGCCCGGCGCGCCTCCCGGCGTTCGGTGAGGGTCGTGCCACCCCAGATGCGGGGCTCGGAGTCGGAGGGCGGTTGCTCGGTCTGCACCGGGACAAGAGTAATGCCCGGTGCCGGGCGGGCACGCCACCCGGCACCGGAGCGACCGGCATCGATCGCGGGTGGTGTCGCTCAGCCCGTGACGATGCAGGCGCTACCCAGATTGATGCCGGTGCGCACCGTCACCACCGCGAACTGGGACCCGTTGTAGGACCAGGCCTGCACGAAGTGCACCCCCGTGGAGCTCGGTGTCCAACTCGAGGTGCCGGTGCCGCCGCTGCCCAGGCTGAACTGCTGGGTACCGAAGGTGGCGGTATTGCTGTCGTAGAGCCAGACGTATTCGTACGGGCTGCCGTTCACGGTGACCGTGTAGGAACAGGTGGTGCCGTAGCCGCCGCCGATGGACGACCCGCTGGATATGTTGACGCTGCTGACATAGGCCGACGCGTCGGGCGCGGCCAGGACCAGTGCCGCGCTGGCGGCGGCGAAGGTGGCGAATGCGGTGAGGGCCGACTTCCGTGACCGGATCATCGTCGATCATCTCCCCAGAGAAAGGGTGAATGAGGATACTGCGACGCCATTGGCGCATAAGGGAAGTGTCTGCGTTCAGGGGACCCGACACGCCCGTATCGGGCTACCCGTCCTCTCTGCGGTGACCCCGCGATGACCCTCATGATCGGCGGCAATCCCACGGCTCGGCCAACCTCGAGCGAAAATCCCTCACCCCCTATGGATCCCCTAATACGGGCGCTCGAGTCGCGAAATAGCTAATGTCTCGCTACCGTACCGATTGTCCGAATTCGTCCGGGGCGCAATGCGCAGACGCCCCCAGCGGAGGACACCCGCGAGCCCGCTTCCCCGAGGCTCGCACCCGCGTCCCGCACCGCAGCGGGTGCCGCGAAACCCGGCGTCGCCGAACCGGACCCGATCCCGATTCGGCGACGCCGTCGGTGCGCGCAAACCGGTTGCGCGCCCGATTCCGCCGCAAAGTCTTCGCGAAACGGACAGCGCTGGAATGATCTACGACGATCGATTCAGTCAGTGCAAGAAGGCATCGCGAGCATCATGGCCAAAAGCCAGTACGTCAATTCCCGGCCCGCCCACGACATTCCCGAACCGTCCCTGTGGGGCCGGCACCTCGGGGTCAGTGCGGACGTCGCCGACGGGCTCTATTCCGACCAGCTGGGCGCACTGATCTTCGTGCGCAAACTCGTCCGCTGCGGCTACCTGTTCAACACCGTGGTCGGGGTGCTCGTCTGGGCCGGTATCGCGGTGTGGGGCCGCTACTCCGGGCCGCGCACCTTCCGCGAATGCTCCTCGGTCCCTGGCCTGCACGCCGGTTGTGACCCGGCCCTGGCCTCCTGGATCCTGGGCACCGCGAGCGGATTCGTCATCGCGGCAGCGGTATTCGTGCTCATGTCGTTGCCGTGCCTGGTGGTCGGCTACGCGGTGCGCTGGTCGGCCAAGGCCATGGCAGAACGCAACTAGCCACGGCCGACGCAACTCGCCGATGCCGGACCCGCGCGCAACCGGTCGAGGCCCCGGCCGAGCCTGACCGGCCGAGGCCATGGCCGGGGCGCGAGCGGCGCCTCACTGCTGGGATGCGGTGGCCTGGGCGGCGATCTGGCGCAGGGCGGCGATGTGGCCGTCGCAGGCGGCGCGCCCGGTCGCGGTCAGGCGCGCGCGGACCTTGCGGCGGCTGCCGTCCAGACGCCGCTCGGTGGCCACGTACCCCGCGTCCTCCAGCGTCGCAAGCTGTTTGGACAGCGCCGAATCCGAGAGCTCGAGGCGCTCCTTGAGAAAGGCGAACTCGGCCCAGTCCGCCGCGGCCAGCGTCGCCACCAGGTTGAGCCGGGTGCTGGGATGGATCAACTCGTCGAAGCGTGCCGTGCTCATGCCCGCGCCCGGCCCCGCAGGAGTGCGGCCCGGACCTGATCCGGAGTGATGCCGTCCATGATTCCTCCCTTACTTTCCCGCTTGGAAAGCAAGCGTCCACTTTCCCGGTAGGAAAGTCAAGGGGTGCCGGTCGAACCCGCTGCCTAGCCGAGCAATTCGTCCAGATAGCACCAGCGCCACGACTCGCCCGGTTCGACACTGCGCATGACCGGGTGGCCGGTGTCGTCGAAGTGCTTGGTGGCGTGATTGCCCGGCGAGGAGTCGCAGCAGGCCACATGCCCGCAGGTCAGGCACATGCGCAGATGCACCCACACCAGCCCCTCGTCGAGGCATTCACCGCACGCGTCGGGGGTGTCGGGCACGCGCACGCACGGCGCTTCGCGCAGATGCTCGCAGGCTCCGGCGGTGACCGGCGCGCTCAGGGGAGTGCCGTCGTCCCCGTCGGCCTCGGCGATGCGGTCGATGGTGGATTCCTCGAGGTCGAGGGTGGCCATGACCGCCTGCAGCACCTCCTGATCGATCTGCCCCGAATCGCGCACGCGCAGCACGGTGTCGCGTTCGGCGCCGAGCATGGCCAGCCGCAGGCGCCGGTACTCGCCGCTGGGGGTCACGCGCTGGGATTCGGAGCGGCCCAGCAACTCCCACGCCGACTGCGCACGCACCACCGCCCGGTTGCGCAGGGCATCGACCACATCGGGCGGGGTCTCGGGCGCGATGTTCTCCTCGAGCGCTTTCAGCCCCGCGGCGGTGGCCTGCTGCAACAGGTTGGCCTCCTGCAACAGATCCTCGGCGCGGCTGGGCCCGCGCAGGCGCAGCACCCGCACCAGCGTGGGCAGCGAGAGCCCTTGCAGCAGCAGCGTTCCGCCCACCACCACGACCGCCAGCAATTGCAGCGTCGCCAATTCCGGTGTGTCGGGGGGCAGCAGCAGCGCCGCGGCCAGGGTCACCACCCCGCGCATGCCCGCCCACGCCACCACCGCCGGGCCCGTCCACGGCGGTTTGGGCTTGCCCTGCCGCCGCCCCTCCACCTGCCAGGCGAAATACGTCGTCGGAAACACCCACACCGGACGTGCCACGATCACGGTCACCAGCACCACCACACACGTGGCGATCAGCGTCGAATGCGGCAGCCCGCTGTGCCAGGCCGCCTCCACCAGATGCCGCACCTGCAACCCGATCAGCAGGAAAACCGCGCTCTCGAGCAGGAATTGGATGGTGCGCCAATTGGTGTGCTCGGCAATGCGCGAGGCCGCGCTCTGCCACCGCGGGGCGCCGTGGCCCAGGATCAGCCCGCAGGTGACCACCGCGATCACCCCCGAGGCGTGCACCGCCTCGGCGGGCAGATACGCGATCCACGGGGCCAGCAGCGACACGCTGGTATCGAGCACCGGATCGGTGATGCGCCGGCGCAGGAACGCCAGCGCCGTGGCCGCCACCACCCCGAGCAGCGCCCCGCCCCCGGCCGCGCCGATGAAATCCGCGCCCGCCTCCCACCGGGTCACGCTGCCCGCCATGGCCGCCACCGCGGTCCGCAGGGTCACCAGCGCGGTCGCGTCGTTGAACAGTGATTCGCCCTCGAGCAGGGTCACGATCCGCCGCGGCATCCCCACCCGCCGCGCCACCGCGGTGGCCGCGACCGCGTCGGGCGGGGCCACGATCGCCCCGATCGCCACCGCCGCCGAGAGCGGCACCGGCAGCAGCCAATACACCACCGCGCCCACCGCGAACGCGGTGAACAGCACCAACCCCACCGACAGCAGCGTGATCGAGACCTTCTTGGGCCGGAAATCCACCAGCGAGGTACGGATCGCCGTGGTGTACAGCAGCGGCGGCAGCAGCCCCAGCAACACCAGCTCCGGTTCGATGTCGAACTCCGGCACGAACGGCAGATACGACGCGATCACCCCGGCCACGGTGAGCACGAACGGCTCACCCAGCCCCAGCCGCCGCGCACCCGCGGCCAGCGCCACCGCCCCCGACACCAGTACGACCAGTCCGAACGCCCACTCCACCCGAACATCGTGCCAGCAGCGCCGGGCAATCCCGGCATCGGCTCGCCACTGGCGAACACCCGCCCCGCCCGGCGCGCCCCCGGCGAGCTAGTCGGCGTGTCCGGCCCGCGAGCGCGAAATCGCGAAGACCCCGATCCGCGCGATCAGCGCCAGCACCCACAGCCCGACCCCGACCAGCTTCAAATCCACCCCCGCATCGGCATAACCACCGACCAGAATGGCGACCACCCCCGCGCCGAAACACAGCCCCGCGGCCGCGTTGCAGACAGTACGGGTGACATGCAGGCCCACGGGCAACCCCGCGGTTCGCTCGACGCTGATGATGAAACTCCCTGCCAGACTGCTGAACTCGACCCCGCGCACCTTAGCGCGTCCGGGCCCGAGTCGCCGAGTCGGCGGGGTTGGGCTGCCGCGTAGGCCAATTGGCGCGGTCCCAACGCGCTGAAAGCCACCGGACCGCACCGGGACCTGCCAGACTGAACCGGCAGCAAGCGAATTGCGTTGGCCGATAACGTCAATCCGTCGCGCTGTGTCAGTACGTGACGGACACATGAAGGTTGTCATGCGAACTCTGCGAGTGCTCGCCGCCGTGATCACAGGACTGGTGCTGGGGGCCGGTGGTGGTGCCACCGTCCCGGCCGCGTGGGGGGATTCGTCCGATCCCGCACCCTATGGGCCCGCATCAGCTGTGTGGATGGCACCGACACAGGGCAACTCGAGGTACTACGTGCTATGGAAGTTCACGCCGGACACGAACGAGGCGGACGCGACGTTCTATCAGGGCTCCGCGATGGGCGGCACGCTCCAGACGTCGAGGTCATACACGTACGGTGTGAACGGTTCGACGGTGACGCTGCAATCCCTCACCACCAAGTCCCTCACCCTCGAGCTCCTCGGATACAGCAGAGGATCGGATGTTCTTCGTGTCCGCGACGGCTCGATCGACGAGAAGTGGTACGGATGCCGCGCCGACAATCTGCCGCTGGCCGTGACGGCCGCCTGTGCCTCCTTGTGAAACGCGGAGGCAGGTGCGCTGTTTGCCGACTCGGGGGTCAGTCCGGGCGCGGGGCCGACTCCATGGGCTTGCCCGCATCGCGCCAGGCGGTGATGCCGCCCGCGAGGCTGTAGGCGTCGTAGCCGGCGCGGCGGGCCAGGGCGGCGAAGCGCAGGGACAGCTCGCCGACGGGGCAGACGAAAACGACGGGGCGGGAACGGGAGAAGGGGACGCCCTGGGTGAGCATGTCGTCGAGCTGGTCGTCGCGGATGTTGAGTGCGCCGGGGACGTGGGCGATGCGGTAGGCCATGGCGCCGCGGGTGTCGACGATGGTGGGGCGGGCGGCGCGGTCCAGGTCTTCGAGGGCGTCGGGGGACAGGGTCGGGGTGGCGGCCAGTTCGGCGGCGGTGGGGGCTGGGGCGCGCCCGGGTCTGCCGAACAGTTCGGGGCGGCGCTTGCGGATGTAGGACAGGTAGGGCTCGAGGCGGTCGCAGACGATGAACACCGCGATCAGCGGATCCGGCCGCGGCGGCACGGTTTTCAGGAAATCCAGGGCCGCGGCGTAGGTGGCGCCGCTGGTCGGCCCGGCCAGCACGCCGTGGCCGGTGGCCAGTCGCAAGGTGGCGTCGACGGCGTATCCGGCCTCGACGGCGATGATGCGGTCGTAGAAGTCGGGCTGGAACAGGCCCACGTCCCACATCTCGGTCTCCGAGCGGATGCCGGGGATGAAATCGCCGCGCTCGGAGACCACCGCGATGGTCTCGAGGCCCGGATTGTGTTTGCGCAGAAACGTGGCCGTGCCCCGGGTGGACCCGGTGGTGCCCAGCCCGCCGATGAGGTAGTCCACCCGGTTGATGCCGTCGCGGGTGAGATCCTCGTGGATCTCGCGCCCGGTGCCCTGATAGTGGGCCTCGATGTTCTTCTCGCTGGTGTACTGCGAGGGGTGATACCACGCGCCGGGCGTGCGCGACATGGTCGACTCGATGACCGAGTACACATCGTTGGGCGCGGTCGGATCCGGGCACTCCGACAAACCGGGCAGCTCCTCGATGTCGGTGCCCAACAGCTGCAACAGCTCTCGCACCTCGGCCACCTTGATGCGATTGGTGACCGCGCGCAGCCGCAGCCCGTGCATGGCGGCCAGCACCCGCAGCGCCTTGGCGGTATTGCCGCTCGAGGCCTCGATGAAGCCCTGCTTGCGGGCCACGATGTCGTCGAGGTCGTCGCGGATCATGCCCCACGCGACCCGGTCTTTGACCGACCCGAACGGGTTGTAGAACTCGAGCTTGGCGTAGAGCTCCACGTGCGCCAGCCCGTGCACGCCCGGATCCAGCCGCAGCAGTGGGGTATTGCCGATCAGCTCGGTGATGTGGTCGTAGCGCATCAGCCCACCTCGTGCCGGTAGTCGACGTCGCGGCAGACCGCAAACGTCCCCGACCGTCGCGCCACGGCCAGTTTGGACGGCACCGAATGCATCGATGCGCGCGCTGCCGACAAATCCATGTGATAGGCGGCGGTATTGGGGAACACCAGCAGATCCCCCGGTGCGGGACACCGCGGCAGCCACACCCGGTGATTGGTGATCAGATCCCGCTCCAAACACAGTCGCCCGGCCAGAAACACCCCCGTGACAGCCGAATTCGCGGCCTCGTGGGCACCGGCGGGTATCAGGATCGGATCCACCATCACCTCCTGATCGGCGGGGGTGACGGTGTCGCGGCTCAGATCCAGATTGACCAGCGTGGCACCGTCGGCGGTCTCCTTGACGAATTCCACCCGCGCCACCGTGATTCCGGCGTGATCCACCAGCGCCTTACCCGGCTCCAGCCAGATGTCGAGGAGGTTCTCCGCCGCGATCTGCGCGATCGTGCGGCCCCCGTGCGCGTCCAGGCCGGTATCGAGCAGATCGGCCAGCATCTCGTCGGCATCCACAATGTTGGCGTATTTGTGAAAAACCGGTGTCCCGTGCACCGCGCCGTCCTCGACGCGGAACCCGAAAGTGTTTCCGCCCCAGGTCATCTGCTCCCCGCGACCCAGCAGCGATTCGCGCAGCGCGTGCACATACGCATCGAATGCCGTCGCATCCGCGGTGAACACCTGCCGGAATCCGCCGCCGATGTTCAGTACCGACGGTGTCAGCCCGGCCGCGTAGGCGCGCTCGGTCAACCCCAGGCAACTGTCCACCGCCCGGATCCGCTCGGCGGGCTCGCCGGAGTCCAGATGGAAGGCGAACCCGCGGAACTCGATTCGCTCCCGCTCCGCGCACAGCGTCTTCAACACCGCGTCGATGCGCCCCACCGGCACCCCGAACCGGCTCACCGGGCTCCCCTCGAACCCGCACACCCGCACCAGCACCGGCACCCGTGCCCCCGGGGCCGTCAGCGCGGCAATGCGTTCGAGCTCCCACGGGTTGTCCACATTGATCGTCACCCCGGCCTCCACCAGCTCCCGCACCAGCGCCTCGCCCTTGGGTCCGGTCACCTCGATCCGGGCCGCGCCGAACCCGGCCCCGAGCGCGCTGTGCAGCTCCGCGGCCGAGGCCACATCGATGCCCACCCCGGCCGCGGCGGCGGTGGACACGAACGCGCGCGACTGATTCACCTTGTGCGCGTAGCAGATCCGGAACCCGCTCACCCGCGCCGCCAGCACCGCCCGCATCCGCTCCAGGTTCTCGGCGAACACCTGCGGAAACACCAGATGCGCGGGCGAGCCGAACTCGGCCACCGCCGCCTCGACCGCGCCCGGTGCGGCCACGAAGGCCCGCACCAGCGCATGCATCTTCGCCGGAAGTCCCGGCGGCGCATCAGCCGTCATACGGCGGTTTCGCTGGCCGCGGGCGCGGGGGTGACCAGGGTCGGGTTGTAACCGCCGTCGCGCAGGGCCTCGAAGGCGCGGTGGCGGTTGCGCGGACTGCGGAAATCGGCGATCACCCGTTTGCTGATCAGGTCGATCTCGCTCACGCCGATGCTCATCGACTCCAGCACCCCGGTCACGGTGCGGATGCAATGCTTGCAGGTCATGTCGGGCACATAGAAGATCCGGTCCTCGGTGGCCAGTTCGCCGGTCTCCGAACCGGTCTGGGCCGGGACCTCGGCGACGGTGAGGCGATCCACCAGCCGGGTGAACACGTCGGTGAACTTGTCGATCACCACCGGCAGGATGCTGTAGTGCTCGCCGTCGAGCGGATGGGGCATGGCCGCCAGGCACGCGGGCCGCGTCCCCGGCGGCAGCAGCGCGTACTGGCGGGAGATCAGATCCAGCTCGTCGTGATACTTGGCGATGGCCTCGGCCACGCTCAGTCCCTCGACATGGGTGGCGCGGCGCATGACCCGGTGCGCGTCCTCGATGGTCATGTCCTTCATGGCGCGCAGGGTCGCCACCGTCTCCGCCGAATACCGAACGGTCCCATCGGGTTGGGTGGCCAGGGTGACCGCGATCATGCCGCGCCGGTAGCTCGAGGCCTGCAACTCCCAGTACCAGCGCGTGGCCACCGCCGAGTACAGGCCCGAATCCCGCATCCCGACCGCGAATTCGGCCGCACTGCGATACGGGGTCCAGCGCGCCAGCAGCGCGTGCTGGGCCAGCGCTCGCCCGGCCGCCTCGATACCGACCCGGAAGATCTCGTGCGGCCGGTGATCGGTGGTGGCGCCCTCGAGCACCGCCTGCTCGCGCGGGCTCAGCTCCGATATGCGCTGAGCCAGCGCGGTATCGGCCGCGAGCGCGTGCCACAGCGTCAGCACCGTCTCGCGCATGGCGATCGGCACGATCGGGCCCAGGCCCCCGGCGCGGTAGTGCCCGGTATTGGGGATGCCGTCGCTGTCGGTCCAGGCGATGCGATGGCTGGCGCTGGTCACCTGGTCGGCACGGCACGGGCGCATGAACCGTTCCAGATACAGCCGCTGCGACAGCGTCAGCTGCGAGCCCGGCTCCGGTTTCAGTGCCGCGGCGGTGTATTCGATGCGCGCCGGCTCCGGTAGCACCGGGGCCGCGCCCAATCCGGGCCGGGCCAGCGCGGCCAGCACCCGCGAGGCGGCGCGGCGGTCGTAGCGGGGTTCGGGGCCGGTGGTGCTCAAGAGACCTCCTCGGCGATCGTGGCGACACACTCGGTGAACCGGTCGATTTCGTCGAAGGTGGTGTAGACGTGGGTGGACACCCGCACCGAATCCTCGTCGGCCCCCGCGGAATCCCGGTCGGTCGGTTCGGTGCCGGTGGGCACGCAGTGCGCGCCCGTGCGCACCAGGAAACCCAGCTCGCCGAGCACGAAACCCAGATCGGTGGCGCTGATCCCGGCCAGGGTGAACGACACGATCCCGTAGCCGGTCGCACACGGCGCGTAGGCCGGGCCGGGCCGGAACTCCACCCCCGCGATCTCGCGCAGGCCCGCGATCAAGCGCAGCGTCAGGGCCCGATTGTGGGAGGCGATGGCCGCCACGCCCAGCTCGTCCAGCACCTCGAGGGCCGCGCCGAGGGCGAGAATGCCGGGCAGGTTGTGGGTGCCGCCCTCGAGCAACCCCGGCATCGGCCCGCTCAGCAGACCCGAATCATCCGGTGCCACCGCCGAATTGCCGCCGGGCAGGAACGGCGTCAGCTCGCCGTGGCGTCGGGCGCGGCAGTACAGCACCCCCAGCCCGGGCGCGCCGAACATCTTGTGCGCGGAGAACACCGCGAAATCCGCGTCCAGCTCGTCCACCCGCACCGGCAGATGCCCACCGGACTGGCTGCAGTCGAAGCACAGCGCGATCGCGGGATCGATGCGCCCGCGCAGCTCTTCGAGGGTGGTCAGCGCCCCGAACACGTGATGCAGATGGCTCACGGTGATCAAGCGGGTGCGCGGGGTGATCCGCGCGGCCAGCGCCTCGATATCGGCCTCGCCCAGCGCGGTGACCGGATACGGGACCAACCGGATGGTGCGCCCGAAACCGCCCAGCAACCCCCGCAACCGCAGCCACGGATACACGTTCGAGGCGTGATCGCGTGGGCTGTAGAGGATTTCGTCGCCGTCGCGCAGATTCGTCAACGCCCACGACAGGGCCACCGCGTTCAATCCGGCCGTGGCCCCGCCGGTGAAGACCACCTCCTGCGGTGCGGCCCCGATGAATTCGGCCATCGCCACGCGCACCTGCTCGACGCTCCGGGTCAGCTGCGAGGCCCACGGATAGGTGCCGCGCCCGGCATTGGCGGTGTGTTCGCTGTGATACCGGCGCACCGCGTCGATCACCGGCAGCGGCTTCTGGGTGGTCGAAGCCGAATCCAGGTAGACCTCCGAGGTCCGGCCCAGGGCGGGGAACAGCTCGCGCACCCCCGGGCACGCCGGATCCGGGACGGCGGACGGCGTGGGTGTAGAGGTCGCGGGCGCCCAGGCGTGCACCGGTGCCCTCCCTCCCAGAAGTCGCGCTGGACCACACCAGCGCTGGTTCTTTTCCACGATACGCACAATTGCTGCTGCGCTCGAAGGTTCTCGCGGGCAACCGGTTTCGTCGCAACGGCTTCGTTACCGCGGGCAGGAACCGGATCAGCGTTCGGGGCCGCCCGGATTGCACATGGCCGCCACCGTCGCGTCGTAGCCCACCGCGGGCCGCCACGGTTCGATGTTCCAGCTGGTCTTGTCGGGCGCGACCACCCGCGCCCACTCCCAGTGGCAACGGAATTGGTCGTACATGCCCGGGGTGTCGGCATCGGGTGCCGCGGTCAGGACCTCCTGCCACGCCCGGTCCAGGGCGGCGGGGAAGCGGTCCTTGCGCCCGGCGGTGGTCGGGTAGATGCGCAACCGGCGGCCGTCGATGTCATCGGTCCAGTCGGCGTGGTCGATGAGCGCCTGATCCGGGAACGGGTCCACGGTCGGCACGCCCGCCACCGGCGCGGTCGGCGCCGGGCCGGGCACGGGCGCGGCCGAACCCGAGGGCTGCCCGGCCGCCGCGGCGGAGGTGGGCGCGGGGGCCGGCGGGGCCAGCGTCAGCGAACTCACCACCACCGGCGCGGACTCCTCGGCCGCACCGCAACCGGTAAGTACCAGTGCCAGTGCGAGCACGGGCGGGCCGCCCGCGAGTTTCCAGCGCCGCCGCATGGGCAATCGCCCCTTTCGTATCGATCCATCCCACCCGCATCCGACGCTACCAGCGGCAATCAGACACGTATCGAACCCGCTGGGCAGAAGGAACTTCAGCGTTCCGAAACATGCCCGCGCTGGTGCATTGGCCCAGACAGCCCCTACGATGGCACGCGCAGGGCGGTTCGTGAAAGAGGGGACCGTCCGGCACCCTTGGTACCGGATGGTTGCTGACTGGTAGGGGCTCGATGAACGCCGCGAACGTGAAACTGCTTGTGTGGGAATGCGACAACACCCTGTGGGACGGGGTGGTGAGCGACTCCAGCGCCGGAGCGCTGCGCGCCGAGGCCGCGCGCTCGCTGCGCATTCTCGGTGAGCGCGGCGTCATGCACGCCGTCGCCTCCCGCGGCGAATGGGCCTGGACGGTGGAACAATTGCGCCGCCACGGCGTGTCCGAGCGCTTCGCCGCGGTCGAGGTCGGCTGGGGCCGCAAATCCGCGGCCATCACCCGCATCGCCGAAACCCTGGGCGTGGGCCTGGACCAGGTCGGCTACATCGACGCCGAGCCCCTCGAACGCAGCGAGGTCGCCCACGCCCTGCCCCAGGTCCGCTGCTACGCCGCCCGCCACGTGGATGTCCTTGCCGCGCTGCAGGAATTCCACGCCCCCGTCGGCGACGTCCCGCCCCCCACCTCCCCGATGGCCCACATCCACGCCCGCTGACCGCGCCGCCGATCACGGCAATGCCGCACCGGCCCGCCGATCGTGATCGATCGGCGGGCCGGTGGGTATCGGCGTGGGGTCCTCAGGCGGGCGTGGATTCGGCGTTGCCGCCGCGGATTTCGACGATCGGCAGGACCAGCGCGGCCGGGGCGGACGCGGGAACCATCGGATGCACAGGTGCAACCGGTGCAATGCGGGTGTAGCCCGCGTCCTGGGCGGGACGGGTGTCGAGCTCACCGTTGTTGGGCCACATGGCCACCGCGCGTTCGGCCTGCGCGGTGATGGTCAGCGACGGGTTCACGCCCAGGTTCGCCGAGACCGCGGCACCGTCGACCACGCTCAGCGTCGGGTAGCCGTAGACGCGGTGGTAGGCGTCGATCACACCGTGCTCGCGATCCGCGCCGATGGCCGCGCCGCCCAGGAAGTGCGCGGTCAGCGGGATATTGAACACCTCACCCCAGGAGCCGCCCGCGACGCCGCCGATCTTCTCGGCCACCGCGCGGGTGACCTGGTTGCCGACCGGGATCCAGGTCGGATTCGGTTCGCCGTGGCCCTGTTTGGAGGTCAGCTTGCGCCCGAACAGTCCGCGCTTGGTGTAGGTGGTGATCGAGTTGTCCAGATGCTGCATGACCAGCGAGATGATGGTGCGCTCGCTCCAGTTCTTCACCGACATGAACTGCAGCAGCATCAGCGGGTGCCGCAGCACCGTGGCCAGGAAGCGCAGCCAGCGTGGAATACGCCCGCCGCCGTCGACCATCAGGGTCTGCAGCAGGCCCATCGAGTTGGAGCCCTTGCCGTAGCGGACCGGCTCGATATGGGTGTCGGGGGTCGGGTGGATCGAGGAGGTGATGGCGACACCGCGGGTGAAGTCCACCTCCGGATTCACCTTGCGGGTGGCCGCGCCCACGATCGACTCGGAGTTCGTGCGCGTCAGCACACCCAGTCGCGGCGACAGCTGCGGCAGTACGCCCTTGTCGCGCATGGCGAACAACAACTGCTGGGTGCCGCGGGTGCCCGCGGCGAGGATCACGTGCTTGGCGGTGTAGGTCTTGGGCCGCTTGCGCACCCACGCCCCGGTCCGGGCGGTCTCCACGTCCCAGGTGCCGTCGGACAGCGGGCGCACGGTGGTGACCGTGGTCATCGGGAACACCTGCGCGCCACCGGATTCGGCGAGATACAGATAGTTCTTGACCAGGGTGTTCTTGGCATTGTGGCGGCAGCCGGTCATGCACTCGCCGCATTCGATGCAGCCGGTGCGGCGCGGGCCCGCGCCGCCGAAGAACGGGTCGGGCACGGTCTTGCCCGCCTCGCCGAAGAACACCCCGACCGGGGTCTGCACGAAGGTGTCGCCCACGCCCAGGTCGTCGGCGACCTGCTTGAACACCTCGTCGGCCGGGGTCATGTGCGGGTTGGTGACCACACCCAGCATCTTGCGGGCCTGCTCGTAGTAGGGCATGAGCTCGTCGTGCCAGTCGGTGATCTCGCGCCACTGCGGGTCGGCGAAGAACGGCGCGGGCGGAACATAGAGCGTGTTGGCGTAGTTGAGCGAGCCGCCGCCCGCGCCCGCGAGGATCAGCACGTCGCGCAGCGGATGGATGCGCTGGATGCCGTAGCAGCCCAGCTTGGGCGCCCACAGGAACTTCTTCAGATCCCAGCTGGTCTCGGGCAGCTCGTCATCGGCGTAGCGCTGACCGGCCTCGAGCACCCCGACCTTGTAGCCCTTCTCGGTCAGGCGCAGCGCGCTCACACTGCCGCCGAATCCGGACCCGACGATGAGCACGTCGAAATCGGTGTCGCGTTGGGTCATGGATTCTCCCTTGTCGTCGTCGACAGTGTGGCGGCGGTTACGCTAATGCGGACAGTTGTGGGTGTCAACGTCGGCCGGTAGCGGTCTCTATGCTGTTCGCGTGGATCGATTCAGCCGTCTGCAACTCGCCGAACTCAGCGGGGTGGCCGCCCGCACCATCCGCTACTACCACTCGGTCGGGGTGCTGCCCAAGCCCGGGCGGGCCGGCAAGGAGGCGGTGTACGGGCCCGAGCACCTCGAGCGGCTGCGTGCGATCACCGCCATGCAGGCGCGCGGGCTGCGCCTGGACGCGATCCGCGAGGTGTTCGACGCCGAGGTGCCCGGGGACGGGGACTGGCGCGAGGTCTTCGATCCGGGCTACAGCGGCGACCCCGAGGCGGGCACGATCCTCGACGACGCCGCCCTGACGCAATTGCTCGGCGATCGCCGCGCCGAGATCCTCGACGATCTGATGGCGGCCGGATACCTCGAGGCGTACGGCGAGCGGTGGCGGGTGCCGGAACCGGCCATGCTCTCGGGCGCGCTCATCCTCTACGACGTCGGCACCGATATCGCCCTGTCGGGCGTGCTGCGCAAGCTGATTCGCTCTCACATCGCCGCGCTGGCGGACGAGATGGTCCGGGTCATTCGCGAGGCCTCGGGTGCGGAGTACAGCGGCGAGGGCGTGGGCTACGACCTGGACCGCTTCCGGGATCGGTTCCGGGCCGCGGCGCACGAGGTCGGCGGGTCCACCCTGGTCGAGGAGATCGAGCGGGCGGTGCGCCAAGGCGAGCGCTGAGCCCGACCCGATCACGCCGGGCCCGACCGGTTCACGGAGCCGGGGCCACGCTGGGGACGGTGACGGGGGAGTCGCAGCTGGCGGGCGGATCGACCAGATGGCACTCCGCCGGGAAGCGGACCGGCTCGTATCCGGTGGGGACCCCGTGGGCGGTGATGACCTGGCGGTAGGTGTCCACCGCGTCGGTGGGCTTGCGCGCGAGGTTCGGATCGGTGAGCGCGTCCACGGTGTAGAGGCCGAAACGCGGTGCGTAGGAACCCCACTCGTAATTGTCGGTGAGACTCCAGTAGTTGTAGCCGACGATGTTCATGCCGTCGGCCTTGGCCCGGGTCAGCCAGTACACGGTGTCGCGCAGGTGATCGGAGCGGGTGTAGCCGTCGGCGCGTGGCATGCCGTTCTCGGTGGGCATCCCGTTCTCCACCACCCACAGCGGCTTACCCGGGAACTTCTGCGAATAATGCTGCAGCGCATAGTAGATGCCCTCGGGCCGGATCGGCAGGTCCCACATCCCCGCCGGCGGCGCGGCCGAACCGTCGGGCAGATTCACCGCATTGGACTTGGGCGACTCGGGCGCGAAGTAGTAGTCCACGCCGATGAAATCCAGCTTGTCGCCGATGCGCTCCACCAGCGGCCCGTTGACCTGCGACTCCGCGCCCGCCACATACCCGACATTGCTGGTCACCAGCGCGTTGGGCTGCACCTGGTGGATGTAGTCGTAGATCTCGTTGTGCACCTGGGCGACCTTGTCGAGCATCGCGTCGGCGTCGGTGCCGTTCTGGCGCACCTCGTGCTGGATGTAGGCGACCGGCTCGTTCACCGTGACCCACACCGGATTTCGCGAGGTGTAGCGGTCGACCACCTTGCGGGCATTGCTCAGCCAATCGGCCACCATCTCCGGATTGCGCCAGCCGCCGCGCTCGGCCTCCCAGCCCGGGTACACCCAATGGTCCAGGGTGAGCATGGGTTCCATGCCATTGGCCACGATGTCGTCGACCACCCGGTCGTAGAAGGCGAAACCCTCCTCGTCCCACACCCCGGGCTCGGGTTGCAGCCGCGCCCATTCGATGCCGATGCGGAACACCTTGACCCCCAGGCTCGCGGCCAGGGCGATGTCATTGGGGTAGCGGGAGCGGAAGTCGATGGAATTGCGGTAGCGGTCCCAGCCGGAGTTGGCGTCGATGTAGTGCATCCAGTTGCTGTCGGGCGCATGGCCCTCGGACTGGAAGCCCGAAGCGGCCACACCCCACAGGAAATCCGGTCCCAGCCCGCCGCGCGCACCCGGAGCGGGCGGGGCGGGCGGGGTGGAGTGGGCGACACCGGCCACCGGCAGCAGCGTCGCGGCCGCGGCGAGCCCGGCCAGGACGAGGGCGTGCAGGCGTCTGCGCATCGGGGCTCCTCCTCCGGGACCGGTGGTCGGAATGTCCCGATTCGGAGCGTAGCTGTCAGTTAGCTGAATTCCGGGTCAGCGGCGGGCGTGTCGCACCGACCGATTGCTCCGAGACCGCGCCGGTCGCGCGGCGGTTTTCCGGTCCGGAAAACCGGTGCGAGGCCCTCACCGGCATCTTTGCGGTCGCGCCCGCGGGGCGGGGTGTCGCGGATCACTCGTGCGGGCCTACCGTTCGGGGCGTACCGGTCTGTGGCCCAAGCAGTTTCAGGAGGGGGAGTCACAGTCCGGTGCAAACAGCTCGAGATCGCGGATCCGGTCGAGGACTATCCGGGGACGGCGACCGGGTCGGCGCAGCTGTCGAGGGCGTCGACCAGCGAGCAGGTCGCCGGCGGCCGGGTGGGCAGGTACCCGGCCGGGACACCGGCGTCGTGGACGATCGCGCGGTAGGCGTCCACGGCGTCGGTGGGGCGGCGGGTCAGAGTCGGATCGGTCAGCGCATCGACGGTGTAGAGGCCGAAACGCGGTGTGTAGGAACCCCACTCGTAGTTGTCGGTGAGGCTCCAGTAGTTGTAGCCGATCACGTTCATGCCGTCGGCCTTGGCGCGCTGCAACCAGTAGATCGTGTCGCGCAGGTCCGCGGCGCGGGTGTAGCCGTCGGCGCGGGGTGCGCCGTTGTCGGTGGGCATGCCGTTCTCCACGATGTAGAGCGGCTTGCCGGGGAAGCGCTGGGCGAAATGGCGCAGGGTGTAATAGATGCCGTCGGCCTGTAGCGGCAGCTTCCACAGTTCGGAAGCGGCGAAGGCGGTGTAGCGGGCGGCCGTGTCGGGGGACAGGCCGTAGTAGTAGTCGATGCCGACGAAATCGAGCTTGGCCGCGATCAGATCGAGCATGCCGCCGTTGACGATCTGGTCGGCGGCGGGCACGTAGGCGACATTGCTGGTCACCATCGCCTCGGGCCGGCGGGCGTGGATGTAGTCGTAGATGCTGTTGTGCGCCTGGGCCAGTCGCGCCTGCATGGTGAGCGACTCGCTCGCGGGCAGGCCGCCGTTGCGGACCTCGTTCATGATGTAGGCGAAGGGCTCGTTGATGGTCACCCACATCGGATCGGCCGCAGCGTAGCGGTCGACCACCGCGCGCATATTCGTCAGCCAGTCCTCGGCCATTCCCGGATTCCCCCAGCCGCCGCGATCGGCTTCCCAGCCCGGATACACCCAGTGGTCCAGGGTGATCATCGGGCGCATGCCCGCCGCCCGGATGGCCGCGATCACCTTGTCGTAGAAGGCGAATCCCGCCTCGTCCCACACCCCGGGCTGCGGCTGCACCCGCGCCCACTCGATGCTGAGCCGATAGGTGTTCACACCCAGCTCGCGCGCCAGCGCAAGGTCGGAGGGGTAGCGATCGTAGAAGTCGACACTCTCGCCGTAGCGGTCGTAATCGGGATGGGTGGCCACATAGCGCCGCCAATTGCTGTCGGGCGCATGGCCTTCGTTCTGCAAGCCCGCCGCGGCCACACCCCAGGAGAAGTCCGCGCCCAGCCCCGGCAGACTCGCCGGGGCGGGCCGCGCACCGGCCGGGGTCGCGCTCGCGAGCAGGGCGGTCGCGGCGGCGGCCAGCGCGACGGCGGCGCGGCGGCGGGTGCGGGTGCGCATGGGGCTCCTCATCCGATGGACGATGAATTGAGCAGGCGACCAGCATTATTGCCGACGCGCGCCCACATCGGCCGAGGTTCGCGGGAATCGATCGAACCGGGCGCGTCGCAGCGATAGCGGCGTGGGATGCACAGCCGCGGGCGCGGGGGCCTCGATGCCCGCCGCGCTCATTCGCCGGGCTCGTCCTCGCGCGGGTGGCCGTGCGGGCCGGGGTGCTGGTGGCCGGGTCCGTGCGGGTGGTGGCCGTGGTGCTCGTGGCCGCCGAAGGGCCGGCCGGGCATCTGGGGCATGCCCGGAATCTTCGGCATACCAGGCATTTTCGGCCATTCGGGCGGGTCGGGCAGCGGCGGCAGGGGCGGCATCTCGGGCATGGGCGGCACCGGCGGGATCTGGAATCCGGCCCCGGCGCCCCCGAAGCGCTGGAACGCGGCTTGTCGTGAGGTGCCGAAGATTTCGCCGATCTCGGCCCAGGTGCGGCCCTCCTCGCGAGCCTGGCGCACCAGCGAGCGCAGCACATCGTCGACGACACCGTCGAGGCTGCGCGCCGCGCGCAGGGCCGCCATGACCGACGGTGCCGATTTACCCTCGGGTGGGCGCAGCACCTCGGCGACGAATTCGGCGTTGGTGGACAATAGTTTTGCCAGAACCGCGCGCTCGTCGGCGGGGTCTCTGTGCTGGGGATCACTCATATGTAAATGCTGCCTTTACGCGAAAAGGTCTGTCAAGGAACGATTTACACGCTCGCGGATACTGGTCATTAGCTGAAAGAGGGGCAGCGAGTTTGCCATCGCTATAACGTGTTCGTCAGCGATCAGGAGGTGCAGGGGTTGAGGACACCGACGACATGACCGATCCCGAGAGATATCCGGTCGAACATGAGCTGTTCGAGCTGGTTCGCAAGGCCGGATTCGAGGGTCCCGCCTGGAGACTGCTGGCAGACAGACTGGTTCGCCACGGATTGGCGGTACTGGGGCCGTGGATACGCAGCGGCTGGATTTTCACCGTGGCCGAACGCAAACGCATGCCGCTGCGGCCCACCCCGCAGGAGCGCGCCCTGGTGGAGACCCGCTTCGCGGAGGATTTCGTCCAGGAGACGGTCACCCGCGCACTGGAACGCTTCCGCCGCAACGCCATCGACGGCGACGGCTGGAGCCCGGAGCTGGGCGCGAGCCTGGCCAGCTACTTCATCGGCGCGTGCGTGCTGGCCTTCGTCGAGCAGTTCCGGCGCAGCCGCCGCACCGGGGACCTGTACCGGTTCCACGCCGCGGGCGCGGTCACCGTGGTGACCGCCGACGGCCCGGACCTGATGGACGTGCTGGCCTCCACCGAGGACGTGGCCGGTTCGGTGGTGGACCGACTGGCCTTCCGCAGCCGCCTGGCCGGACTGCCCGACCGCGACCGCGGACTGGTGTGGGGCAAGGCAATGGGCCTGCACGGCAGCGAGATCCAGCATCTGTTCGGCTTCCCCTCGGTAGGCGCGGTCGAACAGCGCTGGGCCCGCCTCAAACGCGACCACGGCTGGAGGACCGGCCTCGACGGCAAGGAGCCCGACCGATGAGCACCGCCGACGCCCCCGATCCGGTGGCGCGCATCGCCGACCTGCTCGAGCAGTCCTCCCTCAACGAACCGGCCCTGCGCCGCCTCTACGCCCGCATCCCGCGCCGCGCCGCCCAACTCCACACCGTCCACGGCGCGGCGGCCCCGGTCGCCCCCGATTTCGCCGCCCGCCTCAACGACCTGTTCGCCGCCGGACACACCCCCGGCGCCCGCCCCCACACCAACGGCGAGGTCGCCGCCCAGCTCACCGCCTGGGGCCACCCCATCTCCAAGCCCTACCTCAGCCAGCTGCGTTCGGGCCTGCGCACCGACCCCTCCCGCGAAACCGTCGCCGCCCTGGCCCGCTACTTCCGCGTGCACCCCACCCACCTCTCCGACGAATCCCAACTTGCCACCACCGCAAGCGATCTGGCCCTGCTGACCCGCCTGCAACTGCACGGCTTGCGCGCGCTGTCCACCCGTGCCTTCGACCTGAGCGAGGAATCCCAGAACCTGCTCGCCGCCATGGCCGATCGCCTGCGGCGTACCGAGGGCCTGCCCGATGTCGGCGTCGGCGGCGTCGAGTGACCCCGCGCGGGCGGGGTTCACCCCCGGGCGAACTCATCGCGATTGGCGCGCAGGAACTCCGCGAAGGTCATCGGCGCGCGCCCGATGTCGGCGGCCACGGCACGCGGGTCGAATTCCGGGGCGGGCGCTCCCGGTCGCGGTGCGGAGAAACTCTCGCCGATGGCCGAGATATGCTGGGCCATAGCCGGATTGATCACACCATCGCTGCCCGCGTCCCACTCGGCCCGCCACGCTTCGCGCGAGATCGTCGTGTACTCGACGGGGCTGCCGATCTCCGCCGCGATCAGATCGGCGATCTCGCCGTGCGACAAGAGCTCCACGCCCATCGGATAGCTGATCGTGCCGGCCGGATACCGATCCGGATCGACCAGGGCCGCGACCGCGAGATCGGCGGCGTCGCGCCCGCCGATCCACGGCACCCGCCCGGCCCCGAAGTTGTTGGCGAACCTGCCGTTCGCGCGGATCGAGGGACCGTGCAGCAACCGGATGTTCTCGTGGAACAGCGCGCGGAATCGCAGCACCACCGGTTCCAGGCCCGCCCAGGACAGCGCCTCCTCGGCCATCCACTGCTCGCGGCCCAGCGCACTCGGGCTGTCGGGCATCGACACGCCCATCGACATCACCACCAACCGCGGTGAGAGTTTCGCCGCGCGCAGGACCGAGGCCAGATTGGCCGCCGCGGACAGTGCCCCCGCCGCGATCGGGTAGGTGAAGTACACGTGGTCGACGCCGTCGACGACCGCGCCGAGCGTGCGGCGATCCAGCAGGTCACCGACCACGATCCCGGCTCCGAGCCGGGCCGCCGCGTCGGTGTGCACACCCGTGGAACGGGTCAGCACGCGGACGTTGTGGCCATGGGAGAGCAGTTGTTCGACGACCCGCGCGCCGGTGCGGCCGTGCCGTCCGGTGGCGCCGATGACCAGGGTGGCCGGGCGGGAATCCTTCGATGACGTCATGGGCGACCGTCCTTTCCGAGGGGGTGCGGACAGACACTAGACCGAGTGACTACAATCATGCAAGTAACTGGTGATCGGTGGCGCGCCACGGGCCGCGCGGGAAGGAACCTCGATGCAGCGCAAGAGCTTTCAGGGAATGAGCTGCCCGATCGCGGGCGCCCTGGAACAGGTCGGCGACTGGTGGACCCTGCTGATCATGCGCGATGTCCTCGACGGGTTCACCCGCTTCGACGAGCTGGAACGCAACCTCGGCATCACCCCGACCACGCTGACCAGCCGACTGCGCACCCTGGCGGAGGCAGGACTCGTCGAACGCGTGCAGTACAGCGCGAATCCGCCCCGCTACGAGTACCCGGCCACCGAAAGCGGGCGTGACCTCGCACCGGTCATCGTCGCCCTCTACAACTGGGGCGCCAAACACTCCGCGGTACGCGACAGCCAGGTGATACTCGTCGACCAGAGTTCCGGGGAACGGATCGACCCGGTTTTCGTCGACCGCAACAGCGGCCGCCGGTTGTCGGAGCTGGACGCCGCGTTCCTGCCCGGCCCCGAAGCCGACGCCTTCATGCAAACCCGTCTCGACCCCGCCCTGCGCAGGTCCCGTCGCCAACGCCGGAACTCCTCGCCCGACATCCCCGACTGAGACCGGAATCCCAGCGCCGAGCGCGAATCCGCGTCCTCGGCCGCGCCGGAGCCAAGGTCGGCCTGCCCGACCTCCCGAGACCACCTTCGCCGAAGTGCACAACCACCCGAGCGCAGGCTGACCGATCACCCCGGGCCCGCGCCCCGCCGCGGACCCGGCGGCCGACCATATCTGATATATCTTCGTTCGACGTGGTCACGGGAAAGCGCTGGTCTGGCACGGTTGTCGGGTGTCCGAACAAGAGCTTCCGGTAATCGATTCCGCCCGTGACGAGATCGCGGACGCGCGCGGCGACGTGTCGTTGCGGCGGCGGGCGGTGGCGGAGTTCGTGGGGACCGCGGCGCTCGCGGCGGTGGTGATCGGGTCGGGGATCGCCGCGGAGCAGATGTCGCCGGGTGATATCGGATTGCAGCTGCTCGAGAATTCCACGGCCAGTGCGTTCGGGCTGGCCGTGTTGATCCTGGCGTTCGCGCCGATCTCGGGGGCGCACTTCAATCCGGTGGTGTCACTGGCCGATTGGCTCGGGGGTCGGCGCGAACGCACCGGGCTCGGCACCCGCGAGTTGGGGGTCTATGCGGCCGCCCAGTGCGGTGGCGCGATCTTCGGGGCCTTGGTGGCCAATGCCATGTTCGACCGGGCGGCGATCCAGGTCGCATCCCAGCACCGGGTGACCGGCGGTCATCTGATCGGCGAAATCCTCGCCGCCGCGGGGCTTGTCACGGTCGGTTTCGCCGTGGCCCGCCGGGGGCCCGGCGTGACCGCGGTCGCGGTGGCGACCTACATCGGCTCGGCCATCTGGTTCACCAGCTCGGGTTCGTTCGCCAATCCCGCGCTCACCCTGGGCCGGATGCTGTCGGACTCGTTCACCGGCATCGCACCCGCCTCGGTGCCCGCCTTCGTCGCGGCCCAGATCGTGGGCGGCCTGGCCGGCCTGAGCCTGATGACCCTGCTGCACCGGCCCGCCGCCGAGCGCTAGTCGCCGCGCGTGGTCCCGGCGACGATCCGGTGGCCGCGATCGCGGACCTGCTCGACTGTTTCACCCATATCGAGCATGTCCTGCACGGTTTCGCGGGAGCTGGGAGGTTGCTGGGGAAGGGGCGATTCGCTGAGGGTGGGAGTGCCGGTGGGGTTGGGGTTCGAGGTGGTGATGGGCGGTTGACCAACTTGTGGGCGTGGGGACCTCGGGGTTGGGGTGCGGGGGCGAGCGGGTGATTCCGGAGCGAGGGTTCGGGGTGCAAAGTGCGGTGAAATGCGTAGAGCTGCAGGGGCTCCGGGTTGTGGTTGCTCGGAGATACCGAAAGGTTAGGCGAGTCAAAGGATTCTGCTATGGTGGCTCCGCCGATTTCAGGATCGGCCGGACGACAAGAGAATTGATGAATCAAGACAACGCCGTGCTGCTTTCCTGGGTTCTCGCCGCCGCGCTCGTGCTCGCCGTGGTCGGGCTGGTGCTGCTGTGGCGGTCCGTGCGCACCGAACGCGGCCGGGTTGCCGCGCTGCACGAGGCGCAGGCCGACCGTGACGTCGCGATCGAGGACATGATCGCGAACCTGACCGAGAACGTGGTGCCCGCCATCGGCGCGGCCGTGCGCCGCTCGGACCCGGACAATCCGACCGTCGATCTGCCGATCGTGCTGGAGCGCTCGCGCATCGCGGAGCTGGTGTGGCAGTGGACCGCCCGCTGCGGCGAGGAACTGCAGAAGGTGGCCGTCGAGACCCGTGACCGGGTCCGGCGCGAGGCCGAGACCGAGACCCAGCTCGCGCGCGCCCAGGCCGAATCCGAGGCGCAGACCGCGGTGGCCCAGGCCGAGGAGATGGCGCAAATGGCCGTCGCCCGCTCCGAGGAAATGGCGCAACGCTCCGAGGAGATGGCCCAGCTCAGCATCGCCCAGTCCGAGGAGGCCACCCGGGTGGCCGTCGCGCAGGCGGCCGAGGCCGCCCGCCTCGCCGCCGAGGCCGCCGACGCGGCCCGCGCGCACGTGGAAGGCTCGGCGCGTGAGGCGACCTCGGCCGCGGTGCGCGCCTTCGGCGCCTCGGTGGTGAGCCTGGGCGCGGACGTGAGCCAGGGGGTCAGCGCCGCGCTGCGCCGCCACCGCAATGACGAGACCTTCGAAACCCTCACCCGCATCGACCATTCGGTGCAGCAGATGATCCGCCAGGCGCAGTCCTACGTGATCGTCTGTGGCGGCCTGCCGGGTCGGCGCTGGCCGCAGCAGACCCTCACCGACGTGGTGGGCGGCGCGACCGGGCGCGTGCGCGACTACACCCGCGTGCGCGCCACCGAACTGGACCGCCCGGTCCTGAGCCGCGTGGTGGAACCGCTGGTCCACACCATCGCGACCCTGCGCGACAACGCCCTGCGCTACTCGCCGCCGACCTCGTTCGTGGACATCGGATTCCAAGAGGGACACCACGGCATCACGGTCATCATCGACGACGCCGGTGTCCGGATGAACCCCGAGCAGCTCGAGGAGACCCGCCGCGTTCTCGCCGGTGACCAGCTCGTCGACATCCACGCCCTGGGCCCGACCCCGCGCGTCGGCTTCCCGGGTGTGGCCGCGCTCTCGCGCCGCTACGGCTTCTCGGTCTACATCGACGGCCCGAACATGTACGGCGGCATGCGCGCCATGGTCTTCATCCCGGAGACCCTGCTGGCCGCGCCCGCACCGATCGCCGTCCCGGCCCCGGTGCCCGCACCCGTTCCGGTCCCCACGCCGGACCCGGAACCCACTCTGGTGGCCATGGATTCGGTCTCCCACGACCTCACCCCCGGCGGCCTGCCCAAGCGGCGCCGCCGATCCGCATCGGTATCCGTGGCGGCCCCCGTCCGCGCGGTCGAGGCGGACACCGGTGCGCCCGCGCGCCCCGATATCGCCGCTGCCTGGCACAGCGGCTCCCAACGCGGCCGTGCGGCCGCGTTCGAGCACTCCGAAGGGATGACATCGTGACCGGTACGCCCGCGACGGCCGTGAGTGAAATCAACCGGCTGGCCTGGTTGCTCGACGATCTGGAAGCGCCCGGGGTCCGCTTCGCGGTGCTGCTATCCGAGGACGGCCTACGCATCGCGCACACCGGCGGGGTCAGCATCGACGACGCCGAGCGCTTCGCCGCGGCCGCCTCGGGCCTGCGCGCCCTGGGCAAGGCCCTGGCCGAATTCTGCGGCGGCACCGCCGATAACGCGGTGCGCCAGAACATGACCGAATACGCCGACGGCATGATCTTCATCACCGCCGCCGGAGCCGGTGCGCTGCTGGGTGTTTCGACCACCCAGGACGTGGACGTCAGCCTGGTCGCACACCGCATGAACGAACTGGCCGTGCGCGTCGGGCGAGAGCTCGGCAGCATGTCGCGGACCAGGACCGACCTGCCGCGCGCATGAGCCGGCCGCGGCGCGACCCCGATCTGGTCCGGGCGTATGTGCGCACCGGCGGCCGATCGCGCCCCACGCGGGCGCTGGATCTGGTCAGTCTGGTTGTCGCGGTGGCCGATCCGGCACCCGGCGCGTCCCCCGACGCCCGCCGCATCGTGGCGCTGGCCCGGCGCGGGGTGCTGACGCTCGCCGAACTGGCGGCCTACCTGGATCTGCCGCCCTCGGTCGTGAAGATCCTGGTGGCCGATCTGCTCGACTCCGGCCAACTCGCCATCCCGACCCCGGCGCAGGAACTGCCCGGCCAAGCCCTCTTGGAGGAGGTACTCCATGGACTCCGCGCTCTCTCCGCATGAGCGCGTCGTCGACTATGTGCCGCAGACCGTCACCCGCACCGTAAAGCTGCTGGTGGCCGGAAACTTCGGCGTCGGGAAGACCACGTTCGTGGGCAGCGTGTCCGAGATCCGGCCGCTGCGCACCGAGGAGACGATCACCGAGGCCAGCGTCGGCGTCGACGACATGGCCGGGCTGCCCGGCAAGACCACCACCACGGTGGCCATGGACTTCGGCCGCATCACACTCAATCCCCGCCTGGCCCTCTACCTCTTCGGCACCCCCGGCCAGCGCCGCTTCGTCCCCATCTGGGAGGACCTGGCCGTCGGCGCGCTGGGCGCCCTGGTCCTGGTCGACACCCGCCGCCTCGAGAAGGCCGACGAATCCCTGTCCATCCTCGAGGAACGCGGCGTGCCTTACGCGGTGGCCGTCAACGACTTCGAAGGCGCCCCCCGCCACCCCCTCGACGAAGTCCGCGACGCCCTCGACCTCGACCCCGGTACCCCCTTGATGCGCCTGGACGCCCGCGACCGCAACCCCTGCCTGCACTCGCTCATCACCCTGGTCGAATACCTCCTCGACCCCCGCTGACCCGCCGCGAATTCCACCGTCTCGACAATCAGCTCGACGGCTGTTTCCCACGGCTGGAACGGAATTCGCGATGAGGGACTCGCTTCGCCGCCCGCGTGACGCACATCGCACCGGCGGTGCTCCGGTGTGGAATCTGTTGTACGGTGGGCGATCCCAAGGGTGAAGCGAGGAAATTTCAGAATGCCGTTTGTGAGCCGGGGGGCTGTCAAGATTCACTACACGGACAGCGGTGGGGACGGGCCGGGGGTGGTGCTGGGGCACAGCCTGTTCATGGATCAGGAGATGTTCGCGGCGCAGCAGGAGGCGCTGGCACCGGAGTACCGGGTCATCGCCGTCGACTCGCGGGGGCACGGCGGGACCGAGGACGACGAGACGCCGTTCAGCTATTGGGATCTGGCGCGCGATGCCTGGGCCGTGGTGGACGAGCTGGGCCTGGAGCGGGTCGTGGTGGGCGGGGTGGCGCACGGGGCGTTCACGGCGGTGCGGATGGCGTTGCTGGCGCGGCCCCGGGTGGCGGGGCTGATCGTGGTCGGGGCCAGCGGGACCGCGATGAGCCCGCAGCGGCGGATCGGGTATCGCGAGGTGCTGGATCTGTGGATGGGCGGCGCCATTCCCGGGCCGACCATCAAGATGGTGGCCTCGCTCATGATCGGGGCCGGACCCGAGGACCAGCGGCCGTGGCGGGCGAAATGGGCGGGCGGGCAGCGCGAACGGGTGCGGCTGGCCGGTGCGTGCCTGGTCAACCGGGATTCGGTGATGGAGCTGCTGGGCGAGATCGACTGCCCGGCCCTGGTACTGCGCGGGCTCGCCGATCAGGCCATCACCGCCGAGGAGGTCGCGGCGCTGGCCGCGGCACTGGGCAATCCGACGACCGTGCACACCATCGCCGGAGCCTCCATGACACCGAATCTGACCCACGCCGCGGAGTTCAACGCGCTGCTGCGCGAATTCCTCGACGGCCTGCCCGGATGATCACCCCACCAGCCCGATGAACAGCTGGTGCGCCGGACCCGGCGCGGTGCCGCGATAGCGCTGCACCCGCACGTCGAACACGGTGGCGGTGCGCGGATTCCGCAGGGTGAAGGTGGGATCGTGGCGGCCGATGTGAACGTGGCCCTCACTCCAGAGCCGCCGGAAGTCGGCCTGCTCGCCGAGTTCGCGCAGCAGCCGGTCGATATCGTCACCGGTGCGCGCCCCGGCGGCGTGGGCGCGGAAGCGCCCGACCATCAGGCGCGCCTCCCGCTCCCACTCCTCGACCACCAGCCGCGCCCGCGGATCGGTGAACATCCACCGCAGCACGTGTCCCTGCCGTGAGAGCCCGGGCAGCGCCTCGTCGAAGGCGCTGTTGCAGGCCACCACGTGCCAGCCGTCGTCGAGGGCCGCGGCCAGATGCGGCAGCAGCGCGTCGAGGGTGGTGCGCACCGCGGTCGCGGCCGGATCGCCGTAGCGCAGCGCCCGCGCACTGCCGGCGGCCGGGCGCTGCTGGGCCAGGTGGTAGAGGTGGATGCGTTCGGCCACATCCAGTTCCAGCACCGCGGCCAGGGAATCCAGAATGGCCGGACCTGGATTGAGCGCCTCACCCTGTTCGATCTTGGCGATATAGCCGAGGCTGGCGTGGGTGGCCTCGGCCAGCTGCTTGCGGGTCAGCCCCGCCGGATACCGCGTGGTGGCCCGCGCGCGCCGCTCGCGCACGAACTCGGCCAGTGTGGGCGCGCGCAGTTCCCCGGCGGTGAGCGTCCCGAATTCGTTGTCGGCCAACGGCATCCCTTCGAACAAGTCAGCGTGGCCTCCAGCCTAGGTGCCCGCGCGCCGCCGGGCGGGCCACAACGACGCGGCGGGTGCCTCGCCCGGCGCGGTACCACCGGCGGTAGTCGTGGTGCGCGGGCCTGATTCGCAGCGTGGTGCTCGCGAATGCACCGGGACATGACTGGGGTATCCCAGCGGTTGCCAAGCGGGGAGGCCGCATTCGATATTGGGCCGTGCGAGGGACGGCAGTGACGCCGACCGGGGGAGTCGCGCAGGGGGCACCGGCGTAGAACGAGGAGCGGCACCGGAAATGGCCAGTAATTCATCGGGGATGCGGTCGCGCACGATAGCGATCGGGGAGAAATCGTTCCCCTACTATTTCGGCCGCGATTGCGTGACCGAGATCGGTGCGGCGATAGCGGAGCTGGCCCCCGACAAATTGGTGTTCGTCACCGACGATCTCGTGCTGGCCCGCCACGGCCGGGCCATCGGCGTCCTGGCCGGATCGATTCCGTCGCTGATCCTCTCGCACCCGCCGGGCGAATCGATGAAAACCCTCACCGTCCTGTCCGAGCACCTGGAAACCGCGCTGCGCGACGGCATTACGCGCCGCTCGGTGGTGGTGTCCTTCGGCGGCGGGGTACCCGGCAATCTGGCCGGGCTCATGGCGAACCTGCTGTTCCGCGGCGTGCGCCTGGTCCACGTGCCCACCACGACCATCGCCGCCATGGATTCGGTGCTCTCGCTCAAACAGGCGATCAACAGCGGTGTCGGCAAGAATCACCTGGGCACCTATTACGCGCCGGAAGCGGTGTTCACCGACGTCGAATTCTTCACCACCCTGCCCGAGCGCGAATTGCGTTCGGGCCTGTGCGAAATGGCGAAGAATTGCCTGGCGATCCAGCCCTCGGCGCTGCACGGGCTCCGCGAGGTCATCACCGCGGGCGAGCTGTCGGCCCCGGCGTCGCTGCTGTGGCTGCTCGACGCCAGCATTGCCGCGAAATCGGCGGTCACCCGCGACGACACCTTCGAGCGGGGCACCGGATTGGTGCTGGAATACGGGCACACCGTCGGCCACGCCATCGAGATCTGCGACCATCGGGTGCGCGGCGCGGCCGGGCTGCCGCACGGCACCGCGATTGCCCTGGGAATGCTGGTGGCCGCGCACATTTCGCACGCGCGCGGCTGGCTGTCCGACGACGAGGTCAGCGTCCACTACGAGATCCTCACCGGGCTGGGGGTCGAACCCGCGCTGCCCGACTCGGTGCGCATCGCGGATGTGCTGGCGATCGTCGCCGACGACAACAAGAAGGGTTATCTGACACCGCAACCCGACATCGTGCCGTTCGTGCTGCTGCGCGCCCTGGGCCGCCCGGAACTGACCGGCGCGCTGCCGCTGACCCCGGTGACGGTGCCCGAGATCCGCGCCGCCCTCGACGTGATCGCCCAGCCCTCGGCGTCCACGCCGATCGTGGTCGGGTAGGCCCGCCGTGCTCGCGATCCACGGCGGCACCCCGGTCCGCGCGGCGCGGCCGTGGCCGGTCTGGCCGCAGTACGACGCGGCCACCGAAGCCGAACTGCTTGCCGCCCTGCGTTCTTCGCGCTGGTCGGTGAGCTGGTACAGCCCGCAGGGGGAGATGTCGCGCGAGCGCCGGTTCGCCGAGGCGTTCGCCCGCTACAACGACGCCGCCTACGGCGTCAGCGTCGATCACGGTTCCGGCGCGCTGGTGATCGCCCTGGAAGCGCTGGGCATCGGACCCGGCGACGAGGTGATCGTGCCCGCCATGACCTGGGTCGCCCCGGCCACGGCCGTGCTGCGGGTGGGCGCACTGCCGGTACTGGTCGATGTCGACCCCGCCACCGGCTGCCTGACCGCAGCACACCTGCGCGCGGCCGTCTCACCCCGCACCAAGGCCGTCATCGTGGTCCATCTTGCCTGCACCACAGCCGAACTCGACGAGATCGTGACCGCCACCCGCGCGACCGGAGTGGCATTGATCGAGGACTGCTCACAGGCCCACGGCACCCGCTGGGCCGGGCGCGCGGTGGGCACCTTCGGCGAGATCGGGGTATTCAGCCTCGGCGCGGCCAAATACT
>NZ_BJWY01000040.1 GCF_007990715.1 Nocardia seriolae NBRC 15557 | reverse complement strand
CGACACTAGCGTCCCGGGCTGTGAAAAATAAACGTTTTGCGCGACTTCGCGTTTCGGTTCTCGCTTTGACTGCTTCGGCTGCCACGGCGTTCGGGGGTGTGGTCGCCGCGCTGCCATCGGTGGCGGTGGCCGCGCCGATCATGCGGCAGGATGCCACCCAGATCACCCTGCAAGGGGCGGTGAACGTGCGGGATGTCGGCGGGTACGTCACCTATACCGGGGATCCGACCAAGTCCGGGAGGGTGATTCGGGCCGATGCGCTGGGCAAGCTGACCGATGCCGATGTGCAGAAGCTCGGGACGCTGGGGGTCAAGACCGTGGTCGACTTCCGGACGTCCGCCGAGGTGCAGGGTTTGGGCGCGGACAGGTTGCCCGCCGGGGTGAGCGCGGTGGCGCGGCCCATCGATGACGGTGGCATCTATCTGAAGACGGCGCAGGCGATCGGGACCAAGGATCCGGTGCAGCAGCAGGCGCTGCTCGGGGACGGCAAGGCCGAGCAGATCATGCGAAATGCCTACACCAACTTCCTGGGTGCGGATGCGACGGCGAAGTTCTCGCAGACCATCAAGGATGTGGCGGCGGCGTCGGGGCCGTTCCTGTACCACTGCACCTCGGGCAAGGACCGCACCGGGTGGATGACATACGTGCTGTTGCGGGCGGTGGGTGTGCCGGAGAGCATCACGCGCCAGGACTACCTGCTGTCCAACCAGTATCGGGCCGCCGCGGACGCCGCCCTGCGGGATCAGTTGAAAGCGGCCGGGCTCATGCAGAATCCGGACCTGCTGATTCCCTTGCAGATCGTCAGCGATGACTACCTGAACGTCGCCGTCGATCAGATGAACCAGAAGTACGGCGACTTCGGCAATTACCTGACCAAGGGGCTCGGGCTGGACGCGGGAACCATCCTGCGACTGCACGAGAAGCTGGTGGGCTGACCCGCACGACACCGGAAGTGTGCCTCCCGTCCAGGGGCGGGAGGCACACGTGTGATCCGAAATATGCCTCTGTTTCGGGGGATTGAAAGCACAGGCCCGGGAGCCACGGCCCGCCCTACGATTTCATGGTGCCCACCCAGTCCGCCGCCCCCGCGCCCGCCCGGTCCAGGGCGGTGCGCAAGCAGCTGCGCACCTGGTTGCCGAATCAGCACGGCGCGTGGGCGATGCTGGCGGTGCCGTTCCTGGTCGGGATGTGGCTGGGGCGGCCGTCGTGGGTACATCTGCCGCTACTGATCGCCTGGCTGCTCGGCTATATGACCGCATTCCATCTCGAGCAGTACCTACGGCTGCGCCATATTTCGCGGAATCCGAAGGCCCCGCGCCGCCACCTACGCCCGCTGCTGACCTTCGGTGCCGCGCTGGCGGTCATCGGCGGGGCGTTGGTGATCGCGCGGCCGTGGCTGCTGGTGGCCGCCGCCGCGATGGCCCCGTTCTTCGCGGTGAATCTCTGGTACGCGTGGCGCAATGACGAGCGGGCGCTGATCAATGGCTTGGTCGCGGTGTTTCCCGCGTGCGGAATGCTGTTGGTCTCACTGTATTCGGGCGGTGGTGACCTCGCCGACGGGTGGCGGCCCGCCCTCGCCTGCCTGCTGTACTTCGCGGGCACTATCTTCTATGTGAAGACGATGATCCGCGAACGCGGAAACCGCGACTTCTACCGGATTTCGGTCGGCTACCACGTGATCGCGCTGGCGGTCGCCGCGTTCCTGAACCCGTGGCTCACCATCGGATTCGCCCTGTTTCTCGTGCGTGCCGCATCCTTGCCCGGTCGTTCGCTGCGCCCGGGACAGGTGGGGGCTATCGAAATGGGCTGTTGCGCACTATTGATGGCGCTGCTGCTGATCTGATCGCGGCATCGCGGGCGGCGGGGGAATCGCGGCCAGGGCGGAGAGGTCGAGGCCGTGGGACGGGTCGGCCCAGCCGGCGGCGTGCAGGTCGTCGGGGGTGGGGACGCCGAGGGCCTCGTGCAGGCCGATGGCCACGGAGCGGGCCAGGTCTTCGAGGCCGCTGAGCGGGATGGGCCAGAGCAGGATGCGGTGCCAGTTGTCGATGTCATGCTGCGGGGCGGGGGCGGTCCAGCCGATTTCGCGTAATCGGTGGGCGGCGGCGGGGGAAATCGGTTCGGCGAGATAGTAATCGCCGGTGAGTTCGGCGGAGAGTTTGATGTCGAACTGCTGGATTTGGACGTAGCGGTTGCCGGTGGCGGCGAGGATCAAGGTCGCGCGGGAGGGCAGTTTCGCGAGGCAGCCGGCCAGAGCGTGAACGAACACGTCCCAGTCGGTTGTCACTACGCGTTCGCTTTGACCCCGGGTGCCCATCGGGGCCGATCATACGCCGTCCAATGGATGGCGGAGCGAAATATCGTGCCGCGCAGTCCGATCAGCGGAAACCACGGCGGCGTCGACTGTGGGAGCCGCCGCGGCTCCCGGGTGATCGGCCTATCGCCGTGGGGCGGGGCCGAGTACGGCGAGGGGCGTGCGGGCGAGCAGGCGCGCATCGCCGGGCTGCGGGCCGAGCATCGGCTCGGCAAAGAATTCCCGGATTCGCTGCGACACCGAATGAAAGATCGGATTCGGCGCGGGCGATGCGGCCAGCATTGCGTTCATTGCACTCCCCTCGAGTTCGCGGTACGTCCGGCAATCCATTCTGCCAATCGAGCGTCCCTGCGGCCGTTAATCTCTCGTGAATACTGCGTACCGGCAGGCGGCGATTTCGCGCCGCGAGCAACCGGTCGGTCAATTTCCGAGAGCCCGACCCAGCACACCGCACCGGGCCCACCCGCACAAGCGTCCGCGCCCCGGATTTACGAATCCTTGGCGGTTTCCGGCAGCGCGCCGGTTCCGGACTCGGATCGGATCGTCGACCGGATAATGTCGGCGTGAGCCGCACGGCATTCACGACGGTGGAAGGAGCGGACGGCCATGTCCCCCGAATTCTCCAGTAACCCTGACCATTTCGAGGTGCGCCCGGTGGGCCGGGTCCGTTCCGCCCTCACCGACCGCGCGGGCGCGCCGCGCCAGCCGGACGAGGACGCACCGCCCGCCGAAGTGGTCCTGTCCCCCGCATTCGCCGCAGCGGCAGCCGATCTGACCCCCGGCATGCGTGTCATCCTGCTCACCTGGCTGCACGCGGGCAGCCGCGACACCCTGTCGGTCTACCCGCGCGGCGACCGCACCCGCCCGCCCACCGGCGTCTTCGCCACCCGCTCCCCCGACCGCCCCAACCCCATCGGATTGCACGAGGTCACCCTGACCGCGGTCACCCCCGAGGTGCTCGGCGTGGCCGGTCTCGAAGCCATCGACGGCACCCCCATCCTCGACATCAAGCCGGTCCTCGGCTCGCGCGAAGCCCGCTGACCAGCGAGCCAGCGGTGGCGCGCCGGGTGGGTGCGGGCTCGGGGGTGCGGCGTAGGTTGAAGGGCATGGCGGCTCCCAGGCATCCGGTACCGACGCTCGGTACGCAGCGGTTGGCGGCCGCGTGCCAGGCCGAGGTGCCGGAGCTGACGAAGCGGCTGATGGCGGCGATCGCCACCGACAATCCGGAGTGGACGGATTACACGGCGGTGCCGCGGGCGGATCTGCGCGACGGGTGCAAGCGGTATCTGACGCGGATTCTGGAGTTGCTGCGCGGGCAGGATCCGGATCCGGTCGGGGATGATGTGGCCGCGGCGATCGGGCGGCGGCGGGCCGAACAGGGCGTGCCGCTCGAGGCGATGCTGCGGACCTTCCGGCTCGGCGGGCAGATCGTGTGGGAAGCGCTGCTGGACAAGGCCGATGACATCGGGCCGAGTGAGATCCGGCAGGTGGGTTCGGTGATGTGGGCGGTGGTCGACGGGATGTCGTCGGCGCTGGTCGCCTCCTACCGGACCACCGAACTGGAGCGGGTGCGCAGTGATGAGCGGCGCAGGCATTCGCGGATGGAGGATCTGCTGGCCGGCCGCGCGCACGACGCCACCTTCGCGGCGCGGGCCGGGCGCGAGCTGAATCTGCCGCCGAACGGGGCGTACCTGGTGGTGGTCGCGCAGAGTGCGGGCGGGCCGCCGCTGCACATGGGAGCCGAAGCGGCGCTGGGTGTGTCGGGCATCCGGTCGGTGTGGCACGACCGGGTGGACTCCACGGTCGGCCTGGTGTCGCTGGAGCATCGCGACAGTTCCGCTGTGCTGCAACAGCTTCGGCCGCTGATCCGGGGCCGGGCGGGCGTCTCCCCCACGGTGCCCGGGCTGGCGAGCATCGATACCGGGCACGGTCTGGCGGCCTTGGCGCTGGAAACCGTCTCCGGCGACGCGCAGGGTCTGCTGGTCTCGCTGGACGAGCGCTATCCCGAGGCGCTGCTGCTGCGCTCCCCCGATCTCGCCGATCTCCTGGTGAGCCGCACCCTCGGCCCGGTGCTGGAACTGCCGCCGAAGGAACGCGACATTCTGTTGACGACGCTGGCCGTCTGGCTGGCCGAGAACTGCTCGGCGGCCAATGCCGCGCCCCGACTGCACTGCCATCGCAACACGGTGATCAACCGGTTGCAGCGCATCACCATGCTGCTCGGCCGTCCGCTGGAGGGCCAGCGCTCCTACGTGGAACTTTCCCTCGCGCTGGCCGCTCTGGAACTGCCCGGATCCACGCACGATTGAGCCCTCGAACGCCCGCTACCAGCGGGTACGAATTGTGCTCAGCGCCCAGTCGATTCCTGTCATATATGGGCTTCCAGTTCCTTGTTTGTGCATTTGGTGACCGACAGACTCGATCGGAATGACCCGCATCACAACCGACGCAGGGTCTGTGAGTACATCGAGATGAGGAGCACCACGAGTGCCGGAATTCGATCTTCTGGTGATCGGCGGCGGCCCGGGCGGTTATGTGGCCGCCATCCGGGCCGCTCAGCGGGGCCTGAATGTTGGCCTGGTGGAGAAGGAGCGCCCGGGCGGGGTCTGCCTGAACTGGGGCTGCATCCCGACCAAGGCCATGCTGCGCTCCGCGGAGGTCTTCCACACCATCGCGCACGCCGCAGACTTCGGGATCTACGCCGATAACCTGCGCTTCGACTACGCCGCGGTGCGGCAGCGCAAGGACGGCATCGTCAAGGAACTGACCGATGGCGTCGCGGGGCTGCTGAAGGCCAATGGCGTCACCGTCATCGAGGGCCACGCCCGCTTCACCGGCCCGACCTCCGTCGAGGTCGTCGAGGCCGGTCCGTCGCCGATCTTCGAGGGCGGCCCGCGCTACGCCGCGGCCCCGACCGCGAATGCCGTTCGCACCGTGAGCGCGACCGACGTCATCATCGCGACCGGTTCGGTCCCGGCCGTCCTCCCGATCCCCGGCGCGGACCTGCCCGGCGTGATCACCTCCGACGGCGCGTTCGGCCTCACCGAGGTCCCCAAGCGGCTGGTCGTCATCGGCGGCAGCGCGGTGGGCGCGGAGTGGGCCAACCTGTTCCACGAGTTCGGAGCGGAGGTCACCGTGGTGGAGATGCAGGACCGCCTGGTTCCGCTGGAGGACAAGGAGATCGGCACCGCCCTCGTGCGCTCGTTCACCAAGCGCGGCATCAAGGTGCTGACCGGCGCGACCGTCACCGGTATCGCGCAGGGCGACAACGGATTGTCGGTCACCGTCGGCGGCGCGAAGCCGCAGGAGCTGCCCGCGGACGTGGTGCTGGTCGGCGTCGGCCGCCGCCCCAACACCGCGCAGCTGGGCCTGGATATCGCCGGAATCGAAACGGACGCACGCGGTTTCATCCCCGTGGACGAGCACCTGCGCACCGGCGTCGAGCACGTCTACGCCATCGGCGATGTCACCGGCAAGGCGCTGCTCGCGCACGTCGCCTCGCACCAGGGTCTGGTCGCCTCCGACACCATCGCGGGCCACGCCGCCCACATCGACTACAACGTCATCCCGGCCGCCACCTTCACCCACCCGGAGATCGCCAGCGTCGGCCTCACCGAGGACGCCGCCGAGGCCGTGGGCCACGACATCATTGCCGCGAAGTTCCCGTTCGCGGCGCTGGGCCGGGCCAAGTCCTTCGGCGACACCGAGGGCTTCCTGAAGATCGTCGCGGGCAAGCAGCACGGCGAGGTGCTCGGCGTGCACATCATCGGCCCGTCGGCCAGTGACCTGATCACCGAAGGGGCCCTGGCGATCTCGCTGGAGGCGACCCTCGACGAGCTGGCCGAGACCGTTCACGCCCACCCCACCCTCGGCGAGATCGGGATGGAGGCCGCCCTGGTCGGGCTGGGCCTGCCCGTTCACGTCGCGCCGCCCCGGAAGCGCTGAGGAGCTCTCTCATGACCACGACCACCGCCGCGCCGCGCAAGTCGGCGCGCAAGGCGACCCGCCCGGCCGCGCCCGCCGCGGACGCAGCCGTATCCGACAGATCTGTAGCCGAAACCCTGCTCGGCGGAGCCGATTTCGGCGGCACGGATGCCAACGACCTGCTCTCGCTCTACACCGAGATGCTGTTCATCCGCCGCTTCGAGGAGCGCACCGCCCAGGGCTACCAGCAGGCCAAGATCGGCGGCTACTGCCACCTGAACCTGGGTGAGGAAGCCACCGTCGTCGGCGTCGGCCGCGCCATGCGCCCCACCGACTACCTGTTCACCAACTACCGTGAGCACGGTTACGCGCTGGCCAAGGGCATCGAGCCCGGCCGCGTCATGGCCGAGCTGTACGGCCGCTCCACCGGCACCTCCAAGGGCTGGGGCGGATCGATGCACATGTACGACACCCAGACCCGCCTGCTCGGCGGTTACGCCATTGTCGGCGGCCAGGTTCCCCTCGCGATCGGCGCGGCGCTGGCCATCGACTACCGCGGTGGCGACGACGTCGTGGTGTGCCAGATGGGTG
Organism: Nocardia seriolae NBRC 15557; assembly: GCF_007990715.1. Lineage (GTDB taxonomy): Bacteria > Actinomycetota > Actinomycetes > Mycobacteriales > Mycobacteriaceae > Nocardia > Nocardia seriolae. Next base: position 43,965 of record NZ_BJWY01000040.1, on the reverse strand, counting down.
AGGGCACCACCAATATCGGCGCGTTCCACGAGTCGCTGAACATCGCGGCCCTGTGGAACCTGCCCGTCGTGTTCCTGGTGATCAACAACCAGACCGGCATGGGCACCACCGTCGAGAAGTCTTCCGCCGAACCGGATCTGTGGAAGCGCGCCTCCTCCTACCGCATGCGCGGTGAGCGCGTGGACGGCACCGACGTGCTGGCCGTGCGCGAGGTGGCGAGCGACCTCATCGAGACCGCCCGCCGCGAGGGCAAGCCCGCCCTGCTCGAGGCCGTCTCCTACCGCCTCAAGGGCCACTCGGTCGTCGACCCGGCCAAGTACCGCGCCGAGGACGCCGTCTCCACCGCCGTCGCGCACGACCCGATCGTGCTGTGGCACAACCGTCTTCTCGAAGCCGGTGTGCTGAGCGAGGATTCGGCCGCCGCCATCGAGGCCGAGGTCAAGGAGCGCGTGCGCGCGGCGGTCGACTTCGCCGACAGCTCGCCGCATCCGGACCCGGCCACCCTGTTCGATTACAACTACGCGACCCCGGTCGCGGGCGATTCCCATCGCCTGCCCGGCGATCCGCTCTTCACCGTTTAAGGACATCACCGTGGCTGTCATGACTTACCGTGAAGCGCTGCGCGAGACCCTCCGCGAGGAGATGCAGCGCGACGACGATGTCTTCCTCATCGGAGAAGAGATCGGCGTTTTCGAAGGCTCCTACAAGATCACCGCGGGCCTGATGAAGGAATTCGGCGAGAAGCGGGTGCGCGACACCCCGATCGCCGAAGAGGGTTTCGTCGGCGCGGCCATCGGAGCCGCCATGCTGGGCCTGCGCCCGGTCGTCGAAATCATGACGATCAACTTCTCGCTGCTGGCACTGGATCAGATCGTCAACCACGCCGCCAAGATCTACGGCATGTTCGGCGGTCAGACGTCGGTGCCGATGGTCATCCGCACCCCCGGTGGCGGCGGCCAGCAGCTCGGCGCGACGCACTCGCAGAACATCGAGCTGTACTACGCGTTCGTGCCCGGCCTCAAGGTCGTCGCCCCCAGCACCCCCGCCGACGCGCGGGCGCTGCTGAAAGCCGCCATCGAGGACGACGACCCGGTGCTCTTCCTGGAGAACCTGTCGCTCTACAACACCAAGGGCGAAGTGCCGGACGATCTTCCGGCCGCCGAGATCGGCAAGGCCGCGGTCACCCGCGAGGGCACCGATATCACGCTCATCGGCTACTCGCGCATGGCCACCGTGTGCACCCAGGTCGCCGAAAAGCTTGCCGCCGAGGGCATCTCGGCCGAGGTCGTCGACCTGCGCAGCCTGCGCCCGCTCGACCGCGACACCATCGTCAAGTCCGTCAAGAAGACCGGCTGCGCCGTCATCGGCGAGGACGACTGGCTGACCTACGGCATCGGCGCGGAGGTCGCGGCGTCGATCTCCGACGGCGCGTTCGACTACCTCGACGCCCCCGTGCGCCGCGTGGCCATGGCCGAGGTGCCGCTGCCCTACGCCAAGCCGCTCGAGAAGCTGGCGCTCCCATCGCCCGACTCGCTCTACAAGGCCGCCCTCGAAACCCTTGCCGCCGTCGGCAAGCGCCGCTGAGAACCGGAAGGAACCATGTCCGAAGTAACCATGCCCCGGCTCTCCGACACCATGGAGGAGGGCATCGTCTCGGCCTGGCTCAAGCAGGTCGGCGACCAGGTCAAGGCCGGTGAGATCCTCGCCGAGATCGAGACCGACAAGGCGCTCATGGAGCTCGAGGCCTACGAGGACGGCATCCTCGAGGCCATCATCGCCGAGCCCGGCACCACCGTCGCCATCGGCGAGCCGATCGCACTGCTCGGCGACGGCAGCGGCGCGTCCGCCGCCCCGGCCGCTGCTCTCGCGCTCGCCGCCGCTGCCCCGGCTCCGGCTGCCGCCCCCGCGGCTCCGGCCGCCGCTGCCGCACCGGCCATTTCGGCTCCGGCCGCCGGAAACGGCAGCACCCCCACCGAATCCGGTGACCGCAAGAAGTCGTCGCCGCTGGCCCGCAAGGTCGCCAAGGAGATCGGCGTCGACATCAACGCCGTGAACGGCACCGGCCCCGGCGGCCGCGTCACCAAGCAGGATGTCGAAAACGCCGGCAGCACCGCGACTCCGGCCGCCCCCGCTGCCGCCGCTGCGGCTCCGGCCGCCACCCCGGCCGCGGTCGCCCCGGCCACCGGCGATTACGAAGAGATCCCGCTGACCAACATCCAGCGCGTCTCGGCCACCCGCCTCACCGAGTCCAAGCAGCAGGCCCCGCACATCTACCTCACCAGTGCGATCGATGTGACCGAGCTGCTGGCCTTCCGCGCGCAGATCAACAACACCCTGGAGGAGACCGGCTCCGGCAAGGTCAGCGTCAACGACCTGCTCGTCAAGGCGGTCGCCACCGCGCTGCGCCTGGACCCGGCGGTCAACGTCTCTTTCGCGGGCGACAAGCTGTTGCGGCACAAGGCGATCAACATCGGCATCGCCGTGGCCACCGACGCGGGCCTGTTCGTCCCGGTCATCCACGATGCCGACCGCAAGTCGGTGTCGGCCATCGCGGCCGAGGGCAAGGAGAAGGCCGGTCGCGCCCGCGACCGAAAGCTCAAGGGCGAGGACATGTCCGGCGGCACCTTCACCATCTCCAACCTGGGCATGTTCGGCATCGAGCAGTTCACCGCCGTCATCAACCCGCCGGAGTCCGCGATCCTCGCGGTCGGCGCGGCCCAGGACGAACTGAAGCTCGACGGCGAAAAGGTGGTGTCGCGCAAGATCCTTCGCGTCACCCTCTCGGCCGACCACCGCTCCATCGACGGTGCCGTCGCGGCCCGTTTCCTCCAGCAGCTCAAGGAACTCATCGAGCACCCGCTGCGCATCGTGACCTAGTCACGCCCTGACCGCCGTCCGATTTTTTGATCCAGGATCGGACGACGTAAGCCCGCCACCCGGGCGCGCGCCAACCCATGCCAACCGCGCGCCCGGAAGCCGAACTCACCCGGCGGCGGGTATGAATCGCCGGATGACGTGGACCGGGTTACCCGGTCGGTCCACGTCATCCGGCTTTTCGCATTTCCCGGACGTGACGGTTGCCACCCTCGCGACAAGATGAGACGATTCGGTAGTAACTCTCTCATCCTGTCGGCGGGTGGGCAGCCGATGGGAACGGTTGATCAAAGGAGATCCACCATGACCGCCGCCGTCGCGCTCGATCACGAGGCCAGCAGTGCACGCCCCGAACGCCGCCCGTTCGGACCGGATACCCGGCTGTGGGAGGACACCGGTCTGATCACGTTCTCGCTGACCGCCGGGTCCGCGTTCCTGCTGCAGACCATGGAACCGACCATTGCCGCGGTGGTGGACGAGCATTCGACCTTCCGCACCGACCCGATGGGCCGGGCCATGCGCAGTCTGGCCTCGGTCATGATGTGGGTCTACGGCGGCGACGAGGCACTCGCCGAGGCGGATCGGCTGCGGACGATGCATGCCAGCTTGAACTCGACCGACGCGCAGGGAGTCAAGCATCGGGCGTTGTCCTCGGCCCCGTGGGCTTGGGTGCTGCATACCGGTGTGTTCGCCTTCACCGAGGGCAACAAGTACTTCTCCAGCGACAAGCTCTCCGACGCCGACAAGGAGGCGTACTACCAGGAGACCGTGCAGCTCATGCGGAATTTCTCGGTGGCGCCCAAGGAGATTCCCGCAACCTACGCGGAATGGGAGCCGTGGTTCTGGAACCAGGTCGAAAACCACCTGGAGGCCACGAATGTCGCCTACGACTACCTGAAGGTGATCCGGAAGATCGCCCCGCCCAAGCAGATTCCCCGCCCGCTGCACCCGGCGTGGCGCGCGGTGACGAATCCGGTCGGCCGCCTGCAGTACTTCTTCACCGTCGGCACCACCCCGGATGTCGTGCGCGACAAGCTCGGCCTGGAGTGGACCGCGAAAGACGAACGCGCCCTCCGTGCCCTGGGCTGGCTCATCGGCCGCACCGTGCCGATGCTGCCGGAGCGCATCCGCTACTTCCCCATCGCCTACGAGGCCCGCCGCCTGGAACGCGACCGCGCCCGCCTGCGCAAGATGATCAACCTGCGGCCGGTGTAGCCGCAGCCCGGTCCAATTCGGCGAGCCGGTGTGTGAGCCGATCGCGCACCTGCGGCCAGTCCTCGACCGTGATCGAGAACAGCACGCTGTCGCGCATGGTGCCGTCCTCGCGGCGGAAGTGGCGGCGCAAAGTGCCCTCGTACCGCGCGCCGAGCCGTGAAATGGCCTGCTGTGAGCGGTGATTGCGAACGTCGGTCTTGAGCTGTACCCGGCCCGCGTTCAAGGTTTCGAAGGCGTACTCGAGCAGCAGGAGTTTGGCTTCCGGATTCACCGCGGTGCCCCATACGGGTGGGGTGTAGACGGTGAATCCGATTTCCAGTCCGGCATCGCGGGGACGGGCATCCAGGTAGGCGGTGACGCCGATGATCGCCCCGGCCGATTCTCCGCCGACCTCCCGGACCGTCCGCACGGTCCAGATGTGCCAGTCGTCCTGCGAATTCAGCTGGCGCAGTAGTTCTTCGAGTTGCGCCGCCGTCTGCGGCCGTCCGGGCACGTGTGCCCAGGTCCGCGCCTGGTCGAGCGCCCGGAACAACTCTCCCGCGTCCGCCGCCGGATCGACCGGGCGCAGTTCCACGGACTTGCCCGTCAGCACCGCGTCTCCCGGCACCGGCCACATCATTTCCGGCCACACGTCGTCGTCGGGACGCGGATCGGGCACCGGCTGAAAACGGTCCGGTTCCGCCGCTACCCGCTCATCCGACCGCACGTCACCCGACATCTACCGCACTCCCCTCGTGGTCTCAGCCGATTGTGCCGGGTGCGGTTCCGCGGGCGGGCAGCACCCCTTCGAACTCGGTGAGCACCTGTCGCAGGAACAGGCGGACCAGGTTCTGGGTCGATGTGGTTGCGCCGTAGAGGGTTTCGACCACCGGGTACAGCTGTCTGCCGGAGTCGACGACCAGGCGGACCAGGCCCTGTTCGGCGCAGCGCGTCATGGCTGGCTCCAGGAACTTCGCGGCCTCGGCGGTCTTGCCGGTCGCCGACAGGCAGCACCCGTGCAGGAGTTCGGCGTTCACCAGTGCGCGGGGCCGATGCTGGGTGGCGATCACCTGTGCCAGCCGCTGCGCCCGCGAGACCGCTTGCGCGGCCGATGCTTCCGTACCGTCCATGAGCAGCAGCCGGATCGCCGAATCGCAGGAGAGTTCGGCCGCGACCGCCGAGGGCACGTCGGGGTGCGCCGAGTAGGGCTCGAGCTGGGCGAGGTCGGTGCGGTCGGTGTCGGTGACAGGCAGGCCCAAACGGATGCGCTCGTTGAGGATTCGCGCCGCCAGGCGCGGCAGCATCAGGTTGGTGGCGAGTTTGCCGCCTTCGTCGAGGCGCTCGCGCACGGTGTCGAGATCGCCGCGCACCGCGGCCAGGCGCGCGCCGATGCCGTAGCTGGCCATCAGGAACTCGACCGCCCCGCCCTCCAGGCCGATCCCGCCCGCGAGCAGTTCCTCGGCCTCGATGAATTGCCCTTTCTCGTACAGCAATTCGCCGAGCAGGGCACTGGCCAGGCGGGTGGCCTGCGATCCCCCGCCGGTTTGCAGTGCCCCGGCCAGCGCGGTGCGGAAGCGGGTCTCGGCCATGCCGATCTCGAGCTGTTCGTAGGCGGCGCTGCCCGCGACGCAGTCGCAGTACATGGCGCCGAAGGGTCCGCGCACGCGGTCGCGGAAGGGTTCGATCCACCGGTGCCAGCGGTGCACCTCGGCGTAGTCGAAGCGGTACAGCGCCGAGATCATGGCCCCGACCGCCAGTCCGTGAGCCATGAAGGGCCGCACCGAATCCCGCGCCGCGACGAGCTCGGGCGCGAGCACCATGGTCTGGTCGGTGGCGAAGCTCAGCGCGGTGTGCACCAGCTTCACCTCGAGTTCGAGTTCGAGGTCGGCCCGGCCCGCGTCCTCGGGGAGCCCGGCCAACGCCTTCTCGGCGCACTCGAGTGCGGTCGCGGCGGCGGCCGGGCGTTGCATGGCGACATTGGCCCAGCCGATCTGCACCTGGAGCCGCGGATTCGACGCGGCGAGCGAGCCGGGCAGTTTGGCCGCCAGTCCGAGCAGCGTCCCCATGCGGGACTGCTCCATCAGTCGTTCGCCGTGCTCGGCCACCAGTTCGGTCGCCCGCCGGGGTTCGCCCGCGGCGAGCAGGTGATCGACCGCCTCGGCGAGCATGTCGTGCTCGGCGAACCAGTCCGCGGCGGTGCGGTGCAGTTCCTCGAGCAGTCCCGGATGCAGCCGGATCAGGCGGTCGCGCAGGAAATCGGCGAACAGCGTGTGGTAGCGGAACCAGCGCAGGTCGTCATCGATGCTGCGCAGGAACAGGTCTCGCTGCCGCACCTGTTCGAGCATGTCCTGGCCGTTGGGCACGCCGGTCAGGGCCTCGGCGAGCTCGCCGTTGACGCGCTCGGCGACCGAGGTGCGCATGACGAATTCGAGGAGCTCGGGTTCGAGGGTGTCGACGACGTTCTCCATCAGGTACTCGCCGATGGCGTAGTGGCGCCCCGAGATCTGGTCGATGTACGCGCCGGGATCGTCGCGGTCGCGCAGCGACATGGAGGCCAATTGCAGTGCGGCCGCCCAGCCCTCGGTCGAGGCCCGCAGGCGCTCGACCTCCGCGTCGGCGAGGGTCAGGCCGCTGACGTCGGCGAGGAAGGCCGCGGTTTCCGCGTCGTCGAAACGCAGGGCGGATTCGTCGATCTCGTCGAGTTCGTCGCGAACCCGCATGCGGCCCAGCGGAAGTCCGGTGCGATTGCGGCTGGTGACGATCACCCGCAGGTGGTGGCAGCCGTGGTCGAGCAGGAACTCCATGGCCGCGATGGTGGCCGGGCTGGTCACCCGGTGCCAGTCGTCGATCACCAGCGCCACCGTCTCCCCGGCCCGGTGGATCTCGTCGATGAGGCTGGTCATGACGTGCCGCGCGGCGTCGCTGGCGTGTTCCTCGAGCAGCCGCTCGAGGTCGGCGGCGATGCCGGGGTGGGCGTAGCGGATCGCCTCCACCACGTGCGACAGGAACCAGACGACATTGTCGTCATCGTCGTCCACGCTCAGCCAGGCGACCCGGACACCCTCGGCGGCAAGCACATCCACCCATTCCGCGGCCAGGGTGCTCTTGCCGAATCCGGCCGGGCCGTGGATGAGCATGAGCCGCCGGGGCGGTCCGGCGCGCAGCCGGTCGAGCAGCCGGGCGCGGCGGACCGGCCGACGCGGCGAGCTCGGCGGGCGGTATCGGGTGGACGGTGTCGGGGCCGGAACCGGACGCGACACCGGGACCGGAACCGGCGGTGCGACGGTCGCGATCGCGCCGTCGGCGGGCAGCGCCATCGAGTCGACCGCGAGCCCGCTGACGAACTGGACATTGCGCAGCCGGTCGCCGAATTCGCGGGCCGTGCCCGGCCGATCCGAGACGTCTTGCGCCATGGCCGATTCCAGGGCCGAGCACAGCAGCGCGGGTATGCCGTCGGCCCGCAGATCGGGTATCGGCTCGGAGGTGATGCGCACGAATTGCGCGACCATGGACTCACCCTCGCGGCGTTCGAAGGCGGCGTGACCGGTGAGCAGGCAGAACAGGGTCGCGCCCAGCCCGTAGATGTCGGCCGCCTCGGTCGGTTCGTTGCCGCGCAGCACCTCGGGCGCGGTGAATGCCGGTGTCCCGGCGATCATTCCGGAGCCGGTCTCGAATGCCCCGCTGATGTGGGCGATTCCGAAGTCGCTCAGCAGCGGCTCGCCGTAGTCGGAGAGCAGGATATTGGCCGGATTCACATCGCGGTGCACGATCCCGTGCACGTGCGCGGCCGCCAGCGCGCCGGCGATCTTCACCCCGATCGAGAGCACCTCCTGCCAGGGCAGCGGCCCGTGCTCGCGAATGCGTTCCCGCAGCGACCCGAGCGGGTAGAACGGCATCACCAGATACGGCCGTCCGGTGACCGTGGCATCGGCGGAGAGCACCTGCACGATGTGCGGATGGCCGGCGAAGCGGCCCAGCGCGCGCTGCTCGCGCAGGAACCGCGCCCGCTCGTCGTCGTTGGAGCGGGTATCGAGCACCTTCACCGCGACGAGCCGGTCCAGCGAGTGCTCGACGCACCGGTAGACGACGCCGAAACCGCCGCGGCCGATCTCGCGGGCATCGGCGAGTCCCGCCGCGGCCAGCTCCGCGGCGATTCCTATGCGCAGGTCAGGCTGCGTCCCGTCTGTATCTCGACCGACCATGCCGCGCTCATTCGCTCGACGAGTTGGGCCCCGACACACCGATCGTAACCACCGGTATGCCCGGGCGGCGGATCGTTGTTCCGGCGGCGCACGGATGTCGGGTGGACCGACCGATCCACCCCGGTTCCTGGGGCTGGTTCACGGCGGCTGAAACCACCAAGGTCGAATGGTGATCATGCGGATGGTGTTGTGGCGTGCGCTGGTAGGCGTGCTGCTACTGGTGGTGGGGGTGATGGCGATGCCGGGGCGCGCGAACGCGGACGCGCGGTATCAGTGGCACGAGGAGTTCATCACCGCGCCGGACGGGACGCGGCTGCACGCGGATGTGCTGCGGCCCGCCGGGATCGCCGACGATGTGCGCACGCCGGTGATCATGACCGTCAGCCCGTACCGGGCCCACCTCATGCACCTGAGCGCGCCGCGGCCCGCGGGCGGGCCGTCCACCGACGATCTGTTGGTGTCGATGTTCCTCGAGGCCGGATACACCTATGTGATCGTGGATCTGCGCGGCTTCGGCGGGTCCGACGGATGCCCGGACTTCGGCGGGCCCGGGGAACGCTCGGATGTGAAGACGGCGGTGGAATGGGCTGCGGGACAGCCGTGGTCGACCGGGAAGGTCGGATTGAACGGGGTCTCCTACGAGGCCTGGACCGGGCTCATGGGATTGGCGGAGAAGCCCGCGGGACTGGCCGCGGTGGCGGCCTTCGAACCGGTGGCCGACCCCAATGCCTACCTCTACATGCAGGGCATCGCGTGGAAGTTCTCGCTCAAGCCGATCAGCGAGAACGGTTTCCGGCCCGGTGATTTCGCGGGCTTCGAGCATCTGCTGATCGCGTCCACGCCCGCGTATCCGACGGATTCGGCGGAGTACAAGGCCAATGCCTCGAATATCGATCCGGCCTGCTACACGCACTACCTCGCCGAAACCACCGATCATGACGCCGATTCCGCGTGGTGGCGCGACCGCGACCTGGTGGCCAAGCTGCGCGGCAATACGATTCCGCTGTTCCTGGGTCAGGGCTTCACCGACTACAACACCCGCGCCGACCGCGTCTTCCAGCTGTGGAACGGGCTCGGCCCCGGCGATCACAAGGCGTGGTTCGGCCAGTGGGGGCACCGGGACTGCACCGAGAAATGCGGTGCGCCGCAATTCTCCTCGGAGCTGCTGGCCTTCTTCGACCGGCAGGTCGCGGGCCGCGATGTCGCCACCGGGCCGCGCGTGACCGTCGCCCAGTTCGACGGGCGCTGGCGTTCGGAGACCGCGTGGCCGCCCGCCGACAGCCGGGCCGTCGATATCGATCTGCGGCCCGGCCGCTACACCGATCGCGGTCTCATCCCCGGCGCGGACCGCGAGATCTGGACCATCTCCCAGCCCCTGGACCACGACCAGCACCTGTCCGGGACGCCGACCGCCACGCTGAGCCTGGACGGCCCGGCCACGGCCGCGGTCACCGTCGAGGTCTACGACATCGACCCCGGCAATCGCGCCACCGTCATCACCCGCGGCATCGCCCCGGTCTCCGCGACCGCGCAGTTCCGGATGCTCGGCCAGGACTGGCCCATCCCCGCAGGCCACCGCATCGGCATCCGCGTCACCGACGTGGTCGACGACGTGTGGGCGCATTCGCCCGCCTTCGCTGCGGTGACCGTCACCGCCGCGCAGGTGCATCTCCCGCTGCTGGCCGCGGTCCGCACTCCCGACCTGCCCGGCGAGCCCGGCGAGGCGATCGCGAAGTGGCGAAACGAGAAGACGGTCCTGCTGGCACCGGAAGTGGTGAACAATGCCACTGTGACCATGAACTTCCCTCCCAGGTCGGGTGGTTAGCTCCATGACCCGCACCGCGCCGTCCGGCGGCCCGGCCGTCGACGAAGTCACCGCCGAACGCCTCGCGGCCGCCCTGCGCTGCCGCACCGTCTCCCACGAGGAACGCGACCGCATCGACCCGGCCGAATTCGACCGGCTCACAGCGCATCTCGAACACTCGTTCCCCCTGGTGCACACCCACCTCACCTGGGAGACGTTCGGGCACAGCCGCTTGTACCGCTGGGCGGGCGCCAAGACCCCGGCCCAGCCGCAGTCCCCGCGGCTCGACTCGACCGTGACGGCGTTCGCCACGGCTGAAACCGCGACAACCCGCACCGGAGCCGCCCGGCCCGACGGGTCGCCTGCCGGGTCGAGCGGCGGCAGCGACGCATCCGCCACCGGACCCGACGCGGAACCGGTGGCGGCGATTCTGCTGGCGCACATGGATGTGGTGCCGGTCGATGATGTCGATGGGTGGACGCATCCGCCGTTCGCCGGAGTGGTGGACGACGAATTCGTCTGGGGGCGTGGGGCCATCGACGACAAGAGCCGGGTGGTGGCCATTTTCGAAGCGGTCGAGCAGGCCCTCGAAGCGGGTGTGATGCCCGGGCAGACGGTGTATCTCGCGTTCGGGCACGACGAGGAGGTCTTCGGGGCCGGGGGCGCCGGGCGGATGGCGCAGCGGCTGCGGGAATCCGGGGTGCGGGCGCGGCTGCTGCTCGACGAGGGCGGGGTGATCACCACCGGCATGGCCGACGGGATCGATCTGCCGGTGGCCACGATCATGGTGGGCGAGAAGGGATTCGCGACGGTGCGGCTGTCGGTGGCCGATGTGGGCGGGCATTCGTCCATGCCGGGGCGGCAGACCGCGGTGGGGCGGCTGGCCCGGGCGGTCACGCGGATCCAGGATCATCCGTTCCCGCTGCGCCTGACCCCGGTCGCGATCGACATGCTGTTGCGGGTGCGGCATTTCGTGTCCGAGCCGCGGCGCACCCTGCTCGGGCTGGTGAACACCATGGGCCCGGTGGTGACGCGGGTGCTGGCGGCCCGCCCGCAGACCGAGGCGCTGGTGCGCACCACCACCGCGCCGACCGTCATCCGGGGCGGTGTGAAGCCGAACGTGCTGCCCCAGCGCGCCGAGGCGTTCGTGAATTTCCGCATCCTGACCGGTGATTCGGTGGCGGGGGTGCTGGCGCACTGCCGGAAGGTGGTGCGTGACAAGTCCGTCACCATCGAGCTGGACGGCACCTGTTCCGAGCCGTCGGCGAATCCGGCGGCGGGCCCGGACTTCGAGCTGATCGCGGACCTGGCGCGCGAGGTGGTCCCCGGCATCGCGGTCACCGTCGGCGTGGTCCCCGGCGCGACCGACTCCCGCTACTACGACGATCTGGCCGCCACCCGCTGCAATTTCGCCCCGATCGTGCTGAACGCCGCGGATCTGGAGCGCATCCACGGCACCGACGAGCGCATCTCCCGCGCCGACTACGCCCGCCTGATCCGCTTCAACCGCCTCCTTATCGACCGTCTGGCCCGTTTCGGGGAATAGTGCGCGACAATGGCGCGGCACCGCCGGTCACTCCGGCGGCGTGCCGACCATTGCGAATGGAGGACCGATGACCCGCACCGAGACCGGCGAATTCCAGGGCACGGGGGGCCGCGTCTACTGGCAGGCGTGGCTGCCCGACACCGATCCGCGCGCGCTGGCCGTCATCGTGCACGGCTACGCCGAGCACTCCGGCCGCTACGCGCACGTCGCCGAACGGCTGGTCGAATCCGGTTTCGCGGTGTACGCCCTGGACCACACCGGGCACGGGAAATCCGAGGGCGCGCGGGCGAATATCGGCTCGCTGGACGGGGCGGCCGACAATGTCCGCACCATGCTCGCCACCGCCACCGGCCGCCACCCGGAGCTGCCGGTCTTCCTCATCGGGCACAGCATGGGCGGCCTCACCACCGCCTACCTGGCGGTCCGCGATCAGCCGCAGGTGACCGGCATCGTGCTGTCCGGGCCCGCCGTGGATATCGAGGGCGGCAATGCGATCCAGCGCCTGGCCGCGCCGCTGGTGGCGCGGTTCCTGCCGAATCTGCCGGTGATCAAACTGGATTCGAAGCTGGTCAGCCGTGATCCGGAGGTGGTGCGCGCCTACGACGAGGACCCGCTGGTCCATCACGGCGGGGTCCCGGCCCGCACCGCCGGGGAGATGCTGCGCGCCGGGAACTACGTCAAGGCCCACCTGGATCGGCTGACCGCGCCGCTGCTGGTGCAGCACGGCACCGCCGACGGCCTGGCCTCACCCACCGGCAGCGATGTGCTCGAGCGCGACGCCGGGTCCGAGGACAAGACCGTCATCCGCTACGACGGCCTCTACCACGAGATCTACAACGAGCCCGAACAGGACAAGGTGCTCAGCGATCTGGTGAACTGGCTCGAAGCCCACCTGCCCAAAGCCTGAGGCGCTACCTGTAGGCCTTCAAGCAGGCGTCGTCGCCGTCGAGAACGCCGGTGCGGAAGGCCTCCAAGCGGACGAATCCGCTGGACACCACATTGCCGTCGACATCGGCGGCGGCCAGGCCGTCGGACAGCAGCCCGGAAATCGCGGCGTCGAGATCGGTCGCCGACAGTTGCAGCGTGCTGCCCGGACGGCTCAGCTTGGTGCTGTACGCGCCGGACAGGCAGGCCGCGCGCAGGCCCGCGCCGTCGGCTCCGACGAGGGCCAGCTTCCGATCCTGTTGCACCGCAAGCATGTATCGGGAGACGAAGACGATGAAGGCGTTGTAGTCGCCGCCGACCACCGCGGAGAGCAACTCGCCCCGGTCACCGGAGAGGGCCCGTTTGGCCAGGGTGGGGACATCGGTGCCGATGACATTGCTGCTCGGGCAGTACGAGACCGGCTGGGTGACGGTCACTTTCGGGCACGAACGGGTGACGCCCCGATAGTCGTAGGAGGGTGCGGGCTGGATCGGATAGTTCTCGGCCAGCGACTGCGCCACCAGCGCCAGGTCGGGCTGGTCGACCGGGAGCTGCCGTTGCTTGTCTCCCGGTTGGAAACTCGTGGGCAGGGTGCCGCGCCGTTTCTGAAGTTCGGTGCGAGTGATGCTCTTACAGCTCGCCGCGCCGTCGGTGTAACCCATCTGCACGGCGGTGACCCGTTCGAACGCGGTCCCGTGCTCGTCGCGGGTGGTGCCGGGTTCGCTGTCGCGGAAGGAGATGACCGCGGCCAGCACCCCGTTCAGACCGTCGGTGGTGTTGAGGGTGAAGTGCCGCGAATTGCCTTCCGCCACCGCGCGCAGGAACACCCCCGCGAAGCAGTCGGCCTGCTGCTCGCGGACCACGGTCGAGGTGAGGAAGCCGTTCAGTTTGGCCTGCGCCTGGATCGAGTGGCCGTATTCGTGGGCCAGCACCATGACCACCGACATCGGCCCGAACTTCTTCACCAGCTCCGGCAGCAGGGTGCCGCGATCCCAGCCGATGGTCTGGTCGACGCTGCAGTAGGCGGCATTGATCTGCTGGAAGGTGCTGCTGCGGCAGAAGTCGACGGCCTGGGCGCGCGGGGCGGTGGAATCCCAGGAGATGAAACGCGTCACCGGCTTGAAGGTGCCGGGAAAGTTCTCGGCGTACTGGGTGTTCCAGTAGTCGGCGACATCGGAGACGGCATTGAGCGCCAGCTTGTCGATCGCCCCGCCGTCGCCGTTCTCGGCGGTCAGATTCGCATCCGGCACGCCCTGGCGGGGACCGCTCGGCCCGCTCGCGGAGACCTGCCCCGCCAGCTGCCACGGGTCGGTCGTGGCGGGCACCGAAACATGCTGCGCGTCGGGCACTTTCACCCCCGAACACCCGCTCAGCGCCACCGCCGCCACCGTCAGCCCGACGGCCAGCCCCAGCCGCACCCGCGCTGTCCTCATCACGCCTCCCCGCCTGTCGCTCGGGACCTGCACCGCGTATCCACCCGGGTATCGCACCGAGAGCCCGGTCTCGCCCACAAACCCTGGGGAACCCGCGCCCGGCCCGTCGCGTCCAAGTCTCCACGGGACAAGACGACGGGAGGACGCGATGGATCCGGAAGCCTTGCGGCGCAGGGCCGCCATGAGTCAGTCGGGTGCGGAGCACGAGCAGACGGATATCGCCGGGCGCGGAACCGACCCGGATTACATCCGGCGGCTGGAGGATTTCGACCGGTTCTCCCACGAGCAGATCCATCGACGAGTCCAAGCCATGAACCCCGGCGATATGCATCGGGTCGCCGAGACCTGGATAAGCATCGCCGACAGCATGTTCGGCGCGCTGACCGTCCTGCACGCCTCCGTCCAGAGCACGCTCGCCGACGGCATGGCGGGCAATATCGCCGACGCCGCCGCGGCCTCGGCCCGCCGATTCGTCCGGGACGCCACCGACATCGCCGAAATCGCCCAGAGCACCGGCCACCGCCTCACCGCGGCCGCCTACGGTGCGGAGGCAGTCCGAAAAACCGTGCCCCCGCCCCTGATTCACGGCTCGCCGAACGTCCGCGAGAAACAACGCCAGATCGCCCTCGCCGCCCTGGACGCCAACTACACCCCGATCTACCCACCCGCGGGATCGGGCATCCCCGCCTTCTTCACGGTGATGGCGCCCGGGGACGAGGCGGCGGGCGAGGACTGGCGCGGCGCACGGGATTCAGGACCGACCCCCGGTGCACCCGAACCGGGACCGGGCCCCGGCACATCGGGCACATCGCCACTCATCGAACCGGCCTCATACGCTCGCGACGGCTCCGATGGCACCGACGAGCCCGGGGCACAATCTCCCGACACCTCGATGGCCGGTACCAATCCGGCCGATGCTCGGGACATTTCGCGAACCGGTGCCCGAGGCGACACCCTGAGCCCGGGCTACGTCAGCCCGAACACCGACGACCGCTCCCGCCGCGACTCATCCGATCTCGACACAAGACCCGCGACCATCGCCCCACCCGAAAACCCGCTCACCACCGGCCGCACACCGCCCCCAACCGGCAAACCGGCCGCCCCGGCACGGCCACACGCAACCCCGGCCACTCCCGATCCCGGGCACAGCTTCCCGGGACCCCTGAAGCCCGGAACTCCCACTCAGCCAAGATCACTCACCCCGGCCGATGGCCCCGGATCCTCCGGGTCCGCAATCCCACCCGGCCTGTTCACCCCGGGCAGCCGTGCCGGAACCGACCCGGACTCCGCGCATCGCTGCCCGCCCTGGCTGATCCGCGACCGCCAGGACGAACTCCTCGGCAGTCCCCTCCCCCACGTCCCACCCACCCTCGGAGCCGAATTCCCCTCGGCCCGTTACGACCTCACCCCACCCGAGCACAGCCTCGATTGAATGGACAGCGGTTGTCACGGAGTCGGCGGCGGTCGATCGAAGATCGGTTCGACGACTGTGAGCAGGCGGGCGAGTTCCGCTTGGCGGTGCGTGTGCGTCTTCTCGAATACGTGCTGCAGGTGCGCTCGCACCGTGGACAGGGTTACCGCCAGAGTATCGGCGACCGTCTGGAGTCCCTCACCTCGTTGCACTTGTTCGGCGACAGCTGCTTCGCGCGGGGTCAGTCCGTAGAGGGTCCGCCAGGTGTCCACGGACGCGCAACGGCCCGAGTCGTCCGGTTCGACGACGGTAACGAGCACGATCGGCGGCCGGGCCGAGGATCGGCCGTTCCGGTGGATCGGGAGGATATGCAGGACATAGTGCCGTCCGTTCGACGGACGGACAACCATCATGCTGTCGACCGCGATACTGCGCCTGCCCGGATTGCGAATCCCTGCGATCGACGCCGCCAGGACAGCACGATCGCGGGGTGTGACGGCACTCAGCACCCCGCCGCGGTCGGTGGACAACCCGTCGCTCCGATCCACGATTTCGTGTGCGGCGGCGTTCATGTGCTGGACCCGGCCGTACCCGTCGACCAGCAGGGCGGCGCGGCCCAAGCGGTCGAGCACATCGATCACCAGACGCAATCCATCAGACATACGATCAGGGTGTCCGATGCGCATCCGCCCAGCGCGAGTAGGCCCATACTCGAAATCGACTGTCACCGGACATATCTCTACGCCCCCGTTCGTGGTCGACCGCCCTCGCGGCGGGCGAATCGATCTCGGGATCGGCGACTCGATGGTTTGATCCGGTACGGACGGGTCTGTCATCGGATGAACGGCTGAGGCGCGATGGTGGCGGGAGGCTCCACACTGTCCGAGTGGGCCGGATGAGCCGATAGGACAGGTAGCCATGTCAGACTCGAAAAAGCAGTCGCGAAACGCATTTTCGATGTGTGGAACACCCGAGATTTCGATGCGCTCGATGCGGTGATCGCCGCCGACGCCGTCGATCATGATCCGCAGAATCCCTATGCGGCCGAGCGTGGGCCCGAGCCGCAGAAACGCCTCATTCGGATGTACCTCGCCGCATTCCCCGATTGCGCGATGCGGGTCGACGCGCAGATCGCCGAGGCCGACGCCGTCGTCACCCGCTGGACCGCGACGGGTACCAACGACGGCGACTTCATGGGCATGCCCGCGACGGGCAAATCGGTGACCACGCAAGGAATCAGCATCAGCCACTTCCAGGGCGGCAAGGTCGTCGAGTCCTGGAACTGCTGGGACACGCTCGGCCTGCTCCAGCAACTGGGCGTCTTTCCGGCGACGACCTGAGGATCCGCCGAACGCCGTAGCGCTGACAGGCATGCCGCGACGGGCGGCGGCCTGTCGGCCGGGGGTCGGGGGTCGGGGTGAGAGTAGGAGAACCACTATGGCGTGCTCGGCCGCGTACACGTCGAGGTCGCAACCGCACGAGATGACGACTCCGATATCGTTGCGCACCAAAGATATACGCCATGTCCTGAGCTTCGAACGGCCGAGCCGACATGTGTGAGGTACCGCCGCGGTCCTGGCGGCAGCTGGTCACGCCCGCGCGCGCGGGCCAATTCCTCGCCGGTGTCGGAATTCTCGGCGGCGCGGTCGTCGCTCCGAGCAGGTTCGTCGCCGCATTGCTCGGTATGGCTGCCGCGCTGATATTGGCCGCGGTCGTCCTTCCGGCGGTGAACCAGATCGAATTCGGTTTCCCCGCCACGATCAAGATCGTCACCGCGGTGCGCAGGCGCACGGACGAGCTGCGCCGGGTCTTCGAGGAACAGAAGTCCGACCTGCACCTGTGCGCCGGTCTCATGTGTGACGAGCCGGAGGCGGCCACCGCGATGCTGGAAGCGGCCTTCGCACGTGCCATCGCCGCGTGGCGCGGGCCGCCCAATCCCGCGCTGCGCGTCTACGTGCTCTGCTCGTTCGTGCATCTGCTGACTGCCCGGGACACCTGGGTCCGCCGCGGGGCCGGACAGAACGCGGCCGGAACCCCACTGGCGACCCTGCCCTTGCCGACCCGGATCGCAGTGGTGTTGCGCGAGTTCGCCAATCTGCCGGTTGCCGATATCGCCGTCATCGTCGGCCGCACCGCCGACGACGTGACCCGCGATCTCGCCCGGGCGGCCGCCGAACTCGAGCGGCGGCGATCGGAGCGACGGTGGTGGTCGCGATGAACCCCGAACTCCGCGGGCAGCTCGAACTGAGCACGCGCCAGCAGCTGGCGCAATATCCCCTGTCCCTCGACCGAGCCGTCTCGACCGGAAGTGCCCGGCTCCGCCGTCGGGTGTCACTCGCCGACCTCGGCGCCGCAACGCTGATCGTCGTCGTCACGCTCGCCGTCTTCGCAATCCGTCTCGCTATCGGGGCCGGTCCGACATCCGAACCGTCCTCGCCGGTGGGACCGGTCCATTCGCCCGCCACGACAACGACTTTCGTCACCACCCCGGCTGAGTCGACCGCACCGCGCAGCACCAGACCGCCGACGACGCCACGGCCGACCACATCGGTTGCGGTCGTTCCGCCGACCCCGCGCACATCCGGCTCGACCGCCCCAATCCCGCCGACCTCGAGGGTCACCGAACCGACGACCCCGCCGCCACCGGTCACGACGCAGCCACCGGTCACGACGCAGCCACCGGTCACGACCCCGCCACCGGTCACTTCGCCAGGCGGACCGGTCGTGAACTGAGGTTTCGCGCACCGCGGATGTTCGGAAGCACATCCAGCCGTCGGCCGCGGGTCGGTGGGGCGGAACAGCCTGCGGCGAGTTGTCCGTCCGGAGTGCTATTCGCCGCCGAAGACTCGCTCTACCACTGTTTTTGCGCGGCGGGTTACGCGCATGTAGTGGTCCAGGAATTCGCTGCCGTCGTCTGTTGGCCAGCCTGCTACTCGGGCTATGGCGGAGAGGAGGGTGCCCGGGCCGGGGAGTTGGTCGGCGGGTTTTCCTCGGACCAGGACCAAGGCGTTGCGGGCCTTGGTGGCGGTCAGCCAGGCGTCGCGCAGAAGGGTGGCGTCGGCGGTGTCGATGAGTTCGGCGCGTTCGATGGCGTCGAGGGATTCGAGGGTGGAGGTGTTGTGGAGGTCGGGGACCTCGTGGGCGTGCAGGAGTTGCAGGAGTTGGACGGTCCATTCGATGTCGGCGAGGCCGCCGCGGCCCAGTTTGGTGTGGGTGGCTGGGTTGGCGCCGCGCGGGAGGCGTTCGGAGTCGACGCGGGCCTTGATGCGGCGGATCTCGCGGACGCCCTCCGCGGACATGCCGCCCTCGGGGTAGCGGATGGGATCGACGGTGCGCAGGAAGCGGATTCCGAGTTCGCGGTCGCCCGCCACCTGGTGGGCGCGCAGCAGGGCCTGCACCTCCCAGGGCTGGGCCCACTGTTCGTAGTAGGCGGCGTAGGCGGCGAGGGTGCGGACCAGTGCGCCATTGCGGCCCTCGGGGCGCAATCCGGCATCGACCTGCAGCGGCGGGTCGGTGCTCGGCGCGCCCAGCAGGCGCTGCACCTGTTCGGCGACGCTGATGGCCCATTTCACGGCGAAGGTCTCATCCGCGCCGGGGCGGGGGTCGCACACGAAGAGCACGTCGGCGTCGGAGCCGTAGCCGAGTTCCATGCCGCCGAGCCGTCCCATGCCGATGACCGCGAAGTCGGCGGGCGCGGGCCCGCGAAGCTCGGCCTCACTGGCCCGGATCACCGCCTGCAGCGCGGCTTCCAGAGTGGCGATCCACACCGAGGACAGCGCCTCGCACACCCGCGGCACATCCAGCATGCCGAGCACGTCGGCCGAGGCCACCCGCGCCAGTTCGTGCCTGCGCAGCGAGCGCGCGGTCGCGACGGCCCGCCTGGGATCGTCGTAACGCCCTGCGCCGGAGAGGATTCCGCGCGCCACATCGGCGGGCTGGGTGGCCAGCAGCAGCGGCCCGTCCGGCCCGTCGGCGTACATGCGGATGGTCTCGGGCGCGTTGATCAGCAGGTCCGGCAGGTAGGCCGAGGAGCCGAGCACGATCATCAGGCGCTGCGCGATGGCCCCTTCGTCTCGGAGCTCGCGCAGGAACCAGATCTCGTTGTCCAGGCCCTCCGAGACCCGCCGGTAGGCGAGCAGCCCGGCGTCGGGATTCGGTGTCTCGCCGAGCCATTCGAGCAGGGTCGGCAGCAGCAGCGCCTGGATCCGCCCCTTGCGCCCGACCTCCCCGGTGAGCGCCTTCAGGTGTCCGAGCGCGTTCTCGGGTGCGCCGTAGCCGAGCGCGGCCAGCTGCCGCACCGCCGCCTCGGGGCTGAGCCGCAGATTGTCCGCGTCCAGCCGCGCCACCGATTCCAGCAGCGGCCGGTAGAACAGCTTGGCGTGTAACCGCCGCACCCGCATGGCGTTTCGTTTGATCTCGCTGGTCAGCACGCCGACCGCGTCCTGGCGGCCGTCGGGCCGCATGTGCGCGGCGCGGGCCAGCCAGCGCATGCCCTCCTCGTCCTCGGGGGCGGGCAGGGTGTGGGTGCGCTTGAGCCGCTGCAACTGCAAGCGGTGCTCGAGCAGGCGCAGGAATTCGTAGGAGGCGGTGAGGTTGGCGGCGTCGTCGCGGCCCACGTAGCCACCGTCGGCCAGTGCGGTCAGCGACTCCACGGTGCCCTGCACGTGCAGGGACTCATCGGCCTTGCCGTGTACCAATTGCAGCAGCTGCACGGCGAATTCGACGTCGCGCAGGCTGCCGTGCCCCAGCTTCAGTTCGCGCTCGCGCATGTCGGCGGGCACCAGATCCTCGACGCGCCGCCGCATGGCCTGCACGTCGGCCACGAAGTCGGGCCGTTCGGAGGCCGCCCACACCATGGGCATGAGCGCGTCGCGGTAGTCGCCGCCCAGCGTCAGATCGCCGGTGGCGGGCCGCATCTTGAGCAGCGCCTGGAATTCCCAGGTCCGCGCCCAGCGCTTGTAGTAGGCGATGTGCGAGTCCAGGGTGCGCACCAGCGCCCCGGCCTTGCCCTCGGGCCGCAGCGCCGCGTCGATCTCGAAGAAGGCCGCGCTGCCCACGCTCATCATCTCGGCGGCCAGCCGGGTGGCGGTGGTGCCGGCGGGTTCGGCGACGAAGATGACATCCACGTCGGAGACGTAATTCAGTTCCCGCGCACCGCATTTGCCCATGGCGATGACGGCCAGCCGCGCCGGCACCTCGCGGTCCACGCACACCCGCGCCACCGCGACCGCCAGTGCCGCGGTGAGCGCCGCGTCGGCCAGATCGGTGAGATGCTGCCCCAACTGCTGATACGGCAGCACGGGTTCGTTCTCGACGGTGGCGGCCAGGTCGATGGCGGCCAGCAGCATGAGCTGATCGCGATACCGCTTGCGCAGCAGGGCGATCGCCTCCGGCCCGGACACGCCCGCGCGATACAGCAGGGGTCCGGCATGGGCCCCGGTCTCCGGTTCGCCCTTGACGACCTCCAGCAGATCCGCCAGCACCTCGGCGCGCGAGGGCAGCTTCGGCTGCTTCAGCAGCTGCCAAGCCTGCGGATCGGCCACCAGATGATCGGCGAACGCACTCGACGACCCGATCAGCGCGAGCAGCCGCCCACGCAGCGAGGAGCTCTTGCGCAGCTCGTAATCCAGTGCGGCCCAGTCGCTCCCGAGTTGCTCCCGCAACCGGATGAGCGTCAGCAGCGCCAGATCGGCGTCGGGTGAACGCGACAGCGCCCAGAGCAGGGGAACGCTGTCCACGTTGTCCCAGGCCACCTCTCGCAGCGAGCCGGCGGCCGAAGGCTCGAGCAACCCCAGCCTTCCGACACCGGGCACAGCGGGCCTTCCTACACCGGGCACAGCGGAACGAGCAGTCGGTGGCCGAACCATTCCTTCAAATTACATGTCACGTCGAACCGACATGCCGCCCATCCCTCCCAAACGGGACATCGTTGCCCGCTCGCCGCCGGTTCGACTCACGAATGCACCCGGACGATCACCTCACCCCTGCTGGCCGATCCACCCAATGTTCGCGGCCCGCCTCGGCCTGGACTGACGGAGCGGGGGAGCGAAGCGGAGGAGCGGAGGAGGGAAGGCCGAGGTAACAGGGCCGCGAACCCGCCCGGAGCGAAGCGGAGGGCAAAATGTCACAGCCCGAGGTATTCCTTGAGCTCGTAGGGGGTCACCTGGTTGCGGTAGCCCGCCCACTCGCGGCGCTTGTTGCGGAGGAAGAAGTCGAAGACGTGCTCACCGAGGGTCTCGGCGACCAGTTCGGACTTCTCCATGTTCTTCAGCGCCTCGTCCAGGGACGCGGGCAGTTCGCGGAAGCCCATGGCGCGACGCTCGGCGGTGGTCAGCGACCAGACGTCGTCCTCGGCCTCCGGCGGCAGGGTGTAGCCCTTCTCGATGCCGCGCAGACCGGCCGCGAGCAGCACCGCGAACGCCAGGTACGGGTTGCAGGCGCTGTCGGGGCTGCGGATCTCGACCCGCCGCGAGGCGGCCTTGTTCGGGGTGTACATCGGGACGCGCACCAGCGCAGAGCGATTCGAGCGGCCCCAGGAGGCGGCCGTGGGGGCCTCGCCGCCGTGGACCAGGCGCTTGTAGGAGTTCACCCACTGGTTGGTGACCGCGGAGATCTCGTGCGCGTGCTCGAGGATGCCCGCGATGAAGGCGCGCGCGGTCTCCGACAGGTTGATCGGATCGTCGGGGTCGGCGAAGGCGTTCTGCTCGCCCTCGAACAGCGACATGTGGGTGTGCATGGCCGAGCCCGGGTGATCGGCGAACGGCTTGGGCATGAACGACGCCCGCACGCCCTCGTCGATGGCCACGTCCTTGATCAGGTAGCGGAAGGTCATGACATTGTCGGCCATGGACAGCGCGTCCGCGTAGCGCAGGTCGATCTCCTGCTGGCCGGGTGCGCCCTCGTGGTGGCTGAATTCCACGGAGATGCCCATGGATTCGAGCGAGTCGATGGCGTGACGGCGGAAGTTGGGGGCCTCGTCGTGCACGGCCTGGTCGAAGAAGCCACCATTGTCGGCGGGGATGGGCTGGGAGCCGTCGTGCGGACCCGGCTTCAGCAGGAAGAACTCGATCTCGGGGTGCACGTAGCAGCTGAAGCCCAGATCAGCGGCCTTGTTCAGCTGCCGCCGCAGCACGTGGCGCGGATCCGCCCAGGACGGCGAACCGTCCGGCATGGCGATATCGCAGAACATGCGCGCGGAGTGCTGATGCCCCTTCGACGTGGACCACGGCAGCACCTGGAAGGTGGACGGGTCCGGCTTGGCCACCATGTCCGCTTCGGAGACCCGGGCAAACCCCTCGATGGCCGAACCGTCGAAACCGATGCCCTCCTCGAACGCGCCCTCCAGCTCGGCGGGCGCGATCGCGACAGACTTGAGATAACCCAGGACATCGGTGAACCACAGTCGCACGAATCGGATATCCCGCTCTTCGAGCGTGCGGAGGACGAATTCCTTCTGACGGTCCATGTTCGCGACTGTAGGGGCCGGGAGTTAAATCCGTGTTACATAAACGTCAGCAGGCGCGGCGAGGCTGTGTCTAATTTGCCCTCCGCTTCGCTCCGGGCGGGTTCGCGGCGCTGGAAGTCTCGTTCTTCCCTCCCTCCGCTCCTCCGCTTCGCTCCCCCGCTCCACTCAGTCCAGAACGAGACGCGCCGCGAACTTTCCAGGGAACTCAGCAGGTGAGGCCTGCGGCGGGCTCCTTCAGGTCGACCAGATACGAGACCACCGGATCATCGACGCAGGCCTTGCCCTGCAGGGACACGGTGTGCTGGGTGCCCTTGAAGGTGATCAGGCTCGCGCCCAGCTGCTGGGCCAGGTCCACACCGGCCTGGTACGGGGTGGCCGGATCGTCGGTCGTAGAGATCACCACGACCTTGGGCAGGCCCGGGATGGAGAGCTTGTGCGGGGTGCCCGTATTGGGGACCGGCCAGAAGGCGCAGCCCTCGAGCGGGGCGGCATTGCCGCTGTGGCCGTCGTCCAGGAACGGGGCGACGCGGCGGTAGTCGGCGTCCTGCTTGGCGGCCACGGCGCGGTCGGTGATCGGCGGATCGTCCACGCAGCGAATGGCAGTGAAGGCGTCGGAGCTGTTGTCGTAGGTGCCGTCGTCGTGGCGGCCGTCGTACATGTCGGCCAGCGCCAGCAGGGTGTCGCCGCTGCCCTGGGCCAGTTCGCGCAGGCCCTTGGTGAGGGCGGGCCACAGTCGCACCGAGTAGAGGGTCTGCTGGACGCCGGTGATGGCGTCGCCGTAGTGCAGGCCGCGCGGGTCCTGGGTGGGAACGGGCTTGTCCCACAGCGGATCCACCAGGGCGCGGAACTTCTTGGTGGCCTGCTTCGGGTCGTCGCCGAGCGGGCAGTTGGTCTTCTCCTTGGCCGCGCAGTCGGCCGCGTAGTTGTCGAAGGCGTTCTGGAAGCTGGCGGCCTGGGCCAGGGACTCCTTGAGCTGATCCTGATCCGGCTTGAGGGCGCCGTCGAGCACGAGCGCGCGCACGCGGTCGGGGAACTTCTCGGCGTAGGTGTAGCCGATGCGGGTGCCGTAGGAGTAGCCCAGGTAGGTCAGCTTCGAGTCACCCAGCGCGCCGCGGATGACATCCATGTCCTGCACGACCTCCCGGGTCCCGACGTGGGCGAGGAACTCCTTGCCGGTGCGCTCGACGCACTTGTTGGCGAAGTCCTTGTTCTCGGCCTCGATGGCGGCGATGCCCGCGGGCGAGTTGTCCTTGTTGGGTTCGGCACGCTGGGCGTCGTTCTCGGCGGCGGTCATGCACTGGATGCTCGGCTGGGAGGCGCCGATGCCGCGCGGGTCGAAACCGATCCGGTCGAAGCGCTCGGCCAGGTCGGTCTTGTCGCCGATGGAGACCATGTTCAGGCCGGTCACGCCCGGACCGCCCGGATTGAGCAGCAGCGACCCGATCTTCTTGCCGGTGGCCTTGATTCGCGAGATGGCGATCTTGGCGGTGGCGCCGCCGGGATTCGCGTAGTCGACCGGCACCGTCACACGGGTGCACTCGGAGCCCTTGGGCAGCGAATCGTCATCGCTCTGAACGTAATCGGTGCAGCTGCCCCAGTTCAGGGTCTGGTGGTAGAAGCTGTCCAGCCCCAACGGTGCGCTCGGGGTGGGCTTGCCGTCCACCACGCTGGTGCACGCAGCCGCGGTCATCGCCAAGGTCGTGGCCAGCAGCACGACTCGGCCGGTTCGCATCAACGCCATGCCACGATCGTGCCATTCCACCGAAACCACCCTCGCACCCCTTCCGGCGCTCTCATATACGTCTCTGTTCACATCGCGGCCGCCGCGTGCGTGCGCAACGTCACGAATGCCACGGACCCGGGACGATAGGGGTTCGGAGCCGACCCTGTGCGGTACGTGGGCGTTCGCACGGTAACTCCCCAGGCGGCTCTCAGAAACCGCATGCTTAATGGGAGAGAACCGGGGGCTCGACCTATGAGGGGCGTCATGAATCTGCAACGACAGTCGCCGGACCACTCTGCCGGGGGTGCGGCGCGCTCGCGGACCATTCGTGCGGCGGCCGCCGCCGTGGTGGCGTTGGCCGCGACCTTGGGGCTCGTAGCGTGCGGACCGAGCACACTGGTGCCGGGCAATCCGGTGGCGCAGTCGCCGGGTGGGGTGACGCAGAGCCAGCCCGTCGACTTCAACACTCCCCCAGCCGATCTCGACAGTGCCGCGCAGGCGGTGGTGCCCGGGATCGTGGACGTCAATACCGTGCTCGGGTTGCAGAACGGCGAGGGCGCGGGCACCGGCATCGTGCTCAGTTCCGACGGCATCGTGCTCACCAACAATCACGTCGTCGAGGGCGCGACCAAGATCTCGGTCACCGACCTGGGCAACGGCCAGACCTACGACGCCACCGTGCTCGGCTTCGACCGCAGCGAGGACATGGCCGTCATCAAACTGGTCGGCGCCTCCGGTCTCCAGACGGCACCCCTCGGTGACTCCGACAAGGTCGGCGTCGGCGACCAGGTGGTCGGCGTCGGCAATGCGGGCGGCCGCGGCACCCCCACCGCCGCCGCGGGCAAGGTGACCGCCCTCAACCGCTCCATCACCGCCAGCGACGACGCCACCGGCAGCTCCGAACAACTCACCGGCCTCATCCAGGTGGCCGCCAATATCGAACCCGGCGATTCCGGTGGCCCCCTGGCCAATTCGTCCGGCCAGGTGATCGGCATGGACACCGCCGCCTCCAAGGGCTTCCGCTTCAGCATCGGCGGCGGCCAGGGCTTCGCCATCCCCATCAACAAGGCCCTGACCGTGGCCAAGCAGATCCAATCCGGCCAGCCCACCGACCGCATCCACATCGGCGACACCGCCTTCATCGGCGTCTCGGTCGCCTCCACCTCCACCGGCGCCCAAATCCGCGGCGTGGTCCAAGGCGGCCCCGCCGACCAACTGGGTCTCGAGGCCCGCGACGTGATCACCGCCCTCGACGACCACCAGATAACCTCCGCCACCGACCTCACCACCACCATGGACCAACACCACCCGGGCGACACCATCACCCTGAAATGGACCGACACCACCGGCCAACCCCAATCCGCCCGAGTCCAACTGGCCAAGGGCCCGGTCGGCTAGCAACCGGACCCGGGAAGTGACGCCGACCATTCGAGAACTGACGGATGCGGACTGGCCGCTGTGGCGGCGGCTGCGACTGGCCGCACTGGCCGAGGCACCACATGCCTTCAAGTCGTCCTTGGCCGACTGGCACAACGGCGCAGAACAGCGATGGCGCATCCGTTTCGAAGACCCCACCACCCACAACGTGGCCGTTCTCATCGATCACCAACCGGTCGGCATGGCCAGCGGTGTCCCGGCCGAGGGAAGCGTCGTCGAACTGAGGTCGCTATGGGTGAGCCCACCGGCACGCGGGCAGGGCGTCGCCCCAATGATTGTCGCCGCCATCGAGACATGGGCACGCAGCCGACACGCCACCACACTGCGCCTGTCCGTGCTGCCAGGCAACCGAACAGCCATCGCGCTGTACGACCAACTCGGGTTCGGCCTCGTAGCAGCGGTTGCGGACGGTTCGACCAGCGAACTCGTCATGCAGAAGCGTCTCGATTGACAGCTCGTACCAGCGATGCAAGCGGGCGGCTTCCGCACAGCCGACAACCTCGGACGGCTTCCTCGGGGAGCTGGACTGTCACTCATGCCGGGTGACCGGGGTGTGAGGTATTGCATCTGCGGGGTGAGCGGGGGGAATGGCAGACTGAGGGCGTCAGAACAACCCGGGGACCCGGTATGGGCCTCGAGGAAACGACGAAAGGGACGATGATGTCCGTATCCGATGCGGAAACGCCCGTGTATGGGGCGGCTGTGGCACCGAAGACTCCCGCTAAGCGGAAGATGCGAGTGCAGCATTTGCAGCAGATGAAGCAGGATGGGGAGCGGTGGTCGATGCTCACCGCGTATGACTACTCGACTGCTCGGATTTTCGAGGACGCCGGGATTCCGGTGCTGTTGGTGGGGGATTCGGCGGCGAATGTGGTGTACGGGTATGACACCACCGTTTCGATCAATGTCGATGAGTTGATTCCGCTGGTGCGCGGGGTGGTCAAGGGTGCGCCGCATGCGCTGGTGGTGGCGGATCTGCCGTTCGGGAGTTACGAGTCCTCGCCGGAGCAGGCGCTTGCTACGGCGGTGCGGTTCATGAAGGAGGCGGGGGCGCACGCGGTGAAGTTGGAGGGTGGTGAGCGGGTCGCCGACACCATTCACAAGCTGACCGCGGCCGGGATTCCGGTGATGGCGCATATCGGGTTCACGCCGCAGAGTGTCAATACCCTCGGCGGGTTCCGGGTGCAGGGGCGCGGGGACGGGGCCGAGCAGCTCATCGCGGATGCCATCGCGGTGCAGGAGGCGGGGGCGTTCTCCGTGGTGATGGAGATGGTGCCGGCCGAGTTGGCGGGGCAGGTCACCCGGAAGCTGACCATTCCGACCATCGGCATCGGGGCCGGGGCGGAATGCGATGCGCAGGTGCTGGTCTGGCAGGACATGGTGGGCTACACCGGCGGCAAGACCGCCAAGTTCGTCAAGCAGTTCGCGGATGTGGGCGGCCAATTGCGTACGGCCGCGGCCACTTACGCCGACGAGGTGCGCCGCGGCGTGTTCCCCGGCCCGGAGCACAGCTACTGAGCGAGCTCGCCTCATGAAGCCGGACGCCCCCGCGGATCACCGCGGGGGCGTCTCTCGTCATCCCGGCCGGGCCCCACTCGCGGAAATGACGGAGGGCACCCGGGCCCGGCCGATAGCCATCAGCTATCGAGTCTCATCGACCGCAAGTCTTCTCGGTCCGCCAACTCGTTTTGGTGGCAGACTCGGAGTCCAACGAGCTGGATCGACCAAAGGGAAGTTCATGGATCGTGGAATGAGTCGCTGGGTTCGGCGGGCGCCGCTGGTGCTCGCCGGGGTGGCCGCCGTCGCGTTGACCGCGGCGTGCGGGGACAACTCCTCGACCGGATCGACGCAGCCGAAGGGCTCGGGCTCACCGCTCACGTCCACCTCGGCGGGGCCGAGCACCACGGGCGCACCGACCACCCCGGCTACCGGCGCGGGGCTCAATGTCACCGACGATCAGGCCAAGCAGCTGTGCGACCTGCTGCGTCCGCAGCTCTCGGACTGGCGGGTGCAGACCCCGACCATGGACAAGTTCTCGCTGAACGCGACCGTCATCCAGTGGGCGGCGCAGAACAATCTGTTCCTGCCGAACGAGCGCGGCGTGGCCGATCGGGTCACCACCAAGGCCTGTCCGGACGTGCGTGATCAGATCCTCTCCGCCGTCGAGATCCCGAACCTGTCCGCGGGGCTGGTGGCCGGCTGATGCGCACCCTGTACCCACCGATCGAGCCCTATGAGAAGGGCATGCTGGACGTCGGTGACGGCCAGTCGCTCTACTACGAGGTGAGCGGCAACCCGGACGGCAAGCCCGCGGTCTTCCTGCACGGCGGACCCGGCGGCGGCACCTCGCCGTATCACCGGCAGTTCTTCGACCCCGAGGCCTACCGCATCGTGGTGTTCGATCAGCGCGGTTGCGGCAGGTCCACCCCGCACATCGCCGACGGCGCGAGCCTGGAACACAACACCACCTGGCATCTGGTAGCCGATATTGAAAGGCTGCGAACGCATTTGGGTGTCGACCGCTGGCTGGTGTTCGGCGGCTCGTGGGGTTCGACGCTGGCATTGAGCTATGCGCAGGCCCATCCCGACCGGGTCACCGAACTGGTGCTGCGCGGGATATTCCTGTTGCGGCGCAAGGAAATCGATTGGTACTACAATGGCTCCGCGGGGTACGTGTACCCCGATGAGTGGGAGAAGTTCCTGGCGCCGGTGCCCGAGGCCGAGCGCGGACAGGACCTGGTCGAGGTCTACCACCGTCTGCTGCACTCCCCCGATGCCGCCCTCGCCACCGACGCGGCCGTCGCGTGGTCCACCTGGGAGGGTTCCACGAGTTCCCTGCTGCCCCATCCCGATCGGGTCGCCGAAACCGCCGATCCGCGCTTCGCGCTGGCCTTCGCGCGCATCGAGAACCACTATTTCGTCAACCGCGGCTTCCTCGACGAGGGACAGCTGCTGCGCGACATCGACCGCATCGCCCACATTCCCGGCGTGATCGTGCAGGGCCGCTACGACGTGGTGTGCCCGGCCACCAGCGCCTGGGATCTGCATCGGGCCTGGCCCGGTTCGGAATTGCACCTGGTGCCCGACGCCGGTCACGCCGCTCTCGAACCCGGCATCACCCACCACCTGGTGGAAGCCACCGACAAGTACAGGACGTAGATGAGCACCACAGCCGGTTCCGCCTTGATCGACGCAGTAGCCGCCGATGTGGACCGGCTGTGCACGTCCGAACCCGATGTGCGCCAGGATCTTCCGGATTCGGTGCACAAGATGCGGGTGGCCACCCGGCGGCTGCGCAGCGTGCTCAAGTCCTATCGCCGGGTGCTGCGGCGCAAGCCGATCGGCGAGGTGAACGACGAATTGCGCTGGCTGGCAGGACTGCTCGGGGTGGCCCGGGACGCCGAGGTACGGGCCGAGCGGTTCGCGGTCCTGCTCGGCGACACCGGGGTGCCGTTCGACGAGCAGACCGTACCCCTGGGTGAGAAGTCCGCTCCGCGAAAGGATTTCGGACACCGGCTGGTGGCCGACGAGCGCCGGTTCTACGCCGGGGCGCACAGCGCGGTGGTCGACGCCTTCGACAGCCGCCGCTACCGCACCCTCGTCGACCGGCTGCACGGCCTGATCGCCAACCCGCCGCTGCGCACCACCCAGGCCGCCGAACCGGCCGAGCTCGTCTTCACCGAGGTGCTGCGCCACGATTTCGGCGACCTGCGCCGCCTGGTCCGCATGGAGCCCAGCCTCGCCGAGGCCGAACGCGTCGAGCACCTGCACGACATCCGCAAAGCCGCCAAACGCCTGCGCTATTCGGCCGAGGCCGCCACCGCCGTGCTGGGCGGACCCGCCGCGGAGCTGGGCAAGAAGGCCAAGCACCTGCAAGGGGTGCTCGGCGATCACCGCGATGCCGTCGAGGCCATGCAGACGCTGCGCACCTACGCCGCCGACGCGGCCGAATCCGGCTATCAGCGCCTGTGCGACGCCGAGGAAGCCGCGGCCGCCAAGGCACTCGAGCAGTACCCCGACGCGGTCGAGTTCCTCCGCCACCATCCCCTGGGCTGAACCGCCCTCGGATCAGTGGACGCGGATGCCGCACCGCGAGCACAGCTGGCTCGAGGGGAAGAACCGATCCACTGTCCCGAAATACCGGTTGTGTCGAGCGGCCTTTTCCGCCACCATTCGGGTGAACATCGCCCACCCGGCATCGTGTACCGACTTCGCCAATCTCGTGCGGGCCAGACCCTTCACGCTCAGGTCCTCGACGAACACCGCTTGGTTGTCGCGAATGATCATCGTGGAGTGCGACGGCGGCGACCAGCGGGGAGCCCTGGGCGACGTTCTGCCAGAAGGTGTTGACGCCCACCACGTTCAGGCCGTTGTCGAGCGCGCCGAGCAGGATGACCGCGAGCAGGGTGCCGCCGACGGTGCCCTTGCGCACCTCCTGCTCGATGGACGGCGTCCGCACCCGCAGCGACTCGACATACTCCTGCGCCAGCTGCCGTTCCGCACCGCGGCGCACGAATCGCCAGCGCCGCAATCGATCCAGCATGGCGAGCGAGATATTGTCGCGCACCCCGCGGTGCAGCAGCAGCGCCTGCGCCTTGCGTTCCTCGGGCGCGTAACCCATTCCGGCCCGGACCACGTCGCGCGGTTGGCGCAGCCGCACCCGCTTGCCGTCGATCCGCACCTCGCCGGAGCGGATCGGCAGGTCACCCGCGAGCGCGCCGGCCAGTTCGGAGCGGCCCGCGCCGACCAGCCCGGCCGGCGCCACCACTTCACCGGCGCGCACCTTCAGGCTCACATCGGTCACGTCGTCGGTGGTGACGTGATCCACCTCCAGCAGGACCGGCCCGAGCTCGGAATGCTTGCGCGCGAACACCGTCGACAGATCGCGGCCGACCATCATCCGCACGATCTCCTGATCGTCGGTGTCGGCGGTGTCGCGCACCCCGACCAGCGCGCCGTCGCGCAGCACCGCCACCCGATCGGCCAGCTGGAAGATCTCACGCATGCGGTGCGAGACGTAGATGACGGCCAGGCCGCGGTCGCGCAGGCGGCCGATCAGCGCGAACAGCGATTCGGTCTCGTGATCCGAGAGCGAGGAGGTGGGTTCGTCGAAGGCGATCACCTTCGCCTCGGTGGTCAGCGCCCGCATGATCTCCACCAGCTGGCGTTGGGCCGCGGTCAGTTTCGAGCCGAGGGTGTCCGGATCCAGGTCCCGGCCGAAGCCGAGCCGATCCAGATCGGCGCGCACACGGGCCCGCAGCGCCGCCCGATCCAGCAGGCGGCCCGCACGGCGCGGTAACGCGCCCAGGTAGACGTTCTCGGCGACCGACACGTGCGGCACGATCTCGGGCTCCTGCCCGATCACCCGGATGCCCGCCGCGCGCGCCGCCGCCGGACTCGCCAATTCCAGTGCCGCACCGTCGAGTTCGAGGGTGCCGCCGTCGGGACGATGGTCACCGCCGAGGATCTTGATGAGCGTGGATTTGCCCGCGCCGTTCTCCCCCATCAGCGCGGTCACCATGCCGGCCGGAAAATCCAGGCTCACCTCGCGCAGCGCCGGGACACCGGCGAAACCCTTGGTGAGACCGGACACCCGCAGTCCCGTCAGCTGCACGAGACGCCCGCCTGCTGCCAGTTGCTCGCGTCCACCATCTTGGTCGGGGCGAAAGCCTCGGCGGGCATGGACTTTCCGTTCTTCAGGAAGTCGTACATGGTCTGCACGGCCAGCGCGCCGACGTCCTTGCCATTGATGAACAGGGCCGCCTTGAAACCGGTGGGCTTGCCGCCGCGCCATTCCTTGCAGGCCAGGTAGGCGCCGAGGCCGACGCCGAGCACATTGTCGGCGGCGTAGCCGGCGTTCTGGATGGCCGCGACACCGCCGCTGACGTTCTCGTCATTGCAGCCCATGACGATCCAGTTCTTCACCGATCGGTTGCCCGCCACCGTCGCGGAGATCTTGTTCTGCGCGTCCGAGGGGGTGTTGTCGGTGCCGACCTCGATCACCTTCACGTCCGCGCCCGAAGTCTCCTTGAACGCCTTCTGATTCGCCTTCACGCGGTCGGTGCAGACGGTCACGTCCTGTTTCCAGGCGTCGACGATGGCGGTGTCCTCGGCCTTCCAGCCCAGCTTCTTGAAGTCCTCACCGGCGCGGGTGCCGACCTCGGTTCCCATTTGCGTGCCGCTGAATCCGACGCGCGGCACCATATTGTCCTTGCCGCACGAGGACGGCGACGGGCCATTGGTGCAGACCTGATCGTCGGAGGTGAGCAGCGCGACGCCGCCGGACTTGGCCAGCTGCGCCACCTGCGGCCCGGTTGACCGCGCGGGATATCAGGCGCCGCAACAGGTTCTGCGTGCTGCAGGCGGTGTACGCGGCGGCCGGGCACACCAGTCGCCAGGAGATCGCCCAGGCCACCGGGCTCTCCTTCGCGACGGTCGGCAATATGATCGCCGAACTCCTCGAGGTGGGAGTGCTCGCCGAACTCGGCTACGAGGCGGCGGGAATCGGGCGGCCGCGCGCCCGGCTCGCCGTCAATCCCGACCGCGGCAGGCTGATCGGCGTCGATATCGCCGAAACCAGTATTCACGTGGACGTTTTCGACCTCGCCATGTCGGTCCCGCGCTCCACCGAGATCCCCGTCGATCCCACCGCGACCGCGCCGGACGACATTGTCGAGCTCATCGTGGCGGGCATCGACGAGGTGGTCGCGGGCGATGCCGGAAAGGTGCTCGGCATCGGCCTGAGCGTCCCCGGCCTGGTCGAACCCGAGACCGGCAAATCGGTGTTCTCACCGTACTGGCACTGGCACGACGTCCCGCTCAAGACGCTCCTCGAACAGCGTCTGCCCTATCCCCTCTACCTCGACAATCCACCGAAAGCCAGTACGGCCGCCCAACTCTGGTTCGGCGCGGGCCGCGACGTGGACGACCTCATCGTGGTCACCCTCCGCGCCGGCGTCGGCATCGGCGTGGTCATCGACGGCATGCTGTACCGCGGCGTCACCAACAGCGCAGGCGAATGGGGCCACACCAACCTCGTCCTCGACGGCCGGGAATGCACGTGCGGCCGCAACGGCTGCGTCGAGGCATACGTGAGCGCTCCCGGCATCACCGCCACCCTCCGCGAGTTCGACCCCGCCAGCCCCCTTCTCGCCCCGACGACGCCACCACCATCGCCGCGATCGCAACCGCCGCCGCCCAGGGCGACGAAACCGCCCACGCCACAATCGAAAAGACCGGCCACTACCTCGGCGTAGCCATAGCCAACCTGGTCAACCTCTTCAACCCCCGCCGCATAGTCTTCGGCGACCTGGTCGCCCGCCAACTGGGCACCCCCCTCCTCGACGCCACCCGCCGCTCCACCGCCCACCACGCCATGACCGACCCCTTAACAGCCGTGACCCTCGAACTCGACGCCCTCCCCCACAACCCCTCCAGCCTCGGCGCCGCCACCTTCGCCCTGGAGGGCTTCCTGGCCGACCGAGAAACCTTCACCTCGGTAGCCACCCGCCGAGCCCGCCGCCCCGAAACCCCCGTCTGAGTCCGGCGAACCACTGAATTGCCCTGGGCACTCCTAGGTTTCAGGGTTCGGCGGCGGCGCGAAGCTGAAGGTGACCGTGCGGGTGATGGGGTCGGCGGCGTCGAGGCGGACTCGGACGTGGCGGCCTTCGGGTGGGGATCCGGCGCATTTGGAGAGCACGGGTGGGTCGGCGATGAAGATTTCGGCGGGGCGGGTGCCGTTGGATTCGCGCAGCACCACGGCCTCGAAGTCGGTGCCGACGCGTGGGGACAGGATGGTGGCTTCGGTGAGGTCGACGCAGGCGCGTTCGACCTTGCCCGCCAGGGCGTCGGTGCGGCGCATGGTGTCGACCACCGGGGGGAGGGCGTCGCGGACCCATTGGGGGACTTCGGTTTTCGCGCAGTGGGCCAGGCAGATCTCGGTGGCGAAGCGGTCGGCCAGGCGGCGCAGGGGTGCGGTCACGTGGGCGTAGGGGGCGCCGATCGCGCTGTGCTGCAAGGTGTCCGGGGCCTGGCCGTCGAGGATGGTGTAGGACGCCCCGCGCAGCAGGCCGGTGGCCTCGGACATGAGAACCAGGGCGGCGGGGGTGTTGCAGTCCAGGGCGGCCAGCATGCTGCCCGTGGATTCGCCGGCCGGCCAGGCCACGCCGACCGCGGCGGCGGTGCGGCGCATGGACTCGATGGCGGCCGCGGCGGGCGGTGGCATGGTGCGCAGCAAACCCACGTGCCCGGGGTTGCCGGAGCCGTGCGAGTTATTGCCATCGAGCATGATTGCGGCCGCGCACATGCCGGTCAGCAGGGAGATCTGTTCGTTCCAATCGTCGGCGGCGGTACGCGGTTCCACGGCCAATTGCCAATGGTCGATTCCGGTTTGCTCGCCGTCGCGGATAACGGTCTGGGAAGGCAGGCGCAGGGTGATCGCGCCGCGGCGAATTCCGGCCTCGATGCGCAGTCGGCCGAATTCGGGCAGCGCGGCGATCGAGGGATGCAGGCGGCCCGCGTCGGCGTCAGCCTGCACGCCCGCGTAGTCGAGGCGGGCGCGGGAACGGATCAGCGCGCGGGTCACCGAATAGCGCAGCGGCTCGGCGTGGGCGTCGCATTCGATGGTCCACAGCGCCGCCGGGCGGTCCGCGTCGGGCAGCAGGCTGGCACGGTTCTCGGACAGCACGGACGGGTGCAGCGGGACGATGCCGTCGGGGAAGTAGAAGGTCTGGCCGCGGGCCAGGGATTCGCGCGCCAGCGGCCCGTCGGGGGCGACCAGGGCGGCCACGTCGGCGATCGCGTAATAGAGGAGGAATCCGCTTCCGGTGCGTTCCAGGCACAGCGCCTGGTCCAGATCCATGGCACCCGGGGGATCAATGGTGACCAGCGGAATCTCCCGCCGATCGGCTCGGGCACCCGCGAACGCGTCGGCCGCGTCGCGGGCCTCCGAGACGGCCTCGGACGGATACTCCGAGGCCAATCCGAATTCGGTTCGAACGGCGCCGAAGTCCACCGGCGCCGAGACGATCCTCTGGTGCAGTTCCACTGCGAAAGGCTAGCCCTACTGGAGGGCCAGCATGGTGCCGTTCAGCTCGTTGAACGGACCGTACACGGTGAACACCACGCGGCCGTCCGGGTACTGCGACGACAACGCCGCCGCGGAATCCAGCGCTTCACCGAAGGAAGCGGCCGAGGGGTGCGGCAGGCCCGCGATGACCTGCCCGAAGTGGTTCTGAGCGACCCACAGCGTGTCCGCCGGGGTGAGATCGACCTGCACCCCACCCGGCAGCGGGGTCACCGCGACCGCGGAGGCGGACCCGGAACCCAGCACAACCGAAACGGAAGCGGCAGCGGTGAGAAGCGCACCCACTGCCAGTTTGCGAGCAATTCGCATTTAGACGAGACCTGCTTTCCGACGTTTGTTGAGCCCTTCGCCCGTTGCGGACCGCAACGGAACTTTCCAACGCGCAACACTTTATGACGTCGATCACGTTCGGTGCCAGTCAAGAGCAGATAACCCGCTCGACACGCCGAGCCGCGCCGATATGCCGCCGCGTCATCCCGGCGTATTGACCCCGGGCCTTGCCAGGTTGGTGTAGTCGCGCACCGCAATTCTCATCCAACCGGAAGGTCTGCGCACGCGAACGGGAGAGCGGCGTCGATCACGCCGCCCTCCCGTCCTAGGTCTCGCGGTCTAGCCGCGCAGCCCGTTCGGGAACTTCGCGCTGAAGAACTTGAATCCGTACGCGATCCCGAACAGCACCACAACGGCCGCCGGTTGAATCAGACCCGCCATGACTTACATCCTCATCATTCATCCGCCGGACGCGCCCGGACCCGGTGCCCGCGCTACGCCGACTCCTTGCCCACGCCCGGAGCACCGGCCGCGTTCGTCTTCCCTTGTGCGCCCGGCTGTTCCAGCGCCGCCAGCGCCTCCTGGATGCCGGGGCGCGTGAGCATTGCCATCAGCTCGGAGACGGCGGGAACCACGGCCGGTTGCGCGAGCGCCTGGACCGGTTGCTCAGCAGCGGGAGCCGGTTGCCCGGGAGCGAGAGCCGGTTGTGCCGGGGCCTCCTGCTCCTGCTCCCGCTCTTGTTCCTGCGCGACCGCTACGTGCCCGGGCGTGCTGCGTTCCAGAAATCGGAGTAGCTCCACGGGAAACGGCAACACCAGGGTCGAATTCTTCTCCGCCGCAACCTGAACCACCGTTTCGAGGAAGCGCAGTTGCAGGGCCGCGGGCGCCTTGGCCATATTCGCCGCGGCCTGCGCAAGCTTCTCCGACGCCTGCAACTCCCCCTCGGCGGAGATGACGCGCGCCCGCCGCTCGCGTTCGGCCTCGGCCTGGCGAGACATGGAGCGCTTCAACGCATCCGGCAGCGCCACGTCCTTGATCTCGACGCGATCGATGTGCACGCCCCAGTTCAGCGCCGGGCTGTCGATCATCAACTCCAGCCCCTTGTTGAGCTGCTCGCGATTGGACAGCAGATCGTCCAGCTCGCTCTTGCCGATGATGGACCGCAGCGACGTCTGCGCCACCTGCGCGACGGCGAACAGATAGTCCTGCACCTCGATCAACGCCCGTACCGGATCGACCACCCGGAAGTACACGACCGCGTCCACCCGGACCGTCACATTGTCCCGCGTGATCCCCTCCTGCGCGGGCACCGGCATGGTCACCACCCGCATGGAGACCTTGCTCATCTTGTCCACCCCGGGAATCAGCAGCCGCATTCCCGGATCGCGCACCGCCCGCACCCGCCCCAGCCGCAGCACCACACCCCGCTTGTACTGGGTCACGACCCGCACCCCGGCCCCCAGCGCGATCCCGGCAATAACGGCAAGGGCGGCCAGCCACCCAATCAACAGATACAGAACATCCATTGTTCGCTCCGCGAAACTATTTCCGCGCCACCGGAAATCCGATGGTGTGCCTCCATCATGGCACCCGAAGATCGGCTGTGCTTGATTTGCCCTCCGCTTCGCTCCGGGCGGGTTCGCGGCCCTGCAAGCTCGATTCTTCCCTCCTCCGCTCCTCCGCTTCGCTCCCCCGCTCCGTCAGTCCAGAATCGAGCCGGGCCGCGAATCGTGGGGTTTCCCCGAGAGCTACAGGAGTCCGACCTACCAATGGGTTTCGGATGCTTGCCCCTGTGAGTCGGCACCCCACCGATCGGGGTTTCAGGGGCTTGCCCCTGAGAGTTTCGAGAGTTGGGTAACTCTCGAGAGTTTCTGGGCGGACGAGTCGGTCTGTAAGCCGGATCCTGTACCCGGTGCGTGCACCGGGTGGCGACCATCCATCTGGACACACCGTTGCCGGGTGCCTCGAGCGGTCCACCCGCAGGCTCGGGCGAGCAGCCCTCGAACACCTGCGCAGCCGCACTCTCACGAGTCCGGCCTTCGACCTTGCTCCGGGCGGGGTTTACCTAGCCGCACCGGTCACCCGGCGCGCTGGTGCGCTCTTACCGCACCGTTTCACCCTTACCGGCGGTGCACTTCTCGCGAAGTGCGGCCCACCGGCGGTCTGTTCTCTGTGGCACTGTCCCGCGGGTTGCCCCGGGTTGCCGTTAACAACCGCCCTGCTCTCCGGAGTCCGGACTTTCCTCGGCGAAAGGCGGCGGCACAGCCGTGCCCGTTCCCTTCGCCGCGGCCGCCCGACCGACTCGTCCGCGGCCACCAGGGTACGGTAAGGCCCCATGGAGCGTGTCGAGGTGGGGTTCCCTTCGGGTGGCGAACAGTGCGCAGCATGGCTGTATCTGCCGGATGGACCGCCCAAGCCGCGCCCGCTGGTGGTCATGGGTCACGGGCTGGGGGCGGACCGGGAAATGGGATTGGACCGGTATGCCCGGCGCTTCGCGTCGGCCGGAATCGCCGCATTGGCTTTCGATTACCGGCATTTCGGGGCCAGCGGGGGTGAGCCGCGGCAGCTGATCAATATCGCCGAGCAGCGCGAGGACTGGCATTCGGCGATCGCTTTCGCGCGCACCATCCGGGGCATCGACGCGACGCGAATCGCGCTGTGGGGCAGTTCGTTCGGCGGCGGACACGTGCTGGCCGTCGCACCCGACGATCACTACATCGCGGCCGTGGTGGCGCAGTGCCCGTTCACCAGCGGCTGGTCCTCGGCCATGGCGAAGGGGCCGATCAGCCTGCTCAAGACCGGCACCATCGCGGTCACCGACCGCTTGCTGGGCCCGATCATCCGCAGACCGATCACCGCCCGTCTGGCCGGTAAGAAGCACTCCGCCGCCCTCATGAGCGCCGCCGACGTCCCCGCCGGATTCGGCCGCCTGGCCGAGGAGAGCACCCAGTACCGCCCGAAGGTGCCCGCCCGCATCGGACTGTCCACGCTGTTCGAGAACCCCACCCGGCACGTCAAGGACATCAAAGCCCCTGTCCTGTACGCGATCTGCGACAACGACTCGGTGGCCCCGCCGGGACCGACCCTGAAGGCGGCCGAGCGCACCAAGCACGCCACGGTCAAGCGCTACCCGATCGGCCACTTCGACATCTACTTCGACGACTGGTTCGAGAAGGCGGTCTACGACCAGACCGAGTTCCTGATGGCGACCCTGCGGCCGTAATCCCCGCGCCCGCTACAGGTACGAGGTGTCGTTGACCAGGCGGACCGATGACCCGCCGTCCGGGTAGAACTCCGCGATGGACAGCGACGCCAGGTCCAGGTGCAGCCGGTACAGCAGCGACGGACCCACCCCGAGGGCGAGCTGCAGCAGTGTCTTGATCGGCGTGACATGGCTGACCACAAGCACATTCGCGCCCGGATACAGCGCCGCCAGATCCCGCCGCACCCCCTCGACCCGCTCGCGCACCTGGTCGAAGCTCTCGCCGCCGGGCGCGGGCACCGAGGCGTCGCCCAGCCATTGCGCGTGCAGTTCGGGATCGTGGTCGCGCGCCTCCAAGAAGGTCATCCCTTCCCACGCACCGAAATCCGTCTCGATCAGCCCGGGCAGCTCCCGCACGGGCAGGCCGAGGG
This sequence comes from Nocardia seriolae NBRC 15557, assembly GCF_007990715.1. Taxonomy (GTDB): domain Bacteria; phylum Actinomycetota; class Actinomycetes; order Mycobacteriales; family Mycobacteriaceae; genus Nocardia; species Nocardia seriolae. The sequence continues at coordinate 4,964 of NZ_BJWY01000040.1, read as the reverse complement.
CACGACCCGCGGCCTCCGCGGTCTCCTTCGCGCGGCCCAGCGGGGAGCACACGATGGCTTCGATACCGCCCTTGGCCGCAAGCATTTCCGCGGCACCGGCCGCTTGGCTGCGGCCGAGCTCGGTCAGCGGCGGATTCCCGCGACCCGAATACCGCCGCTGCACAGACAGTTCCGTCTGCCCGTGACGCAGCAGCAACAGCCGGGTCGGCCGTCCGACCGCCCCGGTCCAGCCCGGCGACGGGGTCGCGCTCGCGGCTTGCGCACCGGCGTCGACCACGCCACCGGCGACGGCCGCGCCGATTTCGCCAACGCGCGCAGGGCTTTCCACCGCCGCGCCGATGATCTCCGCCGCCGCCAGTTCGGTCGGCTCGTCCGCGGGCACCGTCGCCGCGGCCAGCGCCGTCCGCACCTCGCCCACGGTGTCGGCGTCGTCCATGGCCTCGTTGGCGAGCTTGTCCGCGTGCTTGTTCTCCTTGCGCGGAATCCCGGTGAAGCTGACGCTGTCGAACCCGGACACCAGCCGCCGAGCCCGATCCGCGAGCGGAATCATGGACTCGTGCTTGACCTTCCAGCGGCCGGACATCTGCTCCACGACCAGTTTGGAGTCCATCCGCACCGCGACCTCGCGCGCCCCCAGCTCGGCCGCGGCCTCCAAACCCGCGATCAGCCCGCGATATTCGGCGACATTGTTGGTGGTGACCCCGAGGTACTCACGCCGCTCGGCCAGCGGCCGCACATGGTTGGCATCCCACACCACCGCGCCGTACCCGGCCGGCCCCGGATTCCCCCGCGACCCGCCATCAGCCTCGACGATCACCATGTCCACCAACGCTGCTCACCTTCCATCCCGCCGGTGCACCGAAACCACGGAGCGCCGAACCTCGAGTGCCGCCGCCGATAGAGTCTGCCGGTTCGGAAGTACACCCGTCCCGGCGGCCCGCTCGCACGGCTCGAACCGGGCAAGCCACGAGCCACCCGAAGCCTGGACTGCCCGGAACTCCGGGTGACCGGACTCCGTCCTCCCGCTCGACGACAACCCACCGCGGCCGCATCCATCTCGTCACCCGCTCGGCGACCTCGGCTCGCGGCCGTGTGCGCGCGCGGCGCGGGTCTGCGCTTCTTCGGCCGGGTGGGGCGTGGCCGCGCGGCGGGCGGTTACAGCCCGGAGTGCTTGGTGCGCACCAGGATCGCGCTGCATTCGGGGCAGCGGACGACCACGTTCGGGGCGGTCTGGGAGATGCGGGAGATCTCGCCGCGGTCGAGTTCGATGCGGCAGGCGCCGCAGCGGCGGGCCTGGAGCAGCGCCGCGCCGACACCGTAGGTGGTGCGCTGCTTGTCGTAGGCGGCGAGCAGGTCGGCGGGGAAGGCGCCGGACAGGGCGGCGCGGTCGGATTCGCAGCGCTGCTGGGCCACGGCCAGATCGGCGAGGGCCTCGTCGCGGCGGCGCTCGGCGTCGATCAGGTCGGCCTCGGCCTTGTCCAGGTTGGCGCCCGCGTGGTCGTGGGCGGCCGATTCGGCCTCGCGCTGCTCCATCACCTCGAGCAGGTCGTCCTCGAGCACCTTGCGGCGGCGTTCCAGGCTGCCCAGCTCATGCTGGAGTTCGGAGAGCTGCTTGGCCCCGACCGAGCCGGCGGTCAGCATGCCACGATCGCGTTCCTCACGCTTGCGGACGGCCTCGATCTCGCCCTCCAGCTTGCGGATGTCGCGGTCCAGGTCGTCCATCTTGATCTCGACCTTCACCGCCGCGTCCTTGCGGGTGGTGCGCTCGCCCTCCAGCCGCGCCACCTCCTGCGCCTCGGGCAGCACCTTGCGGCGATGCTCGATCCGCGTCAGCTCGGCGTCGACGGCGGCGAGGTCGAGCAGCTTGGCCTGGATCGATGGTTCGGCATTCAACGCGGAGGTCTCCTGAACACTATGGACGAATTCAAGAGACTAACCCTACCGCCACCGACGGCCCCGATCTGCCAACCCGGCTTCTAGCTGGACATTTGATCCGGTCGAGGGCGGGGTGGCCGCGCACGGTGTGGCGGCCGCCACCTAGCAACCGTCCACGCCGCCGAGCGTCCACGGGTCGGTGCGGATGGTCGAGACGCGGGTCTCCAGGCCGGGCACGGCGGCCCGCACGACGCCCTCGGCCTGGGCGCACCCGGGGAACTCGGTGGCCCAGTGGGCGGCGTCGATCAGGGCGGGGCCTCCCGCGCGCAGGTGTTCGTCGGCGGGGTGGTGGCGCAAATCGGCGGTGACGTAGGCGTCGACGCCGAGGCGGGAGACCTTGGACAGGAAGGAATCTCCCGCGCCGCCGCAGACGGCGACGGTGCGGATGACGCGGTCCGGATCGCCCGCGGCACGCACGCCCCAGGTGGTGGCGGGGAGAGCGGTGCGCACGCGAGCGGTGAAGTCGCGCAAGGTTTCCGGGGCGGGCAGCTCACCGACACGGCCGATGCCCAGGGTGGAGGGCAGGACCGCGCGTTCGGTCACGTGGTAGGCGGGTTCCTCGTAGGGGTGGGCGGCGCGCAGGGCGGCGAGGATGGCAGCGCGCCGGGAAGGGGGCGCGACCACCTCGAGGCGGTCCTCGGCGACCTCGTGCAGCTCGCCGGGTACGCCGAGGGCCGGGTTCGCGCCGTCGAGGGGGCGGAACTGGGCGGTGCCCGAGACCGTCCAGGCGGCGTCGGAGTAGCGCGCGCTGCTTCCGGCACCGGCGGCGAACAGGGCGTCGAGCACCTCGCCGCTGTGCGTGATCGGGACCGCCACCACCCACTTGTCCAGTGCGGTCAGGGGTTTCGGGTCGAGCGGGCCGGTCACGGTCAGGCCGATGGCCTGCGCCAGCGCGTCCGAGACGCCGGGGTCGGCGGAGTCGGCATTGGTGTGGGCGGTGAACAGCGCGCAGCCGGAACGGATGAGCCGGTGCACCAGCGCGCCTTTCGGCGTGCTCGCCGCGACCGTGTCCACCCCGCGCAGCAGCAGCGGGTGGTGCACGACCAGCGCCTGCGCACCCCACTCGACGGCCTCGGCCACCACGGCCGCCGTGGCGTCGACCGCGAACAGCACCCGCGACACCGGCTCGTCCGGGTCACCGCACACCAGCCCCACCGAATCCCACGATTCCGCGAGCTTGGGCGGGTACGCCGCATCCAGCGCCGCCATCAGATCCGCCAGCCGCACCGTCGTCACCTTCCAGCCTCCTCACCGAGAGTCATCGTCAAAGTCGTTTTCCCGCACCGAGTCACAGGCCGACCTCGCGAACCGCGGCAACGAGCCGGTCCACCGCGGCCGCCGGGCGCACCGCGACCCGCAGGAACCCGGTGTCCAGTCCCGGGAACGTATCACCGCGCCGCACCGCGATTCCCTTGTCCGCGAGCTTCTTTCGCAACAATTCCGCATCCGGCACCCGAATCAGCAGGAACGGCCCGGCGGCAGGCTCGTGCACCTCGATCCCCAGCTCCCGCAGCCGGGGAATCATGGCGGCCCGATCGGCAGCGATCGCCTCCGCCTTGCGCCCCGCTTCGGCCACCGCGGCCGGTTCGCTCACCGCCGCAATGGCTTCCAGCTGCAAAGTCCCGAGCGGCCAGTGCGCCCGCCCGTGCTTCAATCGCGCCAGCACCTCGGGCGCGCCGAGCACATAGCCGCACCGCAGCCCGGCCAGCGCCCACGTCTTGGTGAGACTCCGGAACACCAGCACATCCGGATGACTCTCCCCCGCAAGCGATTCCGCCTCGCCCGGCACCGCATCGGCAAACGCCTCGTCCACCACCAGGATCCGCCCCGGCCGCCGCAGCGCCCGCACACTGTCCGCACTGTGCAGCACCGAAGTCGGATTGGTGGGATTGCCGACCACCACCAGATCCGCGTCCTCCGGCACCACGACCCCGTCGAGGGTGTACGGCGGTTCCAGCACCACCCGCGCCACCGGCACCCCGCCCTCCCGCAACGCCAGCTCCGGCTCGGTGAACGACGGATGGATCACCGCCGCGAGCTCCGCCCCCAACCGAGGCAACATCGCGAACCCCTCCGCAACCCCGGCCAGCAACAGCACCTCTTCGACCGCCCGCCCATGCCTGCGCGCAACAGCCTCCCGAGCCCGCCGCTCGTCCCCCTCCCCCGGATACCGCCCCAACTCCCCCAACCGCCCCGCCAGCCGTTCCCGCACCCACTCCGGCGGCGCACTCCCCTGCACGTTCACCGCGAAATCAACCATCCCCGCCCGCGCCTCCACGTCCCCGTGATGCCGCAGCCGGGCACGGTCGAATCCCTCGAGTTCGGTGTCGTCCAGCACAGCCGTCCACCCTACGTGCCCCCTCCCCACACCCACCCGACAGAATGGCTTTCGGGCCTAGCGAAGCACCCGACCCGAGCGATCGGAGTGATCTACGCGCCGTCAGCTTTGGCGGGCGGCAAGTCACGAAGTGGCGGCATGGCCCTGCGGACGTAGAACTCCTCAGGGGTCACTGTGATCCCGTCAAGTTGCTGCACCAGGGTGCTCGGTATCTCTCCGCCCTCGAAATGCTCGGGGCTGGGAACTATGACGGCTTCAGCATCCAACCTGGTTGCCTGCGCCCTCAGGCGGGCCAACGGTGGCCGTCCGAACTTCGGGTCATAGATCACCATGTCTGTGAAGTCGTAGCCGAGACGTGTTGCAAGCGTGCGGATTTGACTCTGGTCCCACAGCTGAGACATTCCAGAAACATCAGTTCGGAGATACCCCAAACACGTTGGCTTCCACCGCATTACGGCCCCTTTGTCTTCGTGTCCGTCGAGTGCAATGTGTCCCCGAATCTCCAGATAGAACCCGCAGTAGCCGTCCGATTCGTCTCCGTGAGACTTGAGCTCCAGCACTCCGCCGGGGAACTGGAACAAGCGCGTACGCCGCGTGCCCGCCGGTCCGTCCGGCTCAGTCACGGCCGCCTCCCTCGAATCGCTACTGAGGCGGCTGGGTACCGCGACGACTGCACCGGTCCCTAGTGTCC
>NZ_BJWY01000039.1 GCF_007990715.1 Nocardia seriolae NBRC 15557 | reverse complement strand
GTACTAACCCTGGGCGTCTCTCGACGTCGTCGGATCAGTGGCCTGTGTTCGAACAGGAGCCTCGCCTAGCGAGGTGCTGACCGCCTCCTGCGTACCCGGCGTGCTCGCCCGCGTCAAGGCGGGGCGGCTCGGCTCGGGGCGCGGCGGCCGTCGACGGTGCTTGCGGGACCGCCACCACACGCGGATCTGGGTCATGCGGGTGGCTCGGGCGGGCCAGAATTCCTGGACGCTGGCATTGAATTCGGCGCCCAGGATGATGGCGAAGGCCAGGAAGAACGTGAACAGGAGAAAGGCGATGGGGGCGGCCAGGGCGCCGTAGGAGATGCCGGTCTTGGTCACCCAGGCGAGGTAGCGGCGCAGGCCCTCGCTGGCAGCCATGAAGAAGACACCCGCGACAAGAGCTCCGCCGAACAGGCGGTGCCAGGGGAGGGTGCGGTGCAGGGCGGTCTTGTAGAGGAAGGTGAGGCCGACGATCAGGAGCAGGCCGGTGCCGGGGTAGTAGAAGGTGTCGATGAGACGCAGGCCGGGTTCGCGCCAGGCGTGGGGCAGGACGCGGCCGATGAGGGTGGGGCCCAGGGCGATCAGAGGCAGGATCAGGACGGCCACCAGCAGGAATCCGACATAGAGGAGCAGCGCGAAAATGCGCTGCCAGACCGGGTGGCGGGCGGCGGCCTGGCCGTGGGCGGCGGTGATGGCGTCGACGAAGGTGGCCATGGCCGAGGAACCGGCCCACAGCGACAGGACGAAGCCGACGGAGACGACACCGCCGTGGCCGCGCTGCAGCACATCGTTGACCGTCGGCTGGACCAGGCTGTCGACCACGCTGGGGCTGAACGCCTTCCGGGCGAAGCTGACGATCTTGGACTGCACGATGCTGACCGTGTTCGGGCCGAACCAGTGCCCGACGTAGCCCAGGCTGCCCAGCAGTCCCAGCAGCAGCGGAGCCAGCGACAGCGTCTGCCAGAAGGCGGCAGCGGCGGATTTGTTGAAGATGGAGTCGTTCCAAGCCTTCACAGCGACGTGCACGACGAGTTGGCGGATGCGGCCCCAGCGAGTGGCGGCGAGCACGACGGGTGATCCCGGGGCGGGCGCGTCGGCGTGTTGCGGAGATTCGTCGTGCGCGTTCATCGTGGCCTAAGCATTGCCTACCAGCGGTTCGAATGGGACCAGACAGGCAATGTGTCGTGGCGCACTCGAAGGGGCTGTGTCGGATTGGAAAGCTGTCGGCATCGATCGCTACTCTCTACCGAGTGACTTCGGGTGGTGGCGGTTCGTTACGTGCATGGCAGCGCAGGGCTCTGACCAAATATCTGACAGCCAAGCCACGCGACTTCCTTGCCGTCGCCACTCCCGGCGCTGGTAAGACGACCTTCGCGTTGCGGGTGGCTGCCGAGCTGTTGAACGACCGTACGGTCGATCAGGTGACGGTGGTCGCGCCCACCGAGCACCTCAAGCACCAGTGGGCGGCCTCGGCGGCGCGCACCGGGATCCAGCTGGACTCGAACTTCTCCAACTCGACCGGCTCCACCTCCTCGGACTATCACGGCGTGGTGGTGACCTACGCGCAGATCGCGTCGCACCCGTGCAAGCACCGGGTGCGCACCGAGAACCGCAAGACGCTGGTCATCATGGACGAGATCCACCACGCCGGCGACGCCAAGAGCTGGGGTGAGGCAGTCGAAGAGGCGTTCGGCGACGCCACCCGCCGCCTGCACCTCACCGGCACCCCGTTCCGCAGCGACGACTCCAAGATCCCCTTCATCACCTACGAGGCCGATGAGTCCGGATTCGAGAAGTCGCGTGCCGACCACACCTACGGCTACTCCGAGGCGCTCGCCGACGGCGTCGTGCGACCCGTGGTCTTCCTCGCCTACTCCGGCGAGGCGCACTGGCGCGACAGCGCGGGCGAGGAGTACTCGGCCCGCCTCGGCGAACCCCTCAATGCGGAGCAGACCGCCCGCGCCTGGCGCACCGCCCTCGACCCGGCCGGTGACTGGATGTCGAAGGTGCTGCAGGCCGCCGACACCCGCCTGCGCCAGCTGCGCGCCACCGGCATGCCCGACGCGGGCGGCCTGGTGATCGCCACCGATCAGGAGAAGGCGCGCGACTACGCCGAACTGCTGGAACACATTTCGGGCACCAAACCGACCATCGTGCTCTCCGACGACCCGGACTCCTCCGACCGCATCGGCACCTTCAGCGAGAACACCGACCCGTGGATGGTCGCGGTGCGCATGGTGTCCGAGGGCGTCGACGTGCCGCGCCTGGCCGTCGGCGTGTACGCCACCTCCGCCTCGACCCCGCTCTACTTCGCGCAGGCCATCGGCCGTTTCGTGCGTGCCCGCAAGACCGGTGAGACCGCCAGCGTCTTCCTGCCCTCGGTGCCGGTGCTGCTGGATCTGGCCGCCCAGCTGGAGTTGCAGCGCGATCACGTCATCGGCAAGCCGCACCGTGAGGCGAACGCGCTCGAGGACGAACTGCTCATCGACGCGAACAAGCAGAAGGACGAAGCGGGCGAGGAGGAGAAGAAGTTCGTCGCCCTGGCCGCCGACGCCGAGCTCGACCAGGTCATCTACGACGGCGACTCCTTCGGCACCGCCACCTTCTCCGGCAGCGACGAGGAGGCCGACTACCTCGGCATCCCCGGCCTGCTCGACGCCGACCAGATGCGTGCCCTGTTGCGCGAACGCCAGTCCCGCCAGCTCGCCGACCGCAGCGCCGCCGCCGCGGCCCCGGCCGGTCCCGCCGTCGAGGCCGCCGCCGAACGCGCCGCCACCTCCGACCGCCTCTCCGAACTGCGCCGCGAACTCAACAGCCTGGTCGCCATGCATCACCACCGCACCGGCAAACCCCACGGCGTCATCCACGGCGATCTGCGCCGCGAATGCGGCGGCCCCCCAACCGCTCTGGCCACCGGCGACCAGCTCACCGAACGCATCGCCGCCCTGCGCCGGATCTGATCAGGCGATCTCCAGCTCGACCTCGACCGGGTCGCCGACCTCCAACCCCTCGGCGACCCGGACCGCCTTCTTCACCGGCAGCACGAAGGTCCCGCGCTTGCCGTCGGGGAAGATCGAGGTGGACCAGCGAGTGTCGCCGACGGTGACCTGCACCTTGATCGAGCCGAATCCGGCCGCGGTATGGCCGTACAGCTCGTCGATATCGTCGGCTACGGTTTCGGGCAGGCTCACGAAAAACCAGGACGCCTGCGCCTCCCACTCCCAGAGTTCGGCCGTGAACGAGTACCCGGGGTTCGCCATAACGCCGACCGTAGCGGTGGGCACCGACAGCTTCGGCGCCGGTGATCGGGTCAGCGCGTGAAGTAGCGTGTGGGCGAGACGCCGACTTCACGGTGGAAGGCGGCCACGTAGGCGCTCGGCGTGGCACAGCCGACCCGGGCGGCGCTGCGCGCTACCGGCAGCCCCGAGGCGAGCAGCGGCGGCGAGGCGGCCGACCGCAGCTGGGTTCGCCACCGTCCGAACGTGATTCCGGTATCGGTGAGGAAGCCTCGGGCGTGTCCACGCGGTAGCGCTCGACTGCTGTTCTAGTCCGGATCGCCCAGCGGATCAGCGCCTCGGTCGAAGATCTGCTCAGCGGAATCGACGGTCAAAGCGAGGTCCAGCCAGCGCGTCAGTTGATCGAGATCCGAGCAGGAGGTCGCGCGCGCTCGTACAGCATCGTCGACCTGCAACCCACGGCGTTCCAAGACCCGCAGCACGGATCCCGCCAACGCTGCCAACGCTTCAGCCCGGCCTTCAGCCCGGCCGATAGCCTGGTGTTCGTGCGCGAAGTCGCTCTCCCAGTGGTAGTTCTCGATTGCGATAGCCACGAGCTCCTCCCACTCCTTCCGGTACCGTTCGGGTACGCATCTGCTGATGTAGTCATGGTAGTGGACACGCCAATCCGGCTCGAGATGTTGCATCGCCTCGAGTGCCATGGTGAGCACGGTCCGGCGCTCGGCGTCGGAGAGATGGCCCGGCGCGGATAGCAGGGCCAGCTCGGGCCACTGATCGGCCTCCGCGACCGTGGTGATCGCGGGCAGCATGCCGGGCCAGTAGGTCCGGGGCCGGAAGACGAAGTCGGGGTGGCCGGTCTCGATCGGTGCGGCGACCTTGCGGGCGGTCCGCTCGTCGGGGCAGAACGCCAGCAGCACCACGGGGCAGCCCAACCGCTGGCGTACGTGCGTGACATAGGCCGGCCAACTCAGTGCGATGCGTTCGAGTTCGGCTGTGCAACCGGAGTTCTGGACTTCGTGGATGATGGCATATTCCGGCTTGTCGGTGACCGAGCCGATGAGTACCACGTCCAGATGCAGTTCGCCGGGCGACAGGAGAGTGACCGTTTCCGGCCCTGGTCGCCAGCAGGGTAGGTCGGGCACCTGCAGCCCGAGGACGATGCGGGCGATCCGGGCCGCGACTTCGGCCCGATGGCGCAGCAACTGCAAGGGGATCTCGTGACGGATGGACGGCACTCGGTGACGGTAACTCGCCGTTCGAACGCATGTTCCGGAATCCTCCGACCTGCCCGAATGCTCCCTTTTCGGGCGCGTCTTCGGCTGTTTGCCTGCGGCACAGGGATATTCGTGAGGTCGGCCGGTTCTCAGCCGAAGTAGACTGCCGGGTCCAGGGCGTCGATCGGTGTCCAGCGGGGGATCGAGGTCGGAGTTTCGGCTTCTGCCGCGGGGGCGGTGCTGCGGTAGCCCTGGAGATCCAGTGCCAGCCACGGGTTTTCGTCGATCAGGCGGATGACCGCGTAGCAGGTGGCGAGCATGTGGAGGCAGCGGGCGTTGCGGGCTCGGCAGGAGCAGTCGGTGGCGGCGAGGATCGGGGTCACCGAGAGGCCCGCGGCGATGACCGCGGCGTGCAGTTGGTCGTTCAGGGTGAGGGAGTCCGCCGGGACCACCGCGGCGATGGCGGCGATGGTGGTGTGCGGCAGGGTCGTCAGTTCCAGGTGTGTCACCGAGGCTTCCGAGCCGCGGTGGATGTGGGCGCGCACCACGCTGCCCTCGATCTCGGTGCGGACGCCGTTGTTGCGGGCGATGCTGCGGGCGCGGGGGAGCAGGGGCTCGGGTTTGGTGAGGTTGAGGGGTTCGGGGAGGCGGAGCCAGTCCCGGGCCCAGGCGGTGTAGCCGAATTCGTTGTCCGCCATGTCAGTTTCCCCGCTTCCGGCGCAGCAGTTCCATGAGCCGTTCGTCGTCGAGGCGGGCGAGTTCGGCGATGCCCGCGGCGTCGGTGAGGTCGGTGAGGGCCGACTTGCGCTCGTGCATGCCCGCGATGTGTTCCTCGATGGTGGTGCCCGAGGTCAGGGTGGTGACGGTGACGGTGCGGGTCTGGCCGATGCGGTGGGCGCGATCGGAGGCCTGCGCCTCGACCGCCGGATTCCACCAGCGGTCGAAATGGATGACGTCGGCGGCGCGGGTCAGGGTCAGACCGGTGCCCGCCGCGCGCAGGCTGAGCACCAGAATGGCTGGGCCGTGCGGGGATTGGAAGTCGGCGACGATCTCCCCGCGCTCTTCCGGATTCAACCCGCCGTGGAAGAACGGCACCCGCACCCCGAACGCCTCCGCGCAGTGCCGGACCAGCAGCTCACCGGTCCTGCGGTACTGGGTGAAGATCAGGGTGGGCGCGCCCGCGTCGAGGTTGTTGGCCAGAATGTCGGAGCAGACGTCGAATTTCCCGGAGCGGCGCGGTAATTCGTTCAGTTCCCCGGTGATCAGCCCCGGGTGGTTGCACACCTGCTTGAGTTCGGTCAGCACCGCGAGCACACGGGTGTGCCGCTGGGCCCCGGCACCGAAACCGGCCGCCTCGGCCCGGTCCAACAGCTGGTCGTAGAGCCGCTCCTGCTCGTCGGTCAGATCGCAGACCAGATCGGTGTGGATCTTGGCCGGCAGGCTCGCCGCCACCTGGGATTTGCGCCGCCCCAGCACAATCGGCTCCAGGGCGTCGCGCAGCCGCAGCACCGCGTCGGCCGACCCCTCCGAGATGGGCCGCCCGAATCGCCGCCGGAACTGCGCCTTGTGCGTGAACTCCTGCGGCACCACCAGATTCAGCAGCGCCCACAGCTCGTCGAGGTGGTTCTCGACCGGCGTCCCGGTCAGCGCGATCCGCGCGTCGGCGGTGATGGCCCGCGCCGCCCTGGCCACCTGGGTACGCGGATTCTTCAGCACCTGCGCCTCGTCGAAAACCACGGCGGCCCACCGTTGCCCGGCCAGCGCGTCACCGTGCCCGCGCAGCGTCGGATACCCGGTCACCACGATGGTCCCGGCCTCCGCCGCCGGCGGCTGCCCGCCCCGCCAGGCCAGCGCCCGCAGTCCGGGCGCGAAGCGTTCGATCTCGTGCGCCCAGTTGCCCACCAGCGAGGTCGGGCACACCACGAGTTGCGGTCCGTCCCCGGCCTTCCCGAGCAGATACCCGATGGCCTGCACGGTCTTGCCCAGTCCCATCTCGTCGGCGAGCACCGCGCCCCCGTGCGCGGCGCTGGCCTCCCGCAACCAGGTGATGCCGCGCGCCTGGTACGGCCGCAGCTCGGCCTTCAGCTGCGAGCGCAGCTCGGCGTGCAGCGCGATGGTGCCCCGCAGTGCCCGCAGCGCGCGCCCGGCCGACACGACGGCGGTCCGGGTGGCATTCGGGACGGCGTGCGCGGCCGTGGGCAGGCGCCGCTCCTCGACGTCGGCCTCGACGGCCCGGCGTAACAGCTGTATCGATTCCCCGGGGTTTTCGATAGGCAGAGTGCATAACCGCTCCGGTTCCACCAGAGCGCATTCCACGTCCGTGACGCCGATGCCGTCCCGGTCCGGGACGGCGAGTGCGAGGGTCTCGACCTCGCCGAGGTCCTTCGGGGCGCGGCCCGCGGCGTGGCCGTTCCACGTCCAGAGCGCGACCATATGTCGATCCTGCAGGTAAGTGGCTTGCGAGGTCTGCGGCACCCATCCGTTGTACCGGGCCGATCTCGCGGCGGGCACATGACGATTGTCGCGTTGCGCACAGCGGGTTTCGCGTGTCTCGGGCCACGTTGAGACCCGGGCCACTGTCGATAGGTGATCGGCATAACGCTTGCCGGGTGACCCCGGATACAGCAGCAGCGGGCGACCTGCTGGTCGCCCGCTGCCGGGTTTTCTGTTGGGAAGATTCAATTGTCGAGCGGGCCCTCGAAGGTTGATTCCCTTGCCGGGAAGCGTGACTCCCGATCGAGTCCCTCCGAGCTGGAGGAGCTGTTAAAGCGCCGGTGCCGACTCCGTGTCGATCACGGCCTCGAGCTCACGAAGACGGTCCATGTGCTCGTTGGCGTGATGCTGGCAGAAGAGCAACTCTCCACCTGCGGGAAGCGTTGCGCGCACGCGCGCAGCTGCACCGCAGCGGTCGCAACGGTCGACCGCGGTCAGTGGGGTGCTTGTCAGGGTTCCTGGCATGACTCCTCCGTCCTGGCTCCTGGTGTTCGCACACCATTCGCCTGGTGTGGGGGCCCGCGGACCATTCCGCGAACCTCGCTACCGCTACTTCCCAGCAGTGGTTGATGACTACTCTGTCAGACGTTCGGCGAGTGGTCTTTGTTCCCGTTGGGTTTCCCGTGTGTTTTCTGTAACACGACCTGGGATTTCGCTGAAAGCGAACAGGTCCCCGGAACTCGGCACGGAGACCACCTGGTGTTTGGAAAGACCGGGTACACCTCCCGTTCGAACACGCTGATCGAGTTGTCTATCGGGAGACTACCCGCGGCCACCGACACTCACACCACGATTGGTCCTTGTGGCCGGGACGCCAGCAAACCGTAATCAAGGCGGCTGGATCGGAGACCCGGCCGCGATGGCCGTGACCTCGCGACATGTGCCGGTCGCGCGATGTTCATGGGTGCGGGGGCGGGCCCGCTGTTCGCGCAGCGCGAACAGCGGGCCCGCCCGAACCGCTCAGAACCAGGACTCGTCGAGCTCGAGCAGGGTGCGGTCCCGGGAGTCGAGCAGGTCGAATTGCGCTGTGGTGCGGGGCAGTTCCCACCGGAAGAAATACCGGGCGGCCACCCGCTTACCGCGCAGGAAGGCCGCGCGATCGCGGTGCCGCCCGTCGTGGGAGGGCAGCCGGTGCGCGGTCACCGCCTGCTCCAGCCAGATCCAGGCCAGCACCACGTGCCCGAACGCCTCCAGATACACCGCCGAATTGGCCAGCGCCGCCTCGGGATTGCCGTCGCGCCACAGCCCCGCCGTGGTGGCGGCCAGGCGCGCGGTGGCGGCCTCCAGGGCATCGGCGAACCCGGCCGGCTCCGCGTCGCCGGTGGCGCGGGCCGCGGCGATGGTCGCGGCCATGGTCTCGAGCAGCGCGGCCAGGGCCGCGCCATTGTCCAGGGTCACCTGACGCCCCAGCAGATCCAGGCTCTGAATGCCGTGGGTGCCTTCGTGAATCGGATTGAGCCGATTGTCGCGGTAATGCTGCTCCACGTCGTAGTCGCGGGTGTAGCCCGCCCCGCCGTGGATCTGGATGGCCAGATCGTTGGCGGCCAGACACCACTGGCTCGGCCAGGACTTGGCGATCGGGGTGAGGATGCGCAGCAGCGTGCCCGCCCGTCCCCGCTCGGATTCGGTTGCCGCGGTGCGCTGCTCGTCGACCAGCCGCCCGCAGTACAGCTGCAATGCCAGCGCGCCCTCGACGTAGGCCTTCTGCGCCAGCAGCATGCGCCGCACGTCGGGATGCTCGACGATCGGCACCTGCGCCCCGCCGCGCGCGGTCACCGGCCGCCCCTGCGGCCTGCTGCGCGCGTATTCGAGGGACTTCAGGTATCCGGTGTAGCCCAGCGCCGTCGAGGCCAGCCCGACCCCGATGCGGGCCTCGTTCATCATCGTGAACATCTGGGCCAGACCGTGATTCGCCGTGCCCACCAGATACCCGACCGCCCCCGGCTCACCGCCCGGAGCGAAATTGCCGTCCCCGAACACGGGTGCGGTATTGACGGTGCCCCGCCAGCCCATCTTGTGATTGATGCCCGACAGCGCGACATCGTTGCGCACGGTCGGCTTCCCGTCCGCGTCGGGCAGGAACTTGGGAACGATGAACAGCGAGATGCCCCGGGTGCCCTCGGGTGCGCCCGGAATGCGGGCCAGCACCAGGTGCACGATGTTCTCCGCGAGGTCGTGATCACCCCCGGAGATCCACATCTTGTGCCCGAACACCCGATACGAGCCGTCCGCCGCCGGCACCGCCCGCGTGGTGATGTCGGCCAGACTGGACCCGGCCTGCGGCTCCGACAGCGCCATGGTGCCGAAATTGCGCCCGTCCAGCATGGGTCGCACGTAGGTGTCGATCTGCTCCGGACTGCCGTGCGCGGCAAGCAGATTGGCATTGCCGGTGGTGAGCAGCACGTAGGCGGCCGTGCCCACATTGGCGGCGTGGAACCAGGACATGCACGCGGTATAGACCGAGTGCGGCAGCTGCATCCCGCCGATCTCGTAATCCATTGCCGCCCCGATCATCCCGGCATCGGCGAAGGCCTGCAACGCCTTCCCGACCGCGGGGATGATGCGCACCCGCTCGCCGTCGAAGGTGGGCTCGTGCAGATCGCTGTCGCGATTGTGCGGCGCGAAGTAGGTGGTGGCCAGATCCTGACACAGCCGCAACACCTGATCGAAGGTCTCGCGCGAGTGATCGGCGAACCGCTCCCGCCCGGTCAGCCCCACCACATCCAGCCAGTCGTACAGCAGGAACTCGAGGTCATCACCGGACATCACGAGGGAGGTGCTCATCCCTACTCCCTACCAGACCCGCCGAGTGGCACACCAGCGAGGGGGAATCGGGCAAATCTCCTCGCCGGTGCGGCCCTCAGCGGGTGCGGACGGGAGCGCGGCCGCGGTGCAGGCGGCCGAAGTGGCCGGGGGATTGGCCCTTCCAGGTGCGGAAGGCCGAGGCGAAGGCGGAGACCGAGGCGTAGCCCAGGCGGTCGGCCGCCTGCTCGACGGTGAGACCGGCGATCAGGAGTTCCTCGGCGAGCATGCCCACGGTTTCCAGGCTCAGTTCGCGGAAGGTGGTGCCTTCCTCGGCGAGGCGGCGGCGCAGGGTACGGACGCTCACGTCGAGGTCGGCGGCGATGCGGGTCTGGTCGGCGGAGCCGCCGTGGCGGATGAGGAGCTGGCGAACGCGACCGCTCAGGCCCGAGCGGCTGCGGCGGGATTCCATGAGGTCGGTGCACTGCTGCTCATAGAACCAGGCGGTCGACAAATTTGCCTGGGGTAGCGGGGTTTCCAGGGTGAGAGTCTGAAAGGCCATGCGGGACTGGGGAGCCGAGAAGGTCACCTCCTCGACGCCGAAGACCGCGCCGAACATCTCGTAGATGGGGTGGGCTTCCACATAGAGTTCGACGCGCACGGCCGGAATCCGGGTCGGGATGAGGTCCTGCTGGATGGTGGCGATGGCCGCGAGATCGCGTTCCAGGGTGAAGCGGCGAATCTCCTCCGGCAGTGCGCTGTCGTCGCGCATGACCCACACCTCGGACCCGTGGTTCTCGGTGTAGTGGCGGGCGGCGCTGAAGGACAGGTCCGCGTAGCGCAGCGCGATATCCATGGCGTGCCGCAGATTCGAGCTGCTCATGAGCGCGAAGCCGAGCACGCCCATGGACGGCGGGTGGCACAGCAATCCGGCCAGCAGGCCCATGCCGGGTTCGTCGTCGGTGGCCGCCACGACATTGCGCAGCACGCAGAACTCTTGGGACATGGTGATTTCGGCCGAGGGGTCGTGCAGGTCGGCCTCGCGGATGCCGGCGTGCCGCAGCACCGTGGCCGTCGGAATGCCGCGGCCCAGCGCGAAATCGACCACCAGCGCGGTGCTGAAGATGGATCGCAGCGGCGCCAACTCTTCGCTCACTCAGGCAGTCTCGCAAACTTTGGGCTTCCGCATGACCGTTCCCCGTCGGTAAGTTGCCTGGGTACGGCCCATATTCGCCGATTCCTGGCCCATTGGAAGCTGGTCGGCCGAAACCCTCACCCATACGGTGAGATCCATGCGCACGGCGCAAGACTCACACCATCAGGTGCCGGATGCCGGAAAGGGCCGCCCGCCCATGCTCACCGTGATCGCGCCCGCCGACGGCCGGGTGGTCGACACCATTGCCACCGACACGCCCGACGGGGTGCATGCCACCGTGTACCGGCTGCGTGACAATGCCGCGCTCTGGCACTCGCTCGGGGTGGTCGGTCGGATCCATTGGCTGACCTTGTTCCGAAACTGGTTGCTGGACAATCGGGATGCGCTGGTGGCGCTGCTGGGCGCGGAGACCGGCAAGACCGGGTCGGAGGCCGATGCCGAGTTCGGCCTGGCCCTCGATGCCCTCGACCACTATCGCGCGCACGGTGCGGAATTCCTGGGCGGACGGCACCCGCAGGTCGCCCTGCGCCCGGGAGCGGCCATGCAGCTGGCCGTGGCGCAATCGGCGTGTGCGGTGGTCGGGGTGCTCGGGCCGTGGACATATCCGCTGGCACTGGCCGCCTTCGATGCCGTGCCCGCGCTGGTGTCGGGGGCCGCGGTGGTGGTGAAGCCGTCCTCGGAGACGCCGCTCACCCTGCGGGCCCTCACCCGGGGGTGGCGAAGTATCGGGGCCCCAGCGGTTTTCGAGTCCGTGACCGGGCACGAGGCCGGGCCCGCTGTCCTGGATTGCGTGGATTATGTCCGTTTCACCGGAAGCGCGGAGACCGGGAAGGTGGTGGCGCTGCGGGCCGCGGCCCGGCTGATCCCGTGCTGCCTGGACCTGGGCGGCAAGTCCGCGGCGGTCGTTTTGTCCGATGCCGATCTGGATCGGGCGGCCGCCGGCATTGCCCT
Source organism: Nocardia seriolae NBRC 15557 (assembly GCF_007990715.1). Classification (GTDB taxonomy): domain Bacteria; phylum Actinomycetota; class Actinomycetes; order Mycobacteriales; family Mycobacteriaceae; genus Nocardia; species Nocardia seriolae. The sequence continues at coordinate 40,476 of NZ_BJWY01000039.1, read as the reverse complement.
CGGCGGGCTGGCGAACAACGGGCAAAGCTGCAATTGCGTCGAGCGCGTCTACGTCGAGACACCCGCCTACGACGCCTTTCTCGACAAACTGGTGTCCGAGGCCGCCGCCTTCGGCCCGATCCTCGGCGACGAGCCGGGCACCGGGGTGATGACCTCGGCCGCCCAGGTGGAGCTGGTCCGCGATCAGGTGCGCGACGCGCTGCTCAAGGGTGCCACGCTGCGCTGCGGCGGCACCGGCACGGACCACGCCTTCGAGCCGACCGTGCTCGCCGACGTCGATCCGACCATGTCGGTGCTCACCCAGCAGACCCTCGGCCCGGTGCTGCCGGTGGTGCGGGTGGCCGACGCGGGGGAGGCCTTCGACCTGGCCCGCCGCTCCCCGGCCGGTCCGTGCCTGAGCGTCTGGACCGCCGACACCGCCGCCGCGGCGCGGGCCGTCGGCCGCTTCGCGCCCGTCCGGGTGGGCGTGAACGACATCTCGCCGCACGTGGCCCGGCCCCTGCCGTATTGACCCGCCCGCGTAGGAATCTCGGGCCGCGCGGCCGATTCGGGTCGATACCGGCGATACCCCCGGCATCGGCCGGGGGTATCGCGGGCGCTGTCGGTCTAGCCGAACGAGCCGCCGGTGGCCGCGCAGCCCGCGCCGCCGGATCCGGACGACAGCGGGTTGGCGGGGGAGACGGTGACATCGATGGACTTGCTGCTCAGCGGCTGGCTCGCGGTGATGGTGTGCTTGCCCGAGGTCGTCGGGTACCACTTGATCGTCGCCTGGTTGACGCCGACCGACGGCGCCGCCAGCACCGCCACGGTCGCCATTGCGCCGATCGTGCCGACGCCGAGGCCGGCCCGCTGTATCTTGCCCATCTGATGTACCTCTCGCATGTAGCTCGCATCGGCTCGGGCCGATGCGAAGTGAAATATAAGCGCTTCACTTACTGTGTGTGAGAGTTTCGGTAACTTTCCCTCACATGGGAACCGACCAGGACACGACGCCGCCGACCCTGCTGCACATCTGCTCGCGGGCCGAATGGGAAAACGCCCGCGCCGCAGGCGAATACCGCACCCCCGACCTGCCGGAGACCGGCTTCATCCACCTCTCCGCGCCCTACCAGGCCCACCTCCCGGCCAACCGGATCTTCGCCGGCCGCACCGATCTCGTACTGCTGCACCTGGATCCGGCCCGGCTCGGCGCACCCGTGAAATGGGAGCCGGGCGTGCCCACCGACCCGCAGTCCATGCGCTTCCCCCATCTCTACGGCCCGCTGCCACTGGCGGCGGTGCTCGAGGTGACCGACTTCCGCCCCGGCCCCGACGGCACCTTCGCCCCGCTCGAGGCGAACTGAGCACGGCCCGGACGTAGCTCCCGGGGATCCGGGCGGGTTGTCCTAATCTGGACGTCGTGAACGTCGACGTGACAGCCCTGCCCGGTATCGGTGTGCGCAAGGACTTCGAGGTCAGATCGGGGCGGCGAATCGGGGTGGTGGCGCACCGCGACGGTGGAATCGATCTCATCGTGTCGCAGCGCGACGATCCGGACGCCTGCCTGGCGCAGGTGCCGCTGACCCCGGACGAGGCCGCGGTGATGGCCAATCTGCTGGGCGCGCCGCAACTGGTGCAGCAACTGCGAGAAGAACACTCAGACCTACCCGGGATCACCACCAGGCAGCTGAGCGTCAGCGGGAGCTCGCCGTACCGGGGACGCCGGCTCGGCGAGACCGGCATGCGCACCCGCACCAAGGCCTCCATCGTCGCGATCATGCGGGCGGGGCAGGTGCAACCGTCACCGGGACCGGATCAGGTACTCGATTCCGGGGACATCCTCGTCGTGGTCGGCACCCCGCAAGGGCTCGACGCGGCCGCCCGCATCCTGGCCGACGGCTGACGCTGTGGATTCGACCGGTCTAGCCCTGTTCGAACTCGGCGCGATCTTGTTCGCGCTCGGCATGCTGGGCCGGCTGGCCGCCCGGTTCGGTATGTCGCCGATTCCCCTCTATCTCCTGGGCGGCCTGGCCTTCGGTGACGGCGGCATCGTGAAGATGCAGGCCGCCACCGAATTCGGGCACCTGGCCGGTGAGATCGGCGTGGTGCTGCTGCTCCTGCTGCTCGGATTGGAGTACACCGCCGCCGAATTGGTGACGGGATTGCGCCGGTCCTGGCTGGCCGGTGTGCTCGATATCGTCCTCAATGCCACGCCCGGCGTGGTGGTGGCGCTGGTCCTGGGGTGGGGTGCGGTCGGCGCGGTCACCATGGGCGGGGTCACCTATATCTCGTCCTCCGGCATCGTCGCCAAGGTGCTCAACGATCTCGGGCGACTGGGTAACCGCGAGACGCCGGTCATCCTGTCCATCCTGGTGTTCGAGGATCTGGCCATGGCGGTGTACCTGCCGATCCTCACCATGATGCTGGCCGCGCTGAGCTTCGCCAGCGGGCTGCGATCGCTGGCCATCGCGCTGGTGGCGATCACCGTGGTGCTCATCGTGGCGCTGCGCTACGGGCGCTACGTCTCGGCGGTGGTGGACAGCGACGACCGGGAGGTCTTCCTGCTCAAGCTGCTGGGCGCGGCGCTGCTGGTGGCGGGCGCGGCCTCGGCGCTCAATGTGTCGGCGGCGGTGGGGGCGTTCCTGCTCGGCATCGCCATCTCCGGATCGACGGCGCACGAGGCGGCCAAACTCCTCGAACCGCTGCGAGATCTGTTCGCGGCCATCTTCTTCGTGGCCTTCGGACTCAATACCGATCCCCGGGCGATACCGCCGGTGCTGGGCTGGGCGGTGCTGCTGGCGGTGGTGACCGCGCTGACCAAGATCGCCACCGGCTGGTTCGCGGCCTCCCGGCAGGGCATTCGCCGGATGGGCCGGGCGCGCGCGGGCGCGGCGCTGGTGGCGCGCGGCGAGTTCTCCATCGTCATTGCCGGGCTTGCGGTTTCGCTGGGCGGGGTGGACGGGCGGCTGGCCGCGCTGGCCTCGGCCTACGTGCTAATGATGGCCGTGCTCGGCCCGGTCGCGGCGCGCGTCGTCGAGCCCGTCATCCGCCTCGTTCAGCGCGACCGCGGGCGCAGCGACCCGGTCCCCAGCTGAATCGGGCACTGCCCCGGCTGAATCCGGCACTGCCCCGGCTGAATCCGGCACTGCCCCGGCGGAATTCGGCTGGGACGGGGCCGAATTCCGCAGCGTCTTCCGCTCTCGCGCCGCGATCAGGCGGTGCGAGAGCGCCACCGCGATCGCGCCCACCGTGAATCCGATGAGCAGCGCGAAGAAGTGCCTGTAATCGGTGAAGGTGCGCCCGTTGTAGACGCCCCAGCCGTACCAGACCAGCATGCACAGCGCCCACAGCCAGCGGGCCGGGCCGCGCAACCGGAAGGTGAGCACCGCCAGCATGGCCGAGATCCCGTAGCTGGGGCCGACATCCGAGGCGAAGGCCACCCGGGTCGGGATCAGCTGCCGGTCGATCTTGTGCGCGATGCCCAGCACCGTGATCAGGGTGGCGCCCACGTGCCCGGTGGCGACCACCAGAATCCAGCGCAGCGAACCCAGCCAGCGTTCGGCCAGCGCCATGAGTGTGATCAGGATGAGGATGTCGCCCCACGGGAAGCCGCCGTCGGTCCAGAAGGCCGAGGCAACCAGCACCTGGATCGGATCCTTCTGCATGTTCCGCAGATTCGTCGACGCCGAGAAGATCAGCCGTCGCCCGACGATGTCGCTGGCCCCGCGCAGCGTCCACCAGGTGATGAACAGGGTGAAGGCATACGCGATGCACGCCGGGGTGACCGCCAGCAGATCGCGGTAGGCCCCGATGGCGCGCCGCAGCCGCTGCGGCTGTTGCCACCAGACGCGCAGGGCGCGCACCTCCGCGTCCAGATCGATGGTGCGCAGCCAGGGCGGCTGATAGGTGCCCAATGCCATTTCGCCATGGTATCCCGAGGTCACGGGCCGCTCCCGGACCGCACCGGGCCGCCGCGTGCTCCGGCACGCGTAACGCGCATTAATCCCCGGGGAAAACGGCGGTTACACCGCAGCAACATGGGCCCGGACCATCGGAGAGGTGATCTTCCACCAGCGCCTGGGCGGCACCACCTACACCTTCGACGGTCTGGTCGACCTGCTGGCCAAGGCCACCCCGCGGCGCAGCGGCGACGAACTGGCCGGGTGCGCGGCGCATTCCGACGCCGAGCGGGCGGCGGCGCAGTGGGCGCTGGCCGAGGTGCCGCTGACCGTGTTCCTCACCGAGGCGGTGGTGCCGTACGAGACCGACGAGGTCACGCGGTTGATCATCGACAGTCACGACCGCGTTGCGTTCCAGGCGATTTCGCATCTCACCGTGGGCGGACTGCGGGACTGGTTGCTGGCCGTGGCCGCGACCCCCGACGCCGCGGCCACCCTCGCGGCGGTCGCGCCCGGGCTGACGCCCGAAATGGTCGCGGCCGTCAGCAAACTCATGCGGAACCAGGATCTGATCGCGGTGGCGCACGCGGTGCGGGTGCGGGCCGGCTTCCGCACCACGGTCGGGCTGCCCGGCACCCTCGCCACCCGCTTGCAACCCAATCACCCGACCGACGACCCGCGCGGCATTGCCGCGGCGGTGCTGGACGGGCTGCTGCTGGGTTGCGGTGACGCGGTCATCGGCATCAATCCCGCCACCGACTCCCCGCAGGCCACCGCGGATCTGCTGTACCTGCTCGACGAGGTCCGCCAGCGCTTCGACATCCCGACCCAGTCGTGCGTGCTCTCCCACGTCACCACCACCCTCGGCCTGATCGAGGCCGGTGCCCCCGTGGATCTGGTGTTCCAGTCCATCGCCGGCACCGAGGGCGCGAATTCCGGTTTCGGCGTGAACATCTCGCTGCTGCGCGAGGCCAACGAGGCGGGCCGGTCGCTGCGGCGCGGCACCGTCGGCGACAATGTAATGTACCTCGAAACCGGCCAGGGCTCAGCGCTTTCCGCGGGCGCGCACCTGGGGACCGGCGGCCGCCCCGTCGACCAGCAGACCCTCGAGACCCGCGCCTACGCCGTGGCCCGCGACCTCGACCCGCTGCTGATCAACACGGTCGTCGGCTTCATCGGCCCCGAATACCTCTACGACGGAAAACAAATCATCCGGGCCGGGCTCGAAGACCACTTCTGCGGCAAACTCCTGGGCCTGCCCATGGGCGTCGACGTCTGCTACACCAACCACGCCGAAGCCGACCAGGACGACATGGACACCCTGCTGACCCTCCTCGGCGCCGCGGGCTGCGCCTTCGTCATCGCCGTCCCCGGCGCCGACGACGTCATGCTCGGCTACCAATCCCTCGCCTACCACGATGCCCTCTACGCCCGAAAAGTCCTGAACCTAACCCCCGCCCCCGAGTTCGCCGCCTGGCTCGACCACCTCGGCATGCTCGATCCCCACGGCCGCATCCGCGAGGTCGAACCCCTTTCCTCCCCGCTCCACGCCCTCACCGCCGCCAAGGGTGCCGCATGACCCCCGCCCCGCCGCAAACCCGCGGACAGGCGATGGATTGCGTTGTGCCGGTGTGGAGATTCGAGGAGGAGCTTTGAGTATGAGTGAACCGCTGCGTCCCGCGTTTCGGGCCGAAGGGGCTGCCGTGCAGGCATTCTGGGATGGGCTGCGGCGCAGTACTCAGGCGCGGATCGGGCTCGGGCGGGCCGGGGACGCGCTGCCGACGGCGGAGGTGCTGGAGTTCCGGGCGGCGCACGCTGCCGCGCGGGACGCGGTGCACAAACCCCTGGACGTCACGGCATTGGCCGCGGAGGTGGCCGGGCTCGGGCTGGGGGAGCCGGTGCATGTGCGCAGCCTGGCCGCGGATCGGTCGGAGTATCTGCGTCGGCCTGATCTCGGGCGGCTGCCCGGAGGCGTCGAACCGGCCGACCCCGCGCGCAATCCGGCGGCGAATTCCGTTGCAGGGCGCACAATCTGGTCCGGACCCGGGTCAGCCGCGCATGCGGGGGCGGATGCGGGGAGCGGTCCCGGGCAAGAGGCCGGGGAGGTGCTGTCGGCATTGCCGTACAGCGGGGCGGACGTGGGTTTCGTACTGGCGGACGGGCTTTCGCCATACGCGCTTGCCAACCACGGTATTCCCATGCTGGCCGCGCTGATGGAATCGCTCGGCGACCGATACACCCTGGCCCCGCCCGTCATCGCCACCCAGGCGCGCGTGGCCCTGGGCGACCACATCGCCGCGGCCCTCGGCGTGACGACGGTGCTCGTCCTCATCGGCGAACGCCCCGGACTCTCGGTAGCCGACAGCCTCGGCATCTACCTCACCCACCACCCCCGCCCCGGCCGCGCCGACTCCGAGCGCAACTGCATCTCCAATATCCATCCCCCGGAGGGCCTCTCGTACCTGCGCGCCGCCCAGGTCGCCACCGGCCTCGTCGACGGCGCCCACCGCCTGGGTCGCTCCGGCGTCGAGCTGAAGGACACCTCCACCAACCAGCCGCTCGCCCCGTCGGCATCCGCAACCCCTTCCCTCGGTAGGCATCCGGAAGCGGAGCCGCTCATCCTCGACGCGACCCCCACCACCCCCGCCCCCGCCGACATCCCGCCCCGACTCCTGCTGGACACCTCGGATCCGAGCTGACGCCGTGCCGCCGCGCGCGGCTGTCGAAGACCCATCGCCGAAGCGCCCAGTTCCTCCGCTCGCCATGCGTCGAGTGGCACATTCTGGAGTGGAAGCCCGGTGCGCCTCCAGAATGTGTCACTCGACGAGTGCGGGCAGTGGGTGGGCGTCGGGCGATGGGGGTGTTTGGCTAGGGTCGGTCGCATGGGCCGATTGCTGGTTGCTGTCAGATCGCCGCTGACCGGTGGGGGAGCGGGATGAAGAGGTGGGGCGTGGCAGCGGGGGTGCTCGGGTCGGGTGTGGCGGTGGGGTTCGTTGCGTTTGCCGGGTACACCGTGAGTGTGGGGCGACGGGTGCCTCGGCCGGGGAGCGAGGTGGTCGTCGTATTGGGGTGTCGGCTGCGGCACAACCGGGTTGGGCCGATGCTGAAGCGGAGGCTCGACCGCGGGGTTGAGGTATTCGGGGTGGAGCGGGGGCTGGGCGGGGCGCCGCTGATGGTGGTTTCCGGCGGGCAGGGTGGTGGGGAGACTGTGCCCGAGGCTGCGGCCATGGTGGATTACCTGGAGGCACAGGGGATTTCGGGTGAGGTCATGGTGCGGGAGGATCGGTCTCGCAATACCGAGGAGAATCTGCGGTTCACCGCGCGGGAATTGCGGTGTCGCGGGTTCGATCCCACGGCGGTGCGAATGACGGTGTTGACCAGCGACTTTCACGTGCTGCGTACCGCACGGCTGGCGCGGCGGCTGGGACTGAACGTTCAGGTGACCGGTGCGCGGACCGCGCGGTTGCTGCTGCGCAAGTCCTTCCTGCGCGAATTCGTCGCGATCCTGGCGAGCCCGGTGACCGGGCCGGTCAGCGGCCGTCTCCGGGCCGCCGGGTAGTGCGGGTCAGCCGGTTCCGCGCAGATCCAGGCGGCGCATGACCCGGTCCACCACGTCCGGTGGGATTCCCGGCTCACGCCGTGCCGCGAGGGCTTCTGCCCGCCCGGCTTCGAGCACCTCGTTGCTGATGCCCCGCATCTTCTTGGTGAACGCGATGGTGCGGTCGGTGCTCGAGCGGGCAGTGCTGTCGGCCGCCTCCGGGTCCGCTTGGGCCAGACGGCGTTCGAAGCTGGTGCGCAGCCGGTCGTAGATCTCGTCGGGCAGCTGCTCGGACTGCGCGATCTCCTTGAGCCGCGCCAGTTCGGCCTGCAATACCCGCGTCCACAGCTGGAGTTCCATGGCGCGCTCGGTGCCGGTGTCGGCGTGCACCCCCGTCGCGCGGACGACCGCGGGCAGGGTCGGGCCCTGCAACAGCAGCGTGAACAGCACCACCGCGAACGCGGTGAACAGGATCTCGGTGCGGCCCGGGAACGGTTCGCCGTCATCGGTGGTGAACGGAATGGCCAGTGCCAGCGCCACGGTGGCCACCCCGCGCATCCCCGCCCACCAGGTCACAAGGGTCTCGCGCCAGGTGTAGGGCTCGTCCATCTCGCGGGTGCGCCACCAGCGCTGGAAGATCGCGGTGGTGCACAGCAGCCAGACCAGTCGCAGCCCGACCACCACCGCGATGACCACCGCCGCCCCGCCCAGGAACCGGCCCCAGTCGGGCCCGACGTCACGCAGCACCGTGCTCAGCTCCAGCCCGATGAGCCCGAAAGCGAAACCGGTGACCAGCATTTCGGTGATCTCCCAGAAGGAGTCGCCGATCAGCCGATAGTCGCTGTCACTGAAATCGGTTGCGGCTTCGGTGAGATACAGCGAGCACACCAGCACCGCCAGCACCGCCGACCCGCCCCACGACTCGGAGATCCCGTAGGCCGCGAACGGCAACAGCAGCCCCAGCGCGACACGGCACGGCGCGAACTCCACCCACACCATGAGCTTGTTGCCCGCCCACCCCAGCACCACGCCCACCAGCACCCCGACCAGCGCCGACACCAGGAAATCCAAGAAAGCGCCCCAGGCCGAGAACTTTCCGGTGACCACCGCCGTGACCGCGGCGGTGTACAGCACGATCGCGGTCACGTCATTGAACAGCCCCTCGCCCTCGAGCACCGCGACCAGCCGCCGGGGCAGCCCCAGCCTGCCCGCCAGCGCCGACACCGCCACCGGATCCGGCGGGGCGACCAGCGCCCCGAGCGCGACCGCCGCACCGATCGGGACGGCCGGATACCAGAGGTGGAAGGCCCAGGCCACGGCCGCCGTGGTGACGATGACCAGCACCACCGCCCGCAGGCTGATCGCACCCCAATTCTCGGCGAAGGTCCGCCAGGAGGTGCGCCGTGCGGCCGCGTACAGCAGCGGCGGCAGCACCAGCGGCAGGATCAGTTTGGGATCGATGTGGATCTCGGGAACCTGCGGGATGAGGGCGAGCACCACGCCGAATCCGGTCATGAGGACAGCCGGAGCCTGGCCCAGCCGCCGTCCGAGCGGCTGGGCCAGAATCGTCGCGAACAGGACCGCGAAGATCAACTCCAGCTGATGGTGCTCCACGGCAGACAGTTTGCTGCCGCGATGCCCGAATGTCGAATACCCGGCCGGGTTTCTCAGCGAACCGGGGCAGCAATTCTCAGTTGTCCCGGCTCGGTTCGGATTCGGGCCACAGTCGAGCCCGGTCCGCTATGACTAGCGGTGAGTGCGCTGGCGCGGACCCGGATTCCGATCACGGCGCACCGCCGGGCCGACGGCGGCGGGCTGATACTGGCCGGGCCGCGGATGTTCGGGCGCCGTCGCCGCGTGCCGGCCCGGGACCGGATAGTCGGCGGCGGGCGGGTAGTAACCGGCGGTGCGGTAGTCGGTCTGCCCGGGCTCGTCGTGTCCGTAGTCGTACGCCTCCGGGGTCGGCGCGGCGGATCGCAGCGACCAGGCCGCGGCCGATTCCGGTTGCGGCCGCGCCGGTTCGGGCACCATGGCGCGCTCGTCCACCTCGGTGAGGCCCACGTGGATGAGCAGCACCAGCGTCACCATGCTGACCGAGATCATGAGCGGGGCCAGCAGTTCCATGGCGCCGGCGCCGTGCGGGGCGACCGGGTTGTCCATGCGGTGCGCGCTCATCGAGGCCATGCCGGTGTAGTGCATTCCGCACACCGCCACGCCCATGATCAGCGCCGCGCCGATGGTGGCCCAGATACCGGTGATGACCAGTGTGAACCACAGCGCCACGGTGGCCGCGACCACCGCGATCACCATGGACAGCGTGACGATGGTGGCGTCGTATCCGATCATCGCGTCGGACCTCATGGCGTACATGCCCGAGTAGTGCATGGCCCCGACACCGAGTCCGGTGACCGCGCCGCCCGCGAAGAGCGACAGCTTGCCGAAGGGCTCGCGCGCCACGATGAACAGCCCGCCCCAGACCACGGTTATCGAGATCACCACGCTGAGCAGGGTGAGCGGCACGTTGTAGCGGATCACCGCGCCGTGGATGCTGAAGCCCAGCATGGCGACGAAATGCATGACCCAGATGCCGGTGCCGCCGATGGCGACCGCAGCGGAGATGAGCCAGCCGTTGCGTCCGTCCCCGCTCCGGGCGCGCGCCGTACACCGCAGACCGAGCAGCGATCCGGTGACGGACATGATGTAAGCCAGGACGGGGGTGACCCACCCATAGCTGAAGTGGTGAATTTCCAGCACACGAACTCCATTGCCAGAACAGGGGGTTTCGTCATCGCAGACGTGACGGGGGCACACTACCGGGCAAGGTTCGGATTGGGAAATTGAAAGGGGATGTTTTATCTAAATTACTTCCGGCTGGGAGATTCTTGCTGGAAGCGGCAACCCGGGTTTGCCAGAATGTCGTGTGCACGTGGGCTTTTCGCCCTGGTGCCGGGTGCTCCGCCGGTCAGAGCGGCGGCGGCGCAATGGTGCTGGTTATCACGCGGCACCCAATTCGGCGAGCATCCTTCGCCTCACGGCCGGTAGCGCATCGGCGGTGCGAAAACGAGTTCGCCCGCACCCCGGGCAAACCGGCTGTCGGACACCGACAGCCGGGCCGCGGTCAGCGAGGTGTGCACCACCACGAAGCCGTACTCGATGACACGCCTACACTGCACAGAAACCTCGGGGAACAGATGACTGCTCGGCTGACCACCTTCACCAACGACGGCCTCACCTTCGACGTGGTCGACGAGGGGCCCATCGACTGCATCCCGATCGTGCTGCTGCACGGCTGGCCGCAGACAGCCGCCGAATGGTCGCGGCTCACGCCGTACCTCCACGAAAGTGGTTACCGCACAATCGCTCCGGATCAGCGTGGCTACTCGCCGCGAGCCCGCCCGCCGGGCCGGTACGCCTATCGCATGAGCGCGCTGGTAGGGGACGCCGTGGCACTGATCGAGGCGCTGGGCGGCGACCCGGTGCACCTGGTCGGCCACGACTGGGGATCCGCCGTCGTCTGGTCCACCGCCGCCGCCCACCCGGAACTGGTGCGCACGCTGACCTCGGTCTCGGTGCCCCACCCCATGGCCTTCATGCGCACCATGCTGACCACGACGCAGTTCTTCCGCACCTTCTACATGGTGCTGTTCCAGGTCCCGTGGCTGCCGGAGCTGCTGATTTCCAGGGTCTTTCGCGCCGTCTCCGACCCGGCCCACCCCGAGCGCCTCGACCGGGCCGTGGCCGCGTCCGGCATGGACGCCGAGCAGTTCGACCGGATTCGCCACGACATCGTCGATTCCGGAGCGCTGAAGTATTCGATCAACTGGTATCGCGCCATGCTCATCAGCGGCCCGCGGCAGGCTTCACGCCTGGTGACCGTCCCGACCACACACGTCTCGAGCACGCGAGACCCGTTCATGCACCCGAAGAATGCCGAACTCACCGCGCGCTACGTGCGGGCGCCCTTCGCCCACGAGGTCCTAGACGCCACCCACTGGGTCCCGGAGGAACGCCCGGCCGAGCTGGCGGCGCTCATCACGTCCCGAATCGCGGAGTCGATTCGGGAATGTAGTCGACGATCGGCGGCAGGTCCGGATCGGGTTCCTCGTCCTCGGCGTTCCTGCGGCCCACGACCGCCAGCGTGGTGACCGCGGAGGCGAAGATGATCCCGCCGGTGATGGCGATGGTCCCGGCGATGGGCGCGTTCTTCTCGTTCCCCGCCGCGTCGGCCCCCAGAGTGTGGTAGCTCGAAATGCCTGCCGAACCTACGCCCACCCCACGTGTCTCCGGATAAACGCCGGATAGTCGGCTGCCTCAGTGACTGCGGAATCCGACCGTGCCGCAATCCAAGTCGAAGCGGATGTCGTTCTCGGCGAAGACAACGAGCCCGGCCAGCGACCGGGCACCGGGACCGGAATCGATGCGGGCGTGCAGGTCCGGACCGGTCCGCAGATCGGTCGACCAGGTCGGCTGCCCGGCGGTCAGCGTGATGTCGGTGCCGGTGGCGACGGGACCGGCGTAGGCGGTATTGCCCGGCGGCAGCTGGATACGGATGCCCGGCGCGCCGGTGTCGAACAATGTTGGGCCGCAGAACTTTCCGTTCGGCAGTCCCGTCATCTCGAAGCACCCCTCCACCGTTGACGGACGCGACGGCTGCTGTCCCGCGTCCGGCGGGCTCTCGGGTGCGGGCATCAGGGCCCGCGAGAAGCCCTTCTCGGGTACATCGAGGAGCAGGCGGCTGGTCCCCGCCGGATCGTAATGAACGGCGCACCGCCGCCCGATTCCCCGCGGCAGATTCCACAGCGGATTGCCGATCCCACTGTCGGTATTCGTACCCAGCCCGATGATTCCGTCATAGGTACCGCCGAACATCGTCGGCTTACCCCCGTTGGCCGCCGGGCAGTTCGGCTTCTGCTTGCTGCAGACCGTCTTGGTGACCTGCTCGAATTCGATGGGAGTGGCGGTCTTCCAGCGTCCGATCGACACCGTAGCCGACACGATGTCCCCGATCAGGCGGGTGCCACTGCCGTATCCGTAGTCCTCCGCCGGATCCACCAGGGTCACATCGGCGGGATCGAGTTTGTCGGCCATCACCCGCAACCCGGTCGATCCGGTATCGACCATGACCGTCAGCGTCCGGGACCCGATGGTGACCGGCAAGGTGAGCCGGGGCGTCCCGCCGACCGTGCCGACATCGAGCCGAATCGACTGGGTCGCTGCCGCGATATCCACCGGTTCCGCCGAGCTGCCACCGGCAGTCATCCCGGCAATGGCGAATATGCAGGTCAGAACGGTAAGTAGCCGCATGCGCGCCAAGATAACAGTACGTTCGTGCAACTCTTGGGACCTGCGGCTCCCGGTGCGTGGCGGCCCCGCGAATCACCCCGACCGGCCGCGATCAGCGGCGGCCGAACCGGTCACTCCCAGCCCCAGCGCCGCTGTGCGGTTGATCGGTCGGTGCCGCCACCGAAACGACCTCGCCCACAACGTGCCGCAGCATTCAGTACCCTTCGACGCTGAAGGATCCGGCGAGGAAACAGCCGGAACGGGAAAAGGGGGACGGATCCCAATGGATGATCACGCAAACGCGGTGAACGATCAGGGCCTGCCACACCAGGGCTACGAGCCGTATCCGGCCGCACCGTACGGCCCGCCGGGACACTATCCGCCCACCTGGCCGATGCCCGGCGGCCACGGCCCATACGGCTACCACCCCTACGGGCAGCTTCCGCCCTATCCCACGACAATGCCGGGACCGGTGCGCGCGGCGCAGATCATCTCCTGGCTGTTCGGCGGACTGGGGATCGGCCTGTCCGTGCTCGCGGGGGTCCTGGGCAAACCCGAATTGTGCGGAGCGCTCGTCGCGGGCTTCCTCCCCGCGTTCTTCCTGGCGCTCTTCGCCTTCGGCTACACCGTGAACGGCAACGGCCTGCGGATTGCCGCAATCATCTTCGCGAGCTTCGGAATTCTCTGGGGCCTCGGCGGCATGGCGAGCAAACAGCCTCCCGGCTTCCTCGGCTTGGCCGCCAGCATCGCCATCGTCGTCCTGCTCTCCCAGCGCAGTGCCGGAGCCTGGTTCAACCGACCCCACTGAGATCTCCCGGTCCGCTGTCAGGTCCCTTCGGGCCCGGACCGTTCCACACCGGGAAACCAGCAGTGCACCGCACCCGGGCCGAGTCCGGACCTCCGGCAGCTATCCGACGTTCATGACCTTGCCGCGCACGTCGGCCACCGGGATGGTGCCCTGGAACTCGTCCTCGCTGTGGTAGCGCGAGTCGGCTGCCTCTCGCCGGTTGTCACCCATGACCCAGAGGTTGCCGTCGGGATCTTCACCGGGCCGAAGGCGCGACCGCCGAGATTGAATCGGATGTCAGGATGGGAGGGATCGAAGGGGTTGTTCCGCCGCGGCTCGACATAGGGTTCGTCGAGCGGCTTGCCGTCCACCAGAACGCGTCCCTGAGTGTCACAACACTGCACGGTTTGTCCACCCACCGCGACCACCCGCGCGACGAAGGTCTTCTTGCCCCGGCCGTGGTTCCAGGCCTCCGTCGGCCCCACGAAAACCACCACATCGCCGGGTTTCGGATCACCCAGGAACCCGGGTCCCCTGCAGCCCGGTCGCTCGGAGCTCATCGGCCTTGGCCCGTGCCTCCGCGAGCGAGAAGGATTCGACAAGGCGAAGGACGCGCATGACCGCCGCTGTCGAGACGCTGTCGGCCTCGACCCGAATAACGGTTGATCCGTTCGAAGCCAGGATTGCTTCACGGAAACCCGGTGGCGGGAGTTCGTAACCGCTCTCCTCCCAGATGTTCCCGCATTCCGGGCACGTTCCTTCGAGATTCCACCACCGAGCGTCCTCTCCGAGGACCTCGGTGACAGCCGATTCAACCGAGGATCGGCACCGAATACATTCGGTCGTATACGGCGCGGATTCGAGCACAATGTCCACCCTGCTGAATCCCAGGCCCGTAGATGACTGCAAGACACCGAGTTCTGTTGCCACTACCTGTGATTCGCAGCGCCGGTCGGATGCTGTGCTGACCCGAGGTCGTCGAGGTGAGCCTCGAGCGTGAACTCGCCCAAATTCTTTGACCGACAACTGAAGACGCCTCCGTCGATCCGCATCGCGGTTGACTTGGCGTCGTCCGGAACCGGCTTCGTCCGAGCCGCTTCGAGATCTGATACGGTGCGCCGATAAGTGGCTGTGCAGAGGTTGGATTCGTCATGGTGATCAGACACGTCGACGACTATGCCGACGACCGGAAATCGACAGTGGCCGTCTCGGTCTCGGTCACGGTGAACGTGACTTCGCTACCGCTGCAACAGGAATCGAGTTTCGCGGTATCGGCGTCACCGTCTACCGAACCGAGTCGGGCCCTGTCTGTCGTTCCGTTCTCGGCCGGGTCCGCGGGTCCGTTCGTCGCCATGATATTGGATGGCAGCAGGTTGCCGACCCGCCTGGAACTCAGTTCCGACTGGCGGGATCGAGTACCGCCGAAAGAGGTCGGTCGCGAGCTGTTCGAGGCGTACTCGCAGGCCCTGAACGAACACCACGGTCGGCACTCCGCCGCGAACGGCTCCGCTGACGGCTGGTACCTATCCGCCCGGGAGCAGGCGATCATGCTGCTGGAGACCCCCACCTGGAACAAATACTGCCGGGTGCACGACGACCTCCAATCAGACGGCGACTACCTGGTCCGCGGAGCCGCCACCCAGTACGGCAAGGCGGTCGTATCCATGTCCGGAAACCGGCAGGCGATCCATTCGATCACCGTGTCGCCACTATGGCCCGGCTGCTCGGATTCACGTGCGCTCGAGGCGGAGGTGCTCCGGTGTGCGGACCAGATTCGCGCGCTCCGCCCCAAATTCACCCCCAAAGGCGACTGGACCCGCCACTCCGATGCCGAACTGTTCGAACTACAGCGCCGACACCGGCAACAGCTGATACGAAACAGCATGTTGTGAACACCGTTGGATTCAGACACGAGATTGGGCCTCTGAGCTGCAGCCCAGAGGCCCAATCATGCGTGAATCGCTAATCCAGGTAGTCGCGCAAGACCTGGCTGCGGCTGGGGTGGCGCAGTTTGGACATGGTCTTGGATTCGATTTGGCGGATTCGTTCTCGGGTTACGCCGTAGACCTGGCCGATTTCGTCCAGGGTTCGGGGTTGGCCGTCGGTGAGGCCGAAGCGGAGGCGGACTACGCCTGCCTCGCGCTCGGACAGGGTTTCCAGGACCGACTGGAGTTGGTCCTGTAGGAGGGTGAAGGAGACTGCGTCTACTGCGACGACGGCTTCGGAGTCTTCGATGAAGTCGCCGAGTTGGGAGTCGCCTTCGTCGCCGATGGTTTGGTCCAGGGAGATGGGCTCGCGGGCGTACTGCTGGATTTCCAGCACCTTTTCCGGCGTGATGTCCATTTCCTTGGCGAGCTCTTCGGGGGTGGGCTCGCGGCCCAGGTCCTGGAGGAGTTCGCGTTGGATGCGGCCGAGTTTGTTGATGACTTCGACCATGTGGACGGGGATGCGGATGGTGCGGGCCTGGTCGGCCATGGCGCGGGTGATGGCCTGGCGGATCCACCATGTCGCGTAGGTCGAGAACTTGTAGCCCTTGGTGTAGTCGAACTTCTCGACGGCGCGGATCAGACCGAGGTTGCCTTCCTGGATGAGGTCCAGGAACGCCATGCCGCGGCCGGTGTAGCGCTTGGCGAGCGAGACGACCAGTCGCAGGTTGGCTTCCAGCAGGTGGTTCTTGGCGCGGTTGCCGTCGCGCATGATCCACTGCAGGTCGCGGCGCGACTGCACGGGCAGCTTCTCGCCCTTGTCGGCGAATTCGCGCAGCTTCTCCGTGGCGTAGAGGCCGGCCTCGATGCGTTTGGCGAGTTCGACCTCCTCCTCGGCGTTGAGCAGCGCGACCTTGCCGATCTGCTTGAGGTAGGCGCGGACCGAGTCGGCGGAGGCGGTGAGCTCGGCGTCCTTGCGCGCCTGGCGCAGCGCCTCGGATTCCTCTTCGTCCCAGACGAAGTCGCCGGAGGCCTTGTCCTTCTCCGACGGCTCTTCGGCCTCTTCGGCCTCCTCGCCCTCGGCGGCGGGGGCGGCGGCGACGGCCGCGCCCTCCCCGGCCTCCTCCTCTTCGTCCTCGTCGACGATCTCCTCGTCCTCGCCGAGGTCGTCCTCGTCGATTTCGAGATCATCGAGATCGTCGAGTTCCAACGACTCGTCGTCGAGGACTTCGTCGCCCTCTGCGCCCTCGGCGCCGGGCTCGGCGGCCTTCTTCGGCGAGGCCTTCTTGGCCGCCGTCTTCTTGGCGGTGGCCTTGGTGGCCTTCTTGGCCGCGGTCTTCTTCGCCGCGGTCTTCTTGGCAGCGACCTTCTTGGCCGGAGCCTTCTTGGCGGCAGCCTTCTTGACCGGCCGTGCTGCGGTGGTGTCTGCTGAGTCGGCGGCTTCGGCCGAAGCGGCGGTCTCTCGGGTATTCGTGGCTACCACGTACGCCCTTTCGTGACGGTCTCGTGCGGCGTCACGCCAGAGTGAAATTCCGGCGGAGCGGTTCTGTCGGGGGGTAAACCGGCTCTCGTGCCGGTGTCGGTTTCCGGCCTACCGCCGGGCATGTGTTCCATTGTAACGATCGAACCAGCTTACTTATGGCGCGATACCGCCCGACACCGCCATCGCCGCTCCGACGATGCCCGCGGTATTGCGGAGCACGGCGGGCACCACGGGGGTTCTGTTGCTGAGCAACGGAATCCACTCCTGGTAGTCGCGGCTGATGCCGCCACCGGCCACGAAGACGTTCGGCCAGAACAGATTCTCCAAGGTGACCAGCACTTTGGACACCTCGCGCGCCCATTCCGGATAGGTCATGCCGACCCGATCCTTGACCGAGGCCGCGGCCCGGTGCTCGGCCTCGCGCCCGTCGACCTCGATGTGCCCGAGCTCGCTGTTGGGCATGAGCACGCCGTTGTACATCACGGCCGATCCGATCCCGGTGCCGAAGGTGAGCAGCATTACCAAGCCGTCGAGATCCTTTGCCGCGCCGTAGCGGTCCTCGGCCATGCCCGCGGCGTCGGCGTCGTTGAGGACGGTCACCTCGCGCCCGCCCAGCGCCACCGAGAACAGATGCCGGGCGTCGATCCCGATCCATGTCTTGTCGATATTGGCGGCCGTGCGGATCTGCCCGTGCAGCACCACGCTCGGCATGGTGATGCCGACCGGACCCGACCAGCCGGACTGCGCGACCACCTTGGCCACCGACTCGGCGACCGCGTTCGGGGTGGACGGATGCGGTGTCTCGATCTTGATGCGCTCGTAGCACAGCTCACCGGTGGCGAGATCGACTTCGGCCCCCTTCACGCCGCTGCCACCGATATCGATGCCGAACGCGTGCCCAGGATCGGACATGGACCACTCCTCGTTCCTCAGAATGATTTGCCGGAAAGTCGCAGCTCCCCGGCCGATGAGCTGTGTCGTGCACGACAAGCCTAATGCGAGCGATGCCGGATCTGTGCTGCGATGGAGCTCGTGCCGGAATCGAATTTCACCCCCACCGTCCCCGCCACCGCGAACCCCGACAACTCCGACATAGCCGAACTCCGCTCCGACATAGCGGAACTGCGCAGAGTCGCCGTCTATCTCGCCGAGACCGCCGCCGCCCACGTGCGCGCCCGCCGCCCCGAGGTCTTCGGCCCGCACGCGCGCGCCGCGGACGTCGTGCAATCCAAGAGCACACCCACCGACCCGGTCACCATCGTCGACACCGAGACCGAGCAACTGGTCCGCAAACTGGTCGCCGACCTGCGCCCCGGCGAGCCCGTGGTGGGCGAGGAGGACGGCGGCAGCCTGGCCGACGATCCGAACCTGGTGCACTGGATCGTCGATCCCATCGACGGCACCGTCAACTTCCTCTACGGCATCCCGTCCTACTCGGTGTCGGTGGCCGCGCTGCGCGGCGGCCGTCCGGTCGCGGGCGCGGTCGCCGATGTGGCGCACGCGGTCACCTTCAGCGCCGGGCTGGGCCAGGGGGCGCACCGCGCCGACTCCAGCCCCGGCGGCGCGGCCCCCGGCGGCACCCCGATCGCCTTGCGGGCCAACCCGGTCGAGGAGGTGTCGATGGCGCTGGTGGCGACCGGCTTCGCCTACGCGACCGAGCGCCGCACCCGCCAGGGCGCACTGGTGGCGCAGGTGCTTCCGCACATTCGCGACATCCGGCGCTTCGGTTCGGCCGCCCTGGATCTGTGCGCGGTAGCCGAGGGCCGCACCGACGCCTACTACGAACACGGCCTGAATCTGTGGGACTGGGCCGCGGGCGCGCTCATCGCGGCCGAGGCGGGCGCGCGCCTGATTCTGCCGCCCGCGCCCGACTCGCCGGGCGCGGCAGGCGATTTGGTGTCGGCCGCCGCGCCCGGCATCGCTGACGAACTGTTCGGTCTGTTCAAGCGCCTGGATGTCACCGCCCCTATCCCGGTTCCGTGACAGGGGACTGAACAGCTCCGGACATAGGAGACCAACCGAACAAACCAAGCAAAACGAATCGCCGCGACCGAAGGTTCGCGGCGATTCCGTTATTCCGAGTCGTATATACCGTTGTGCCGGTACGAGTTTCGCGATGCCCCGCCGACTCAGAGCCGGGCCCGCACGAAAGAGATTCTCAACACTTCGCGTGTCGCGCGGCTTCCAGCAGCTTCGGGGCGATCGCGGGCGCGGTGCCCGGCGTCGGGTTCTTCAGCGACTTCAGCACCTCCTCGGCATCCGTTCCGGGCCGGATATCGCGGAACAGCGTGCCCAGCACCAGATCCACGGTGTCGTCCTGGCGCTGATCCTCGATCAGCTCGGCGCACGGCATGACCAGCTGCACCGACGCCGCCGCGGGTCGCCCCTTCACGCCGAAGCGAATCTGCCCGGTGCACTCCAGATCACCGTTCACATAGACCGGGTCGTTGCCGATCTGCACGTCCGGCGCACTGGCGAATCCGAGATCGCCCAGCTCCGAGGCCACGTGCGCGGCCTGACCGCGCTGGTTGTTGGCATTGAAGACGCGCACCTTCGACGACGCCAGGGCGGCCGGCTCCACATCGCGTAAGCGCGAGTTCGACACCCGCTCCCCGAGTGGGGCGGGCTTGGCCGCCGACGTGCTCGAGGCGGGGCTGGGGGAGTTGCAGGCCATGGCGCCCTGGTCACTCTCGGTCGTCGTCAGCGCCTTGAACCACACGCCGACGCAGATCAGAGCGATGACTCCCACCATGGCCGCCCACGGCTCCCAGCGACGCCGGATGAACGGCCGTCCCTGCGGATCGGACGAGTTACCTTGGGTGATCAGTGAAACCACGCCCACACTCTACGAAAACGCGGGGGGTAACGCGTGCAGGGCATCGGCAAGTCGGACGGCGCGGGCAAGTCGGACGGGACCGGCGGGTCGCGTCAGGTCCCCGTCAGGTCTCGGACCATGCGACGAAGATCTCGATGCGTTCCCTCATCGATGACGATTACCCCTCAGTTTCAACTCGCAAGGGTTTTGATTGCGACTTTTGTCCCGGGGTCCGCTATTGTCTGGCGGCCCAGATCGTACAACCCAGGTGAAACTGGGGATCGATTTCGGGAACAACAAGGGCATGTCCTGCGTTGACCGAGCGCGATCCGCTGCGGATGAACGACTATCCGGCTCGGATCTGTGACCGGTGTACGCGTGACGTACACCACGGGCGGGGCGGCATTCCCTCCCGGTCCGGTGCCGAAAGGCGCCGGTCAGGTGGGTGCCGGTCCGGGATATACGGAGTAAGGACGAGGGGAAGACGACATGGCAACCGACTATGACGCACCGCGGCGCAGTGAATCCGACGAGGTTTCGGAGGACTCGCTGGAGGAGCTGAAGGCTCGCCGCAACGAGGCCGCGTCCGCCGTCGTGGATATCGACGAATCCGATACCGCGGAGTCGTTCGAGCTTCCCGGCGCGGACCTTTCCGAGGAGGTGCTCTCGGTCCGGGTGATCCCGAAGCAGGCCGACGAGTTCACGTGTTCGAGCTGCTTCCTGGTGCACCACCGCAGCCGACTGGCCAGCGAAGCCGGCGGTCAGCTGATCTGCATGGACTGCGCAGCGTAAAGGCGCTGTCCGGGTAGAGGATCGAAGAGGATTCCGTCAGCCCGCGCTCGGTTCGCCGAGCGCGGTCAGGAACCGGTCGAGTGTGTGCGACCGGCGTCCTCGGGGACCTCAGGACTGTTCGGCCGCGTTCTCCAGGCCCAGGGCCGTGATGAGCTTTTCCGGATGGCGCGCGCTGACCAGCCAGTACGGCGTCGGATCATCCGGATCGTCGAGCACGAGCAGGACCATCGGACCGATCCAGGCCCGATGCTGAACGAAGGCGGCGGGGTCGAGCTGGCGGCCCAGCGCCGCACTCTTGGCACTGGCCGGCACCGGCGCCGCGCGCTTGACGAAGGTCGCGGGCAGGTGGGCGCGATCGGTGCGCAGTTCCGGCACGCCCGCGGCGTCCGGGGCCACTTCCACGCGATGGCGCGAGAACCACAGCAGCACCCACACCGCCACCGGGAACAGCAGCGCGTAGGGCAGCCACGCGCGGACTCCCGGTGCGCCCATGTGGATCTCGGCTGCCAGCAGCCCGGTCACGACGAGCGCGGCGGGCCACCACCACAGCGGCACCCAGAGGCGCTCGGTGTAGAGGGGACGGGTCTGCTGCTGAGGTTCCATGGTCACCTGAGGGGGCTGGTCGGACACGACATCAGACTAGGTCAATGACTGCGGGGTCGAACGCGTAGGCTCGGCCTACGTGACCGGTATTCCACCTATTCCCCTGCTGCGGCTCGATCCCGGCATCCCCGTACCCGTGCGCGCCCACGAAGGCGACGCGGGCGTGGACCTGTGCACCACCGAGGACGTCATCATCGAACCGGGGGAGCGGGTGCTCGTCGGCACCGGCATCGCGGTGGCGCTCCCGATCGGCACGGTCGGGCTGATCCATCCCCGTTCGGGCCTGGCGGCCAAGGCGGGTCTCTCGGTCGTCAATACCCCCGGCACGGTCGACGCGGGCTATCGCGGTGAGATCAAGGTGTGCCTGATCAATCACGATCCGCGCGCGGCCATCGAGCTCCGGCGGGGTGACCGGATCGCCCAGTTGCTGGTGCAGAAGGTCGAATTGGTGGACTTCGTCGAGGTGGAGACGCTCGACGAGACGGCGCGTGGCGCAGGAGGATACGGATCCAGCGGTGGGCACGCCAGTCTCGCCGCGCAGTCCGGTGGGGCGGGTCAGGCGACCGGCAAGGAGGCATGACGATGGCATTCGGACGCAAGAAGAACAAGGACGACAGAGCCGACGCGCCGCAGTACGAGGGCGAGTACGACGAGTACGAGGAGTACGACGAATCCGCGTACGAGGCGGACGAATACGACGAGCCGGAGTTCGACGACGAGCCGGTGCCCGCCCGCGGCGAGCAGACCGGCCCCTTCGACTACGAGGACGTCGCCGACCGCCTCGAGGCCATCGCCGAGCAGCGCCTGGACCTCGGCTCGGTCATCGTCCCCGTCCCGCCGGGCGGCCAGCTCCAGGTCGAGATGACTCCCGACGGCACCCCGCAGGCGGTCCACCTGGCCACCCAGCACGGCCGGATCACGGTGGCGGCCTATGCCGCCCCCAAGACCTCGGGCCAATGGCGTTCGGTGGCAGCCGATCTCGCCGAGACCCTGCGCAAGGACGGCGCCACGGTCTCGGTCGTGCAGGGCCCCTGGGGCCGCGAGCTGCACGCCGTCACCCAGGGCGCGGACCTGCGCTTCATCGGCGTGGACGGCTACCGCTGGATGGTCCGCCTGGTCGCCGCCGGGCCGACCGGCGCGGCCGACGACAACTCCCCGCTGGTCGCCGCCGCCCGGGCGGTCCTGGGCGAGACCGTCGTCCGCCGCGGCGACGAGCCCCTCCCGGTCCGCGAACCCCTCCCGGTGGTCCTACCCCAGGAGCTGGCCGACCAGCTCGCCGCCGCCCACCAGCAACAACTCGCCGCCCAGCAACAGGCCATGCAAGCCCAGATGGCAGCCATGCAGGGCGGCCCCGCCTTCCAACCGGAGCAGCCCCCCACCGAACCCCGCCGCGGCGCGGAAGGCTCGGCCATGCAGCAGCTCGGCCTGAACTGACCGACCGGTCCGGGTCCACATCAGCCCCGGATTCGATTGCGGAACAACTCGAAACGGGGCACCGCCGGACCGGCGGTGCCCCGTTTCGCTGTCGGCGGAATTGATCGCGGGTGCGGCTCGCCGCCACCGTCGGCCACGGAAGGCGCGATCCGACGGCCGCGAGCGGCGCTCGGGCGATATGCGCGGACGCGTGGGGACTCGACTACGGGGCGGAAACGGGGCGGGGGAGCAGAGCGTTGATACCCCGGGTGCCGAGGATGGACGGGTCCGCACCGAGCTCGTCGAGGGTGATGGCGTGCAGGGTGGCGTGGGGGATGAGGCCGGTCCAGTGTTCGGCCACGGCGAAGGGGTGGACGGGATCGTCTGTCGCGCCGATGATTTCGACCGGGGCGATGACCTCGGCCAGGAGTTCCGGTTCGGGCCAGGCGTAGGCGGCGGCTTCCTCCAGGGCGGCGGGGAGGTCGGGCCATTGGGCGGTCCAGGAGTGGGTGAGTGCCTCGGCCAGCCAGGCGGGACTCGAGGACCGCATGCGGGACAGGACCGCGTCCAGGCCGTCGGCACGGAGTTGGGCGGCGGTGGCGGCGGCGCTCGCGGCGGCGGGGCAGCCGGTGGTGTCCGCGCCGGTCCAGGCGGGGAGGGCGGCGACCACGCCGTAGACCGAATCCGGGTGGCGGGCGGCCCAGTCCAGGGCCACGGCCGCGCCGAGGGAGATGCCCGCGATCAGGACCGGTCCGGAGCGGGCGGCGGCGTCGAGGGCGGCGCGGTAGCTGTCGATCACCCGGCGCGGGTCGGGTTCGACCGCGAGGAACGGCAGATCCCTGGCGGCGCAGGCGGATCCGAAGGCGCGGCGGGCGAAGTGGGCGTCGGAGCCGGTTCCGGGCAGGGCGACGGCGACCGCCGGACGTGGTAGATCGAGCACCGGCCGAGCCTAGCCGGGGCGGGCGCGGCGGCGATGAGCCGACCGGCCTCGGAGGCGCTCGGGGTTTGGATACCGGGGAGTAGCGGGTATGGCTGGGGGTGTGAAAGTGCCGCGTCCGGTGCTGGCGGGCACGCGTGGCGGGTGCAGGCCGGTGCATCTACAGTGGCGATGTACGGCCACAGGCGGCCGGGTGGCAAACCACCGGGCGTCGTGGAAGGAAACGAACGACGTGAGACCCACGCCGTCGAGCTCTACAGGAGAGCGTGCGAGATGCCATCCGCGGGTGGGAAGGACACCCCGTCAGGCTATTTCCGGCGGCTCAGCCGTCGCCTGACCGAGGACCTGGATCGTTTGGATGCCGAGGAACTCGCCGAGACGTCCGAGGCGTCGGGCGCGTGCCGGGCATCGGAGTGCCGACGCGGTGAAGAGGTCACGATGATCGGCAGACTCCGCAGCGTGGAGGCCTGTCCGAAGGCCGGGGGCGCGGAGGTGGCGGCCGAGTTCTTCGACGGCACCGACAGCGTGGAACTGGTGTTCATCGGCAGGCGTCGCATTCCGGGAATCGAACCGGGACGCCGTATCTTGGTCCGCGGTCGCATCGGTGAACGCGACGGCGGCAAGGTCATCTACAACCCCTACTACGAACTCCGAGGGAATCCCTGACACTCATGCCGAACTCCAGCAGCAGTGACGACAGAGGCAACCGGACCGAGGCGTCAGGCGCGCAGCCCGCGTTCGATCCGCCCACGTTCCAGCTCAATGCCGTGACCGGCGACGAACCGCCCCTGCGGATGGACAATGCGCTGCTGGACGAGGACATGCAGGCCCTGATGGGCGCCGAGCTGGCCGCCCTCGAACGCGAGGCGACCGGCGACGGCGACCCCGAGGCGGACGCCGGACCCGAGCCCACCCTGCTCGAGCAGATGGGCGGCATCAGCGGCCTGATCTACTCCTCGCTGCCGGTGCTGGTGTTCGTGCCCGTGAATTCGCTGCGCGGGCTGACCGCCGCCATCTGGGCGTCGCTGGGTGTGGCGGCGGCGATCCTGGTGTGGCGCTTGGTGCGTCGCGATCCGATCCAGCCCGCCATCTCCGGCTTCCTGGGGGTGGGCGTGTGCGCGTTCATCGCCTACCGGATGGGTGAGGCCAAGGGCTTCTTCCTGTTCGGCATCTACGCCAGCCTGATCTACGGCGGCGCGTTCCTGATGTCGCTGGTGGTGCGGTGGCCGCTGGCGGGTGTCATCTGGGGCGCGCTCAACGGGCACGGCACCGGCTGGCGTTCGGACAAGCGCGCCATGCGGCTCTACGACATCGCGACCGCGGTGTGGGCGGTGGTGTTCGTGGCGCGCTACCTGGTGCAGAACCACCTCTACGACTCCAACAGCACCGGTCTGCTGGCGGTGGCGCGCATCGCCATGGGCTGGCCGCTGACCGCGGTGGCGGCCTTGGTGACCTTTTGGGCGGTCCGTAAGGCAGGTCATCTGCC
Source organism: Nocardia seriolae NBRC 15557 (assembly GCF_007990715.1). Taxonomy (GTDB): domain Bacteria; phylum Actinomycetota; class Actinomycetes; order Mycobacteriales; family Mycobacteriaceae; genus Nocardia; species Nocardia seriolae. Next base: position 15,536 of record NZ_BJWY01000039.1, on the reverse strand, counting down.
TTCGCAGTCGGCGAAGGCACGCGACTCCGCGGCCTGACCCCCGACTTCTGCGGGCTGGACATCCGCCCGTTCGGCCCTTTATCGCGGTAAAACGCCAGGGCGCAACACCTTCGGGGCGATTCGGGGGTGAAAGGGGGTGACCAACCCACCCCTGGGGTACCTATTTCGGAGTCCCCCCAGCGAGCACGATCTTTCTCAGAAGCTACGGAGAAAGGATCGTGGAGTTGGTTACCGACGGCAAGGCAGTGGCAGCGCAGGACCGGGGCGAGGGGCCCGGGACCACAGCGGTGCAGACAGTCGCCTCGCGCCGGCACCCGGCGGGGCGTGGGAGCAAGAGCACGAGCAGCGTGGCGACGTCGGAATCCCGGCGCGCCGCGGCGGAATTGGAGAAATTGATCGGCCCGGCCGCGAGCGGCGACAAGGCGGCGGTCTCGGAGATCCTCAAGATCGTCTACCCGCTGGTGCGCCGCTACTGCGCGGCCCGCATGAGCGGGGCCGGGCACCTGCACGTGACCGCGGACGACGTGGCGCAGGAGATCTGCCTGGCGACGGTGCAGGCGATTCCGCGCTACCGGGACCAGGGCAAGTCGTTCCTGGCCTTCGTCTACGGCATCTCGGCCAACAAGGTCGCCGATGCCTTCCGGCGGGCGCAGCTGCACCCGGCCTACCCGGTGGCGGAGTTCCCGGACGCGCCCATGAACGAGCCCGGGCCGGAGGAGCGGGCGCTGGCGATGGAGACCCGCCGGGCGGCACGCGATCTCATGCAGGTGCTGTCCTCGACGCACCGCGAGGTGCTGGTCATGCGGATCGTGCTGGGCTGGACCGCGGCGCAGACCGCCGAGGCCATCGGCACCAGCCCGGGCGTGGTGCGGGTCATGCAGCACCGCGCGCTCAACCGGCTGCGGGCCGAATTGCGGGCGGCGTCCTGATTCGGGGGTAGCTCAACGGTGAGCACGACACAACGTGGGCCGGGCACTGGGGAGTGCGCCCGGCCCACAGTCGTGTCCGGACCTCACTGTTCTGACCTCGGGGCCGTGCCCGGACCTCGCGGCAGTCTCCGGATCAGGCGGGCGCGTCCTCGTGCTTGCCGAAGCCGTTGACGCCGAGCGCCTTCCGCAGATCGTCCTCGGCCTCGACCGAGGCGACGAACAGCAGCTCGTCCTCGCCTTCGAGGGGATCGTCGGCCTGCGGGACGATGACCCGCCCGCCGCGCAGGATGGTCACCAGGGCGGCGTCGCGGGGCAGGGCGAGGGTGCGAACGGCCTTGCCCGCCAGCGGGGTATTCGTCGGCAGGGTGATCTCGACCAGGTTGGCCTGCCCCTGCCGCAGCGTCATGAGCCGCACCAGATCGCCCACCGAGACGGCCTCCTCCACCAGCGAGGCCAGCAGCCGCGGCGTCGAGACCGCCACGTCCACACCCCAGGACGAGTCGAACAGCCACTCGTTGCGGGGATCGTTGACCCGGGCCACCACCCTGCGCACCCCGAATTCCGTCTTGGCCAGCAGGCTGAACACCAGGTTCACCTTGTCGTCGCCGGTGGCGGCGATGACCACGTCGTAGGTCTCGAGCCCGGCCTCTTCGAGCGTCTCCAGCTCGCAGGCGTCGGCGTGGGTCCAGACCGCGGTGGGCGCGCTGGTGGGGTCGATGTGGTCGAGGCGGCGTTCCAGCAGCATGACCTGGTGGCCGCCGCGCAATAGTTCCTGGGCGATGGAGCGGCCGACCGCTCCGGCTCCGGCGATGGCTACTTTCACGATCAGACCTCGCTCGCGGGGGGATTGGCGGCCAGGGCGACGGCCTCGCCGACGGTGCCCGAGGTGGCGGCGATGTACACCTGGTCGTCGGCTTGCAGCATGGACTTGCCATTGGGCAGCACGCCCTGCCCGAACCGGATGATGAACGCCACCCGTGCGCCGATGGCGTCCTCGAGCGCGTGCACCGAGCGCCCGTACCACTCCTCGTGCAGCGGGACCTCGGTGACCGCGACGGTGCCGGTGGGGTCGCGCCAGGTGGTGGTGGACTGATCGGAGACCAGGGTGCGCAGGAAGCGGTCGGTGGTCCACGGCACGGTGGCGATGGTGGGGATGCCCAGGCGCTCGTAGACCGCGGCGCGCTTGGCGTCGTAGATGCGCGCGACCACGCGCTCGATGCCGAAGGTCTCGCGGGCCACCCGCGCGGAGATGATGTTGGAGTTGTCGCCGGAGGACACCGCGGCGAAGGCCCCGGCACGCTCGATTCCGGCGCGGGTCAAGACATCTCGATCGAAGCCGACGCCGGTGATGCACAGGCCCGGGAAGTCGCGGCCCAGGCGCAGGACGGCACTCGAGTTCTGATCGATCACCGCGACCTCGTGGCCGATGCGGACGAGGGCGCGGGCGAGCGAGGAACCGACCCGCCCACAACCCATGATCACGACGTACACGGTACAAACCCCATTCCCGAAAACCGTGGTGTGCGGTCTGGTTGCCTTGGTCGGGTCGCAACCGTACCGCTCGAGTTTCACTGCGGGCACTTTCCCCCTCCGGAAGGTGTTCAAACCGGAACCGGGAAAACCTCACAACCCTCGTCCCGCCACCCTACGACCACGCGGGCTACCGGTCGCGCGCCGAACACGGGCGGCACGCCACGCAATACCGCGTCCGGCAACGCATCGCTGCCCGACGAACCCATCGCCTCTCCACGGCGCATCGCCCCGGCGGAGACCACCGCCCCCTCGGTGTGGGCACGCTCTCGCTCCGCCGACAGTGCCCGCTTCGGCGGGCGATGCTTCGCCGCGGTCGGCAATGCCATGCCTCTGCCTGCGGCGCACTGCCTTATGCTGCCTGGAGTGTCGAAGTTGACGACGGCCGCCAAGCGCATGCTGGTCGGCCGCCCATTCCGCAGTGACTCTCTCGGGCATACGTTGCTACCCAAGCGGATCGCGCTCCCGGTCTTCGCCTCTGACGCCCTGTCCTCGGTGGCGTACGCGCCGGAGGAGATCTTCCTGGTGCTGTCGGTGTCGGGGCTGTCGGCGTACGCCTACGCGCCGTGGATCGGCCTGGTGGTCGCGCTCGTGATGGCGGTGGTGGTGGCCAGCTATCGGCAGAACGTGCACGCCTATCCCTCCGGCGGCGGTGACTACGAGGTAGCCACCAAGAACCTCGGGCCCACCGCGGGATTGACCGTCGGCAGTGCGCTACTGGTCGATTACGTGCTCACGGTCGCGGTCTCGATCTCCTCGGCGGCGTCGAACATCGGCTCGGCCGTGCCGTTCGTCGCAACACACAAGGTGTTGTTCGCGGTGTGCGCGATTGTGATCCTCACCGCGATCAATCTGCGCGGCGTGCGCGAATCCGGCACGGCCTTCGCGATTCCCACCTACGCCTTCATGATCGGCATGTTCATCATGCTGATCTGGGGCTTCACCCGGATCGGGGTGCTCGGCCAGAGCGTGCACGCCGAGTCCTACGGTTTCGGGCTCGAGGCCGAGGACGAGCATCTGTTCGGGCTCGCGTTCGTGTTCCTGCTCGCGCGCGCCTTCTCCTCCGGCTGTGCCGCGCTCACCGGCGTGGAGGCCATCAGCAATGGCGTGCCCGCGTTCCGCAAACCCAAGTCCCGCAATGCCGCGACCACCCTGCTGCTGCTCGGCGGCATCGCCATCACCCTGTTCATGGGCATGATCGTGCTCACCCAGAAGGTCGGCATCGTCTACGCGCACAACACCTCCGACCTGATCGGCGCGCCCGCCGGATACGAGCAGAAGACCCTCGTCGCGCAGCTGGCCGGGGCGGTGTTCGACGGGTTCCCGGCGGGCTTCTACTTCATCACCATCGTCACCGCGCTGATCCTGGTGCTGGCGGCCAATACCGCGTTCAACGGCTTCCCGGTGCTGGGTTCGATTCTGGCGCAGGACCGTTTCCTGCCGCGGCAGCTGCACACCCGCGGCGATCGGCTGGCGTTCAGCAACGGCATCCTGTTCCTGGCGGGCGCGGCCATCGCGTTCGTGGTGCTGTTCGGCGCGGAGGTGACGCGGCTGATCCAGCTCTACATCGTCGGCGTGTTCGTGTCGTTCGTGCTGAGCCAGACCGGCATGCTGCGGCACTGGACGCGGCTGCTGCGCACCGAGACCGATCCGGCGCAGCGGGCGCGCATGAAGCGCTCGCGGGTGATCAACGCCATCGGCCTGACCATGACCGCGACCGTGCTGTGCATCGTGCTGGTCACCAAGTTCCTGGCCGGCGCGTGGATCGCGATCGTCACCATGGCGGCCATCTTCGGGTTGATGAAACTCATTCGCCGCCACTACGACACGGTGTCGCGCGAGCTGGACGAGACCGATTGGGACGGCGTGCTGCCCAGCCGCACCCCCTCCATCGTGCTGGTGTCGAAGCTGCACATGCCCACCAAGCGCGCCCTGGCCTACGCCCGCGCCACCCGCCCCGACACCCTGGAGGCGATCACGGTGAACGTCGACGAACCCGATACCCGCGCGCTGGTGCGGCAGTGGGAGTCCAGCGATATCGCGGTGCCGCTCAAGGTGATCGAGTCGCCGTATCGCGAGATCACCAAGCCCGTGGTGGATTACGTGAAGCGGGTGCGCCGCGACGCCCCGCGCGACGTGGTCACCGTGTTCATCCCCGAATACGTGGTCGGCCACTGGTGGGAACAGTTGCTGCACAACCAGAGTGCCCTGCGGTTGAAGGGCCGCCTGCTGTTCGAGCCCGGCGTCATGGTGACCAGCGTCCCCTGGCAGCTGTCCTCCTCGACCGGGCGCGCTCCCGGCCGCGTGGTCAACGCGCCCGGCTCGGTCCGCCGCGGTTTCGGGGACGAGGCATGAGCGCCGACTGGTACGGCCGCATCCTCGAGGTCCGTCTCGGCCCGCCCGGCCACGGCGGCTTCTGCGTCGCCCGCCACGAGGGCCGCGTCCTGTTCGTCCGCCACGGCCTGCCGGGCGAACTCGTCCGCGCCCAGATCACCGAGGACCGCGGCGGCTCCTTCTGCCGCGCCGAAGCCGTCGAAATCCTCGACCCGTCCCCCGACCGCGTCCCGGCCACCTGCCCGGTTTCCGGTCCCGGCGGCGCGGGCTGCTGCGACTTCACCTTCGCCACCCCCGCCGCCCAGCGCGACCTGAAGCATCAGGTCGTCGCCGAACAACTCCGCCGCCTGGCCGACTGGGAACCCGACTTCACCGTCGAAACCATCCCGGCCCCGTCCGGTCTGCCGAGCGGCGTTGTCGCCCAACTGGACACCGCATCCGCCCCGGGCCCGCACAGTGACAGCCGTGGCGGCGGCGCGGGCCGGATCACCGATCCGGCCGATGCCCGCGGCCACTACTCGATGCCGAGCCCGCGGCTCACCGGTCTGGGTCGCATCGGCGGGGTACCGACGGGTTTGGCGTCCGCGCTGCTGGCCGGATCCGCTTCGGCGGGTGCGGAGCGCGGTGGACCGCCGCCCGATGTCGAGACCGCCGCCGCCTCCACGGCGGAGGAGTTTCCCGGCGCTGCCCCCGCCCCGGGCCGGATCGGCGGTGTGGCAACCCATTTCGCGCGCACCCTGGTCGCGCATTCCGAGGAGGGTGGGGCGTCCGAGGGGGCGGACTCGGCTCCCGGCATCGCGGCGGGCGCGCGTCCGGCACCGGCCGATCGGACCGGCACAAGCGTTGCGCCCGTGGCGGATTCGTCATCGGTGGATTCGTCCTCCGGTGCTGCGGTGCGGCCGTCCGGTGGGGCGCGGGTCGTCCTCCGGGAGGTGGGGGCCGATGACCCGAGTTTCGGTGTGCTGTCGGTGGATGCGTATTCCGGCGGGTGGCGCAGTCGGGTGCGGCTGACCGTGGACGCGGCCGGGCGGGCGGGGGTGCATCGGTATCGGAGTACCGAGGTGATCGCGGATCTGCGGTGCCCGCAGCCGATGGCGGGGGCCATGGACGGGATCGGCGAGCGCAAGTGGACGCCGGGGGCCGATCTGGTGGTGGCCGTGGACGGCGAGGGGATGCGGCACGTGGTGGAGGTGGCTCCCGCGGCGGGGGATCGGGACGATCACCGTGGGCGGGGCGGCGATCGGCGTGGCCGGGGCGTGGGGGCTGCCGGGCGGCGGGGCGGGGGAGACCGCAGCAGCACCGCCGCGCGGCGGGCGGCGGCGCACGGTGCTCGCGAGGAGCGGGTGATCGACGGGACCGGGACGGCCGTGCAGTATGTGGCCGAGCGGCGGTGGGAGCTGTCGGCGACCGGGTTCTGGCAGCCGCATTACGGTGCGGCGCAGTGCTATTCGGATGTGGTGGCCGAGTGGGCCGATGCCGCGCCGGGTGCGCTGGTGTGGGATCTGTATTGCGGTGTCGGCGTGTTCGCGGCGCGGCTCGCGGAGCAGGTGGGCGAGCGGGGAGTCGTGCACGGCGTCGAGTTCGCGCGCGGCGCGGTCACCGAAGGGCTTGCGGCACTGCGGGATATGCCGTGGGTGGACCTGACCGTCGCGCGGGTGGAGCGCTGGATTCACGAGCAGCCCGGTGCCGCACCGGATGTGGTGGTGCTGGATCCACCGCGCGCGGGTGCGGGCAAGGAGGTGATCAACGCGCTGACCGAGCGTTCACCGCGCCGCATCATCCACATCGGTTGCGACCCCGCCGCTTTCGCCCGCGATATCGGACTCTATCGCGGTGCGGGCTACGAGCCCGCGGGCCTGCGCGTCTTCGACGCCTTCCCCGGGACTTACCACGTCGAATGCATAGCCCTGCTGGAGCGCTGACCGAGCTTTCAAGATCAGGGAGTTCGCACCGTGGAATTTTGCCCGATTCCCCACGGTGTGAGCTCCCTGATCTTGTCGAGGACCTTGGCGCGATGGTGACAGGGGGATGGGTTGTGGGATGGGGGGGATTGGGGGGTGGGTCAAGATGGTGGCTTGTGACTACGTTGTCGGATCCGACGGTGGCGTCGGTGGTCGAGCTGATCTGTGGGGATCAGTCGCGGTTTCACTCGCTCGAGGCGCTGCTGCTGGGAGTCGCTCTCAAGCGACCGGAGTATCGGGGCGAGCTGTGGGTGAATGCGGACAGCTATTGGGGTCGGCTGGTGACGCCGGTGTACGGGGCGCGGATGGCGGCACTGGAGGGTAATGCGGAGGCCGATCGGGCGCTGCTGGACCTGGTGGAGGTGACGGTGGCGCGATTCCTGCAGGGGGAATCGTTGGAGCGCAAGCATCTTCCGGCCTGGCTGCCGGGATTGCGGGAGGCGCTGCTGACCGACGGATACCGGATGAAGCTCGACCGGATGGGTGACGGCGCGGTGCGCTGCCGGTTGAAACCCACAGCGTGGCTGCCGATCCGGCTCGAGGAGAAGGTGTCGCTGCTGGCCACCGAGCTGGAGGTGCGCGGGCAGCAGACCGCGCTCGATCACCTGAAGCAGGCGGTCAAACACTATGAGCGCGGCCGGTTCCCGGCGTGCGAGAAGCGGCTGCGCTCGGCCCTGCAACAGGTCACCGCCTACGCGGCGGGCACCGGCGACCCCGACCCCGCCGCCAATGTGCGCCACCTGGTGGACACCGGCCGCGTCACCGTCACCGCCGGCACCCGGCTGCTCCACGACCTGCGCGCCATGCTGGTCTCCGACCCGTTCCCGCATCGAACCCACCCCGGCGCCACCCGCTTCCGCATCCAGCTCACCGAGGTCCGCGCCACCTGGCTACTCGCCCGCGTCGAGCTCTGAGCCTTCGTCCCGGTTGCGCGGTCGAGCCCTGGAGTGGCTGGCCCGGTCGAGCCCTGGGCTCAGCTCAGCCGCCAGGTGACGCGGATGCTCGTGGACAGCTCGCTCCTCGCCGAGTTCCACCGGCATCGCCTCGGCTCCGCCGCCCATCTTGGCGGCGGCGAACGCGATGCGCGGCTGCGGCACCGGACCGGAGACGTCCTCGGTGATCTCCACCACCGGCCCCAGCGCGCGGCCCGCCCGGAACACATACTGTTCGGCCTTACCTACCGCGTGATCCCACGCCGCGTCCCGGGCGCGCACCATCAGCGCTTCCTCGTCGGCCACGGTCAGGGTGAGCCCGCCGAGGCGCACATCGTCGCCCCCGGCCTCGACCGCGTGCGCGATGATCGCCGCGGGCCCGCCGTCCGCGGACGGCTTGGCCGCGCCGTCGGCCCCGGCGATCTCGCGCAGGGTGACCGTCAGCGAGGTCCCCGCGATATACCCGACCAGCTGCTCCCGATTACCTTCCGTCCACACGGTTTCCGCGCGCACGGTCAGCCCGCTGGTATTGATGTCGCGCCCGGCCACCCCGTCCGCCCGCAGCGACCCGATCACCGCCGCGGCCCGATCTCCCGCCCGCGTATAGGCGTCCGCCACGGTCTGCGCGCGCGTCTCGACCGAGATGTTCACCCGCATGATGTCGGGTGTGGCACTGGCACTTCCGGATCCGACCATCGTGATCGTGCCGATGGCGTTCTCGCTGGTCACGGGTTTCCTCCTCGATCGCATGGGCCGAACCCAGCCGATGCTACCGACGCGCGGTGACCACCCGCCGGTACCACACAGGCCGGGGCGTGCGGCCCGGCGGGGTGACCGCTTCAGGCGACCGTTCGCCCGCTGCCGGTGGCCTCCCCGCGCCCGCTGCCGGTGGCCTCGTCGAGGACGGTCGCGAGTGCGCGTGCGCCGGTGGCGATCTCGCTCGCCGTGGACAGGTCCAGCCGGATGTCGAGGTCCGCTGCCGGGGCCGGGCCGTCGTGGTGGGTCAGCCCGGACTCGGTGATCAGATAGTGGAAGGCGGTGTCGCCGACGTGGACCGTCACCGTGCCGGAGGGGACGAGTTCGGCCACCGCCCGGCCCAGCGGCAGCGCGAACCAGTGCGCGCGCACGGCATCGGTGGCGCGCTGCTCCCCGAGTTGCGCAGCGCCCCACGCGGACAGCGAGTCCAGCACCGGCCGCAGCGCGGCCCCGGCCTCGGTGAGCTCGTAGAGCGCGGTCCCGGCCCGCGGCCCGGTGCGGCGCTTGGTGAGAATCCCGTCACGCTCGAGGTCCTTGAGCCGGGCGGCCAGCACATCGGTGCTGATGCCGGGCAGGTCGGCGAACAGGTCGCTGTATCGGCGCGGGCCCGGACACAATTCGCGGACCACCAGCAGGTTCCACCGGTCGCCGACGAGGTCGAGGGCGCGGCTCACGGTGCAGTAGTGGTCATAGCTTCGGCGTGGCACGATCCCACTGTAACCAAGAACTTGGAAAAACAAAGTGCAAACTTGGAATTTCCAAGTAGAGTGTGCGGCAACCACACCGAGAAGGGGTCGTTCATGCAGGTGAAGCAGTCGAGCAAGCTGGCGGGCGTGTCCTATGAGATCCGCGGGCCGGTCGCCGAGCACGCCGCCCGGCTGGAGGTGGAGGGGCATCACATCGTGAAGCTCAACACCGGCAACCCGCTCACCTTCGGCTTCGAAGCGCCCCCCGAGCTGCTCCAGGACATGGTCCGCAACCTGCCGCAGTCCAGCGGCTACTCCTCCTCCAAGGGCCTGCTCTCGGCGCGGCGCGCGGTGGTGCAGTACTACGAGACCCTCGGCCTCGCCGAACTCGATGTCGAACAGGTCTTCCTGGGCAACGGCGTCTCCGAGCTCATCATGATGGCCATGACCGCGCTGCTGGAGAACGGCGACGAAGTCCTGGTCCCCGCACCGGATTTCCCGCTCTGGACCGCCGCCACCGCGCTCAACGGCGGCCGCCCGGTGCACTACATCTGCGACGAGGGCTCGGACTGGATGCCGGACCTGGCCGATATCGAGTCCAAGATCACCGACCGCACCCGCGCGCTGGTCATCATCAACCCGAACAACCCGACCGGCGCGGTGTATTCGCCCGAGGTGGTGCGCCAGATGCTCGAGCTGGCCCGCCGCCACAACCTGGTGGTGTTCTCCGACGAGATCTACGACAAGATCCTCTACGACGGCCTGACCCACACCGCCACCGCGTCGCTGGCCCCGGATCTGTTGTGCCTCACCTTCTCCGGCCTGTCCAAGTCCTACCGCGCCGCCGGCTTCCGCGGCGGCTGGCTGGTGGTCTCCGGCCCCGTCGAGCACGCCGAGAACTACCTCGAGGGCCTGACCATGCTGGCCGGGCTGCGCCTGTGCGCGAATGTCCCCGCGCAGCAGGCGATTCAAGCCGCCCTCGGCGGCCACCAGAGCATCTACGACCTGACCCTGCCCGGCGGCCGCCTGCGCGAGCAGCGTGACCGGGCGTTCGAAGCGCTCAACGCCGTCCCGGGCATCTCGTGTGTGAAGCCCAAGGGCGCGCTGTACGCCTTCCCTCGCATCGACCTCGGCATGTACAAGATCCACAGTGACGAGCAGTTCGTCCTGGATCTGCTGCTGCGCGAGAAGATCCACATCGTCCAGGGCACCGGCTTCAACTGGCCCCATCCCGACCACTTCCGCATCGTGACGCTGCCGCACGCCGATGAGCTCGAGGCCATCATCGAACGCATCGGCCGGTTCCTGGCGACCTACAAGCAGTAGGTCCTCAGACCGGACGGCCCGCCGTCATGCCCCCGTCGACCACGAATTCCGCGCCATTGCAGTAGCTGGATTCGTGGCTGGCGAGGAACACGACCAGCGCCGTCACCTCCTCGGGCCCGCCGAGCCTGGCGAGGGTGTTCGCTTCGCGATTCGCGGTCGAACCCTCGGGCACGCCGATCATGGGCGTCAGAATCCCGCCCGGGTGAACGGAATTCACGCGCACCCCGTGCGGGGCGAGCTCGAGCGCGGCGGACTTGGTGAGCCCGCGCACCCCGAACTTCGACGCGGTGTAGGCGTGCGCACCCGGCACGCCCTGGATGCCGGCGGCGGAGGAGATGTTCACCACGGTCGCCGGACGAGCCGCCACCAGGGCGTCGCGGGCCGCGGTCAACCCCAGGAACGGCCCGGTGAGGTTGATTGCGAGGGTGCGCTGCCACTGCTCCTCGGAATAGGTTCCCAGCGGCCCGAAGTCGAGAACGCCCGCATTGTTGACCAGCACATCGAGCTTGCCGAACCGCGCGACCGCGGTGTCCACGGCGGCCCGCCAGTCCGCGGCGCTGGTGACATCCAGGTGCGCGAACGCCGCCGAATCACCCAGCTCGGCAGCCAGTTTCGCACCCGCCTCGTCGGCGATATCGCCGACGAGTACCGAAGCCCCTTCGGCGACAAAGGTTCTGGCGTGCGAGGCGCCCATGCCCGATGCCGCACCGCTGATCAGGTCTACCCGCCCGGCGAGTAATCCGCTCATGCTCGTTGCTTTCCGTCCAGGTCGATGATTGTCGGATCGGGCCGGAACACGCAGCGGGTCCGGGTGTAGATGGTGGGCATGCACTTGTTGCAGTGCACGCAGGCCGAGCGGGTGCTCGCATCGGATTCGATGCGCCGCAACAGGTTCGGCTCGCGCAGCAGGGCGCGGCCCATGGCGACGAAGTCGAAGCCCTCGGTCATGGCGAGATTCATGGTGTCGAGATTGGTGATGCCGCCCAGCAGGATCAGCGGCATGGACAGCTCGCGGCGGAACTGGCGGGCGCGTTCGAGCAGGTACGCCTCCTGATACGGGTACTCCTTCAAGAAGGCGCGCCCGACCGCGCGGAAGCCCAGCCGCGCCGGGCCGGGCAGCACCTTGGCGAACTCGCTGCGCGGCGCGTCCCCGTGGAAGAGCAGCATGGGGTTGAGCAGCGAACTGCCCGCGGTCAATTCGAGCGCGTCGAGCGCCCCGTCGGCCTCCAGCCAGGCGGCCACCTGCACGCTCTCGGGCACCGTGAGCCCGCCGCGGCGGCCGTCCTCCATATTCAGCTTGGCCGTCACCGCGATCCGGTCGCCCACGGCTTCCCGTACCGCACAGGCGATTTCGCGGGCCAGCCGGGCCCGGTTGGGCAGCGACCCACCCCAATGATCGTGGCGGCGGTTGAGCAGCGGGCTCAGGAACGAGCTCACCAGATAGTTGTGCCCGAAATGGAGTTCGACCGCGTCGAATCCGGCCTGCTCGGCCAGCCGGACCGCGTTCACGTGCGAGGCGATGAGCTCGCGGATCTCGGTCTCCTCGGGAACCCGCATGGCCCGCATGCTCAACGGGCTGAACATGGCGCTGGGCGCGAGCGCGGGCGCGCGATTGGAGGCCGCGTTTGCCACCGGCCCGGCGTGCCCGATCTGCGCGCTGGCCGCCGCGCCCTCGGCGTGCACGGCATCGGTCAATTCCCGCAGTCCCGCAACGGCTTCCGGCCGCATCCAGATCTGGCGCCGGTCGGTGCGCCCGCCCGGCGCGACCGCGCAGTAGGCGACGGTGGTCATGCCCACCCCGCCCGCGGCGACCTCCCGGTGGAAGTCGATCAGTTCGGGGGTGACCAGCGCTTCGGGCGTGCGTCCCTCGAAGGTGGCGGCCTTGATCACCCTGTTGCGCAAGGTGGTCGGGCCGAGCTGAGCCGGTGCGAAGATTTCGTTCATCAGTGTTCTCCCGGTGCGGTGAGTCCGGCCACCACGAAGTCCCGCAGTGCCGACAGCGCCGATTCGGACATCCCGTGCTCCCGGACCTCGGGGCTGCCGAATCGCATGATGATCAGGTCGAAGGTCAGCATCCAGCGCCGCTTGGCGACGCTGGGCGGCAGCTCGGGCAGCAGTGCCGCCCACGAGTCCATCCGGAACCACGCGCCCTGCCACGACATGAGATGCCGCCCCAGCACGAAGCGGGCCAGCAGCCGAAGATGCAAGCGCCCCAATGGATCCGCCGCCAGCTCCAGGAACGGGGCGAGGATGGTGTCCACCACCGCGGGCACCGAATCCCGCCCGGCGCTCGCGCGGGCGAGCCCCTCGGCCCACAGCGGCCCGAGCCGGGCCTCGATGAGCGCGCCGACCAGCGCCTCCTTGGAGCCGAAGTGGTAGTGCACCGCGGCGGGATTGGCCCCGGCCGCCGAACACACCGCCCGCACCGACACCTCGTCGTAGGACTCCATGAGCAGCAGTTGCTCCGCGGCGGCCAGCAGTCGTTCGCGGGTTCCCGCCGACACCTTCTCGACCATGCCAAGCAGTGAAACACGTTTCAATCGACATTTCAATCAATGATTGAATCAATGGGATGCGACGGTGGGCTAGCGTCAGCGCCATGGACTCGGTCGTGCAGCGAATACTGAGCATCCCCACGATCTGGACCTACGTCGTGGTGGCGCTGCTGGTCATCGCCGAGGAGGCGATGGTGTTCGGCCTGCTGGTCCCCGGCGATACCGCCGCCATCCTCGCGGGCGTCGCCGCCAGCCGCGGCCACCTGGGCATCGTCACCACGCTGGCCCTGGTCATCGTGTCCGCGATCGTCGGGGCCAGCATCGGCTACTGGATCGGCCGCCGCTACGGCACCCGCCTGCTGGAGTGGTCGATCTTCAACCGTCACCGCGACAACCTCGCGCGCGCCGGGGAATTCCTGCAACGCCACGGCGCGTGGGCCATCCTGCTCGGACGGTTCAGCACCTTCTTCCGCACCATGCTGCCCGAGCTGGTCGGCATGTCTCCCATGTCGTTTCGCCGGTTCGTGGTGGCGAGCGCGGCGGGCGCGATCATCTGGGGCTCGGTGCTGGTGCTGGCGGGTTACCTGCTCGGGCAGTCCTTCACGGTCATCCTGAAGCGCGTGAACACCGACCTGCTGATCGTCGTCCCGATCATCGCCGTGCTCGCCCTGATCTATTGGAAGTGGCACCGGCACCGCAATGCCGGGCAGGACTGATCCGCTATTCGCTCTGCGCCCAGCCCGCGACCGGAAGCGTCAGGTACACACCGATATTCGCGTCCACGAACTTCTCGATATCGGCGAGCAGCCGATCACAGCGCTGCTGCCGATTCGCGGCCCGGCTCTCGAAGTACTTCGACCGCACCTCGATCACCAGATCCATCCCGCTGCGATCGAACTTCCCGAGCGGCCGGAACCGGATCTCGACATCGCCGGGTTGCAGGTCCCCGTCGTAGGGTTCCTCGGGACACTCGACCGCCGTGGACACCAAGTGCGGCAGCCATTCGCCCAGCTCGCGCAGCACGGTGTCGGGCAGTTCCGGGTTGTATGTCACCTCGACGAGCGGCATCGGACCAGTCTATTGGCCGGGCGGGGCGATCGCCGGTCCCTCAGCTGGTCCGGACGCTGGCGATCAGCTGTTTGGCCTGGTCGGGGGTCATTTCGCCGGTGGTGCCGCGGTCGGCGAGGACGGCCAGCACCAGGGTCGAGTTGCGCGGGCCGGGGAAGGCGAAGGCGTAGACGGCGTACGCGTTGGTGGTGCAGCCGGGCAGGGTCGGCTTCCACGGGCCCGACGCCTCGACCTGCCGGCCCGCGAGGCCGCTCTTGGTGGTCACCGGCGCGGGCGCGCCGGGCTTGCCACCGGTCGGATCGTCGTAACCGCTCTCCACCGAGACCTTTGCGACCTTGGTGGCCGCCGCCGCGAGATCGGTGCCGTCGACCTGGGCGACGAACACCAGTGACCGGTAGGCCGAACCGGCGCAATAGTCCGCGCCCTCACTGGATTTGGCGTAGCCGGTGAGATTGCCGTCGGCCCCGGACTGGAGGGTGGTCTGGGTCGGCGCGGCAATGGTCCACCCGGCGGGCACGTCGTAGCTGATGCCCAGGGACGGGGCGACCACGGTCCGCGAACCCGACTTCGGTGCGCCCGAGGTGGACGGTCCCGACGACGGGCTGCCCGCCTTGCTGGTCGGGGCCGCGCCCGCGGTGGTGCTCGGCGCGGCGCTGCTGCCGCCGGAATCGCCGCGGGTCAGCGCATAGGCCGCGATACCGCCGCCGACCAGCACGATCACCCCCAGCACGGCCGCCAGGATCAGCCAGGTGCGATTGGGTCCGCCCGGCGGCGTCGGCTGACCGTAGCCCGGCTGGCCGTAGCCCGGAACTGGTTGCTGCCCGGGGAAATTCGGATCGGACTGCGCCCCGGGATAGAACTGCTGCGTCGGCTCGTAACCCTGCGGATTGGGCTGGTACGCCTGCGGGTTGTAGGCGTGCACCGTCGGTTCCGCACCGGTGACCGGAGTGCCCCAACCCTGTTGTGCCGCGTCCGGATTGCCCCACCCCTGCGGGTTGTAGGCGTGCACGGTCGGCTCGGCACCGGTGACCGGATTGCCCCAGCCCTGCTGTCCCGGATCCGGCTGTCCCCACGTCTGCTGTCCGGCATTCGGGTTACCCCACCCCTGCTGTCCGGGATCCGGGCTACCCCATGCCGGTTGTCCCGGATCCGGCTGGGCCGGTTGGTGCTGGGTCGGCTCCTGGGGCGGATAGCCGCCCGCCGCACCGGGATTCGCGGGTCCGTGGGGGTTCGACCAGTGATCATGGTTGTCGGTCACGCGATTCCGCCCCTGTTTCCGCCCGCGCCGAGTGCCCTCGGCCTGTCGCGGCCCACCCTAGCGGGTGCGCACTAGCCCTGCGCGGCGGGTGATTCCGGGTCCGCGTCGGCGGCGGGCGGGGAGAGTTTGATCACTCCGGCGTCCAGATCGACGGCCAGCCGCGGCCGGTGCTGCTGGCCGTCGCCCGCCTCGCTACCGTCGTCTTCCAGCTTCTTGCCGGGGAACAGTTCACCTATGACGCCCACGAATCCAGCCTAATAC
>NZ_BJWY01000038.1 GCF_007990715.1 Nocardia seriolae NBRC 15557 | reverse complement strand
CGACACTAGCTAACCGTCGCTGACCGGTTCCCCGGCCTCGACGCAAAGTTACGTGTCTTTCAAATACTTCAAATCGGGCTTCGCCCGGAATTACCAAACTTTTGGTACGAAAAAGCGCGAAAAACTTGAAACACACCAACTGGTATAGTTTTTCCCGCCCGGGTGCACCGCAGGGGGTGCGCACCCGGGCGTTCACGTCGTTTCGGTCCGCCTCCCCGCAGCTTCATCTGTTGGAGCCGCGATCGGCCGGACCGGTCGCGACACGTTCGGGCACTTCAACGATAAGCCGAATCCCGTGCCGCCGGGGCAATCCCGGTTCTTCGGGAATTCACCAGTCGGTCACCGTACCCGGAAAGCGCACCCAGCGTGAGGTGTACCGGAAAGTCAGTTAGCCAGCATGCCCCCTTTCGAAAGCCGCAATTTCCCAGCAATCGTATGGGCGATTGGCCTGAATCGACGAATTCGCCCATACCCCACCGATGTTCGACATACCGGCCCCCACGGCGCGCAGGGTCCCCACCGACCCCGCATCGCCGCCGAGCCGCCGCCCGCGTCCCCGCGACGGCCCCGACCGGCACCCACCCCCTACTCCAAAAAGCTTGCCACACATCACCATTGGATGATATTCACACTCCAGCGCCACGAAACAAATTGAGTGGCAAGACGATTGCAAGAAACCGCGTAAGCGGCCATCAGCGCCCGCTTACCGCGAGATTCCGGGCCCATCGGACCGGGAAACCGTTCGAACCGGAGCGCGGCGCGACCGCGCCGCCGCCCCTCCCCACCCACACTCCGCGCGAACCCCTACAAACCCCCGGGTCCGCTTTTTTGCTGTCCGATACCGTCTCCCGGTGCCGCACCGACCGGTCCGCACCCTCACAGAGCCACATCGTCCCCCCAACCCGGCCCCGAGAGTCGACGACCCCACCTTATCGGCACGAGTGGTCACCCCAACGGCACATCGCGTCATCCCCCGATGCCCCCGCCCCGGGACACCCGGCCGACCCCGACCACCGCGCCGACCGCCCTCCACCCCCGCCCCGACCCCGGACGCGCCGCTCCAGCCACCTCCGCGAAACCATCATGACCTGCACAAATACCATCTGCGAGAGCACAATCGGATACTCGTTTAACGATTACGGGGTCGGCACATTAAACTGACGTCCCGCAAGCCCCTATAGCTCAGTTGGTAGAGCTACGGACTTTTAATCCGCAGGTCCCAGGTTCGAGCCCTGGTGGGGGCACTCCCAGACGAGGGGCCCGGAATCATACCGCCGGGCCCCTCGCCACATCCGCGAATCTGTGGCAATCTGTCCGGATTTCCCCTACGGTGGCCTGAGCAGAGCTTTTCCCGGGATCCACCACCACAGGCGGAGTTCATGACTTCCTTCGATGACCTGCTCTCCCAAGTACCCGTCGCCCAGATCGCCGCGAAGCTCGGCGGCGACGAGGCGACCGCGAAGACGGCGATCGACGCGGCCGTCCCCGTGCTACTCGGCGGATTCCAGGCACAGGCCGGCAACCCCGACACCGGGCTGAATCTGGAGAACGAAGTCGCCAACCAGCCGCACGCGCTACTCGACGGCGGTGTCGACATCGATCAGGTGGATGTCGGCAACGGCAGTCAGATCGTCGATCAGACCTTCGGCGCCGAAAAGAACACGGTGATCAGCGCTCTCGGCAATGTCGGCGGCAATGCCATCAGCGGCGACCTGATGGGCAAGCTGCTCCCGATGCTCGCGCCGATCGTGCTGGCGTATCTGGGCAAGAAGGCCCTCGGCGGCGGAGGCGGCGGCGCGGCAGCCGAATCCTCCGGCGGCGGTATCGGGGACATTCTCGGCAGCCTGCTCGGCGGGGCCACCGGCGGAAACAAGAGCGGCGGTCTCGGCGACATCCTCGGCAAGGCCATGGGACAGAACGCAGGCAACGTGCTCGGCAATGTGCTGGGCGGTTTGCTGGGCAAGAAGTGATCGCGCACCGGAAGGTGATGCGCGGCTAACGAACTGCGGCCCACAGCGATACACCCGTCGCTGTGGGCCGCTGCCTTATGACCTCTCTCACCTACACCGCAATGGTGCGCACATGAGTTTCACATCACCCTACGGTCACGTAAGGTATGGGCGCGGCGGCAGGCCGGCGAGGGTACGACAGCACTAGGCACGACACGAAGGGCACATACATGGCAAAGGATCTGACTCAACTCGAGCTACTGCGGGAGTTGGAGCCGGTTGCCGCGGAGAACATCAATCGTCACCTCTCCCTGGCCAAGGAATGGCACCCGCACGACTACGTGCCGTGGGACGAAGGCCGTAACTTCGCCGCCATGGGCGGTGTCGATTGGGATCCCGAGCAGTCGAAGCTCAGCGAGGTCGCCAAGGCGTCCATGATCACCAACCTGCTCACCGAGGACAATCTGCCGTCCTACCACCGGGAGATCGCCGAGAACTTCTCGCAGGACGGGGCCTGGGGCACCTGGGTCGGTCGCTGGACCGCCGAGGAGAACCGGCACGGCATCGTCATGCGCGACTACCTGGTGGTCACCCGCGGCGTCGACCCGGTCGCGCTGGAGCAGGCCCGCATGGTGCACATGACCAACGGGTTCGCCTCTCCCACCGAGAAACTCGAAGAGGTCGGCAACGCCGGATTCCTCTACTCCGTGGCGTACGTGACCTTCCAGGAGCTCGCGACCCGCGTCTCGCACCGCAACACCGGCCGGGTCTGCGACGACCCCATCGCCGACCGCATGCTGCAGCGCATCGCCGCCGACGAGAACCTGCACATGATCTTCTACCGCAACATGTGCGGCACGGCCCTGGACCTGTCGCCCGACCAGACCATCGAAGCCATCACCCTGATCCTGGAGAACTTCCAGATGCCGGGCGCGGGCATGCCCAACTTCCGCCGCAATGGCGTGCTGATGGCCAAGCACGGCATCTACGACCTGCGCCAGCACCTCGAAGAGGTGGTGAACCCGGTGCTCAAGAAGTGGAAGATCTTCGAGCGCAGCGACTTCACCGCCCGCGGCGAGGAGACCCGCGAGCGCCTCGGCAACTTCCTCGAGAAGCTGTCCAAGGATGTCGTGAAGTTCGAGGAGCAGCGCGACAAGATGCTGGCCCGCGAGGCCGCCAAGCGCGAGAAGGAGCTGGCCGCCACCGGCAGCTAGCAGCCGCGATTTTTCGAACACCGCCGCTCACATCGCAGACCGCGATGTGAGCGGCGGCACTTTGCGGGGGACGTGGCTCTGGCGGGGTCCGGGCGGGTGAGACCCTGGGCGGCGTGACTGCCTCGCTGGACGCCCCCAAGACCGAGTTGCGGATCGGGCCCTACCCGCTCGACCCGCCGGTCGTGCTGGCCCCCATGGCGGGCATCACCAATGTCGCCTTCCGGACCCTGTGCCGGGAGTTCGGCAGCGCCACTTCGCTTTATGTGTGCGAGATGATCACCGCGCGCGCGATCGTGGAACGCAATGAGAAGACGCTCAACATGATGGCCTTCGGGCCCGACGAGTCGCCGCGGTCCATGCAGCTCTACGGTGTCGACCCCAAGACCCTCAGCGAGGCCGTGCGGATCGTGGTGGGCGAGGGCTGGGCCGACCACATCGACATGAACCTGGGCTGCCCGGTGCGCAAGGTGACCCGCCTCGGCGGCGGCTCGGCACTGCCCTACAAGCGGCGGCTGTTCCGCGAGATCGTGCGCGAAATGGTCGCGGCCGCAGGCGATGTGCCGGTCACCTTCAAGTTCCGCATCGGCATCGACGACGAGCACCACACCTACCTCGACACCGGCCGGATCGCGGAAGAAGAAGGCGCGGCGGCGGTTTCGCTGCACGCCCGCACCGCCGCCCAGCTCTACTCCGGGCAGGCCGACTGGAGCGCCATCGCCCGGCTCAAGGAGACCGTCACCGGCATCCCGGTGCTCGGCAACGGCGATATCTTCACCGCCGACGACGCGCTGCGCATGATGACCGAAACCGGTTGCGACGGTGTGGTCGTGGGCCGCGGCTGTCTGGGCCGCCCGTGGCTGTTCGGCGAACTGAGCGCCGCCCTGCGCGGCGAGCCGATTCCGGCGGGCCCGACGCTGGGCAAGGTCGGCGAAATCCTGCACCGCCACGCCGCGCTGCTGGTCGAGCACGACGGCGAGGACAAGGCCATGCGCGACATTCGCAAGCACATGGCCTGGTATCTGATGGGCTTCCCGGTGGGCTCGGCGCTGCGGCGGCAGTTCGCCACCGTCACCAGCCTGGCGCAGATCGCCGATCTGGTCGGGCAGCTGGATCCGGATGTGCCGTTCCCGGAGGACGCGCTCGGCCCGCGCGGGCGGCAGGGTTCGCCGCAGACCAAGGTGACGCTGCCCGACGGCTGGCTCGACGATCCCGAGGACGCGACCGTGCCGACCGCCGCCGACGTCATGCACAGCGGCGGCTGACGGTAGGCCGACCGGCCGAGGCGGCGAGGCACCGCTTGCGGCTCGATCCGGATAACGCCCGGCGCGCTACCGGGTCCAGCCCCGACACCCTGGCACACTTCTCGGGGCGTACTTTTCGGCCCCCGAAGCACCCCGACATAGCGGAAAAAACGGACCCATCTGCGGTGGACATACGTTCGAGTGGTCCATCGTGGCGAAATCGTTATCATGACCCTCGGCACAAAGAGCAAAGTGAGGTTCGTTGGTGGGTGACGATCGGTACGGGCGGACGCCACGGCCCGGAGGTCGCGCCCCTTGGGAGCGCTACCCCGCGGACACGGATGACACGGCGCGCACCGGGCGGCGCTCCCGGCGCGCCGAGGACAGTGAGACCGCCGCCGCGCCGATCTCGGTCCAGGACCTCGTCGAACGGGTGGACAGCGAGCGCCAGACCCGACGCCGGGTAGAAGCGGACACTTCAGACGAACCGGTTGCCCCCCTGTCCTCCACGGCGCAGAACGGCCACAAAACAGAGGGACCGGTCGGAGTCGTACCCCCGTCCGCCCCCGGCCCACAACCGAAGGCGGCCAACGGTTCCCAGCGGGCCACCCGCGACACCAGCCACCTGCGCCGGGTGGCCAACGCGCCCGGAACCGGAAGCAACCGCGCGGTACCGCGTCCCGCCGACCCCGTGTGCGATCCCGTCACCGAGGAACTAACCCCGATCACGGAGGCCGCTCCAGCCCCGCCGCCCGCGGAACGGGCCCGGGCGCTGCTGTCCCGAAAGGTCAAGTCGCCCGCCGGCTATCCGACCACCGCGCTTCCCGCCGCCGTGGGAACCGAACCGGCCAAACGGATCTCACCGGCCCGCCGGGAACGCAACCGGCGCGTGCGGCTGGCCGGACGCGCCACCCTCGCGGTGATCGCCGTGATCGCGCTCATCGTCACCGGCGGCGGCTGGAGCTATCTGCGCGCCAAGGACAACAACTTCCAGCGGGTCGTCGCGATCGAGGACAACAACGACGACGTGGTCGACGCCGACGGCCAGACCGGCGACGAGAACTTCCTGATCGTCGGCACCGACACCCGCGCGGGCACCAACAGCCAGCTCGGTGCCGGCAGCGTCGACGACGCCGAGGGCGCGCGCTCCGACACCGTCATGCTGGTCAACATTCCCGCCAACCGGTCCCGGGTCGTGGCCGTCTCCTTCCCCCGCGACCTGGACGTCACCCGCCCCGACTGCGAGGGCTGGGACAACGACAAGGCCACCTACTCCGGCCAGAAGTTCCTGGGCGCGGCCGGCGACAAGCTCAATGCCACCTACGCCCTGGGCGGCCCGAAATGCCTGACCAAGGTGATCACCAAGCTCTCCGGCCTGAAGATCAACCACTTCGTGGGCATCGACTTCGCCGGGTTCGAATCCATGGTCGACGTGGTCGGCGGCGTCGAGGTGTGCACCACCAAACCGCTGGTCGACGAGGTGCTCGGCACCGTGCTCACCACCCCGGGCAAGCAGGTCGTGAACGGTTCCACCGCACTGGATTACGTGCGCGCCCGCCACGTCTACGGCGAGGAGCGCAGCGACTACGACCGCATCAACCGGCAGCAGCGTTTCCTGTCCTCGCTGCTGCGCAGCGCACTGTCGAGCAAGGTGCTCTTCGACCCGGGCAAGCTCAACGGCTTCATCAACGCCTTCGCCCAGCACTCCTTCATGGACAACGTGACCACCAAAGACCTGCTGACACTGGGCCGTTCGCTGCAGAAGATGCAGGCCGGGAACATCACCTTCCTGACCGTCCCGACCGCGGGCACCACGTCCTACGGCAACGAGATTCCGCGCGAATCCGATATCAAGGCCATCTTCCGGGCCGTCATCGACGACCAGCCGCTGCCCGGCGAGAAGAAGACCGACGCCCCGACCGGCACCAGCACCGCACCCGCCGCCAAACCCAAACTGGCGGCGGTGGATCCGAGCATCGTCTCGCTGCAGGTGTCCAATGGCTCGGGTCAGGCGGGCGTGGCCGGGACCACCGCGACCAAGCTGGCCAATCAGGGCTTCCAGATCTACAGCACCGGCAACTACGCCGACGGCACCTCGGCCAAGACCAAGGTCCGCTACTCCGGCGGGCACGAGGCCGAGGCCGCCACCGTGGCCAGTTCCGTTCCGGGTGCGATCCTGGAACCGGCGAGCGGGCTGGGCAGCATTGTCGAACTGGTGGTCGGCGCCGATTTCGCGGGCACGGTGAAGGCGCCCACCGCCTTCGGCCAGACCCTGCCCGACACGCCGAGCGACGCCGGCAGCCCGAGCGCGCCGCCGGTCACACTTCCGTCCGATCTCGAGCACGTCAACGCCGCCGACGACCTATGTAAATAGAGGGGATGATCCCACCCACCGGACCTGCGGCAACACCGCTGGAACCGACCGGCACCGACGGTTAACCCGCAGTTGGTGACTTGGTCAGCGGTGCGCACTAATGTCTTGACTCATGCGTGTCATCTACAACGAACAAATGGCCGAGCTCGCCGATCTGCTCGGCGGCATGGCCGGGCTCGCCGGATCGGCGATGGAGCGGGCCACCCAGTCCCTGCTCAATGCCGATCTCGAGCTCGCGGAGCAGGTGATCAGCGAATACGACCGCATCGCCGAGATGATCCAGCTCGCCGAGGAGAAGGCCTTCGCGCTGCTGGCCCTGCAGGCCCCCGTCGCCGGAGATTTGCGGCAGGTGGTCAGCGCCATCCAGATCGTCTCCGATGTGAACCGGATGGGCGTGCTCTCGCTGCACGTGGCCAAGATGACCCGCCGCCGCTTCCCCGCGCACGCCGTGCCGGAGGCCGTCAACAGCTACTTCGCCGAAATGGGCCGGGTCGCCGTGAAGATGGGCGCCACCGCCAAAGAGGTGCTGGAGTCCCGCGATCCCGAGCGGGCCGCCAAGCTCACCGATGACGACGAGGCGATGGACGACCTGCGCAAGCACCTGTTCACGCTGATCATGGACCGCGACTGGCAGTTCGGCGTGGCCGCGGCCGTCGACGTGGCGCTGCTGGGCCGCTACTACGAGCGGTTCGCCGACCACGCCGTCGAGATCGGTCGTCGCGTGGTGTTCCTGGTCACCGGCGTGCTGCCGCCGGACCCGGATTCCGAGAAGGAAAGCATCTAACTGCTCGAAGGGGTTTCCGGGACGAATCCCGGAAACCCCTCGTCGCGCTTCGCGTCAGTCCTCGTCGGACTCGCGCCAGCCCATGAGTATCGAACCACCCCGTTCCACCCGCCAGGGAAGCGTCGCGGCCACGATGACCGCGCATACGACCAGGGTGCCGACCGCCACGTAGGAGGCGGCCTCGGCGCCCTGCAGGGCCGCGACCTTCATGGCGTGGATCAGATCCGCCTTCGCCGGTGCGAATATCGGATTCACCGGCGCCTTCACGATCTCGAGGACACTGATCGGGGTATTGCTCGCCAGGTCCTTCTGGTGCGCGTTCATGATCTGGTTCGGAATAGCGGCGATCTTGCCGCCGATGCTGCCGGAGTAGACCGAGGTCATGATCGAACCCAGCAGCGCGACGCCGAGCGCACCGCCCACCTCACGCGTGGTGTCGTTGACCGCCGAGCCCGCGCCCGCCTCCTCCATGGGCACCGCGCCCATGATGGATTCG
Source organism: Nocardia seriolae NBRC 15557 (assembly GCF_007990715.1). Lineage (GTDB taxonomy): Bacteria > Actinomycetota > Actinomycetes > Mycobacteriales > Mycobacteriaceae > Nocardia > Nocardia seriolae. The sequence goes on along the minus strand of NZ_BJWY01000038.1, from coordinate 44,931 downwards.
GTGGCCGGTCCCTGCACCACCGCGAACCCCAGGCCCATCAGGATCATGGACACCACAACCGGTCCCAGATAAGGGGTTTCGACCCGGGTCTGGCCCGCGATGTACATGGCCACCGCCAGGATCAGCAGCCCCGACACCACCATGGCCGTGGTGCCCAGCCGCTGCGCCAGCATGGTCGCGATGGGCGCGCCGAAGCCCACCGCCACCGCGAAAGGCAGTGAGTGGATGCCGAATTCGAGCGGGGACAGCTCCTTCACGCCCTGGAAGTACTGGGTGATCAGGAACAGGAAGCCGAAGGCCGAGAAGTAGGACACCGTGATCGCCAGCGAGGGCAGCGCGAAGCGGCGGTTGCGGAACAGGCGCATGTTCCACCGGGGTGGCCGTGCGCAGCTCCCAGCCCACGAAGGCGGCCAGCAGGACGATCGAAAGCAGGTAGCCCAGCAGGGATTCGGTGGCGAACCAGCCGTGCTTGGGGGCCTCGATGATGGACCACACCAGCGCGGTCACCGCGGCCAGCGACAGCACGACGCCGATCCGGTCGAGCCGATCCACGTGCGCCGCACGGGATTCCGGAACCGTGAACAGTACGGCCGCGATGGCCGCCAGCGCCACCGGCACATTGATCCAGAACACCGAATGCCAGGAGAAGTACTTCAGCAGCCAGCCGCCCACGGTCGGCCCGATGGCCACGGCGACACCGGCCATGGCAGTCCACAGCGCGATGGCCGCGGCCCGCTCGCGCTTGGCGGTGAAGATATTGGTGATCAGCGCCAGCGTGGCCGGGAAGACCACCGCTGCGAACACGCCCATGCCGGCGCGGGCCGCGATGACCTGACCGAGCCCGCTCGACAGCGCGCCCGCCGCCGACATGACCGCCACGCCGGTCAAGCCGATGATCATGAACAGCCGTCGCCCGTACCGGTCCCCGAGGTGGCCCATGGCCAGCAGCAACCCGGAGAAGGCCAGCGTGAACGCGTCCACGATCCACTGCAGGCCGCTCATATCGGCCTGCAACTGCACCGCCATCGACGGCAGCGCCACGTTTACCAGCGTGTTGTCCAGCACCACAAGAAGTTCCGCGAGACAGATGGCGACCAGCGCCGCCGCCTTCGCCCGCTGCGACAGCCCCGTCGCGGTCCGTCCGGATCCCAGGCTCGCCATTGAGACGGTCATCCGACACCTCCTTACTAAACCTATCGGTTTACCAGCAAGGTCAGAGTAACTGTGACGAACGGTTGCATACAAGCACCCCGCCGCCATATGACTGACTACACACAGCGGTCGCTTACGCACCGTCACCAGCACAAATGAAACGACCCCTGCCAGCTGGCAGGGGTCGTAGACGCCGGAGAGTCTTTTTTATCCGAAGCGACCGGAGATGTAGTCCTCGGTCTGCTTCTGCGACGGGTTGGAGAAGATCTTCTCGGTCTCGTCGATCTCGATGAGCTTGCCCGGCTTGCCCTGCGCCTCCAGGTTGAAGAACGCCGTCTGGTCGCTCACGCGCGCGGCCTGCTGCATGTTGTGGGTGACGATGACGATGGTGAACTCCTTCTTCAGCTCGGTGATCAGATCCTCGATCGCGAGCGTGGAGATGGGGTCCAGGGCCGAACACGGCTCGTCCATGAGCAGCACGTCCGGCGACACCGCGATGGCGCGGGCGATGCACAGACGCTGCTGCTGACCGCCGGAGAGGCCGCCGCCCGGCTTGTCGAGGCGGTCCTTGACCTCGTTCCAGAGGTTGGCGCCGCGCAGCGAGTGCTCGGCCACCTCGTCCAACTGGGCCTTGTTGCGCACGCCCTGCAGCTTCAGCCCGGCCACCACATTGTCGCGAATCGACATGGTGGGGAACGGGTTCGACCGCTGGAACACCATGCCGATGGTGCGGCGCACGCCGACCGGATCGACCTGGGCGCCGTAGATGTCCTCGCCGTCGAGCAGCACCGCGCCCTCGACGCGGGCCTCCGGGGTCACCTCGTGCATGCGGTTGAGTGCGCGCAGCACGGTCGACTTACCGCAACCGGAGGGACCGATGAACGCGGTCACGCTGCACGGCAGCACGGTCAGCCCGACATTGGCGACGGCATGGAACTTGCCGTAGAAGATATTGAGGTCTTTGACGTCAATCCGCTTGGCCATCAGTCTTTCCGTTCTATCGGTTCCGCGTGAGCAGCTTGTTGACCGCCGCGGCGGCGAGGTACAGCAGCGCGATGATCAGGATCAGGGTCAGCGCCGCACCCCAGATGCGCTCGCGGCCGGCGGGCTCGGGGTTGGACAGCTCCTGGTACATCAGCAGCGGAAGCGAAGCCATATTGCCGTTGAAGACATCGAAGTTGATGGCCTTCGAATAACCCACCAGCACCAGCACCGGCGCGGTCTCACCCATGACGCGGGCGACGGCCAGCAGCATGCCGGAGATCATGCCCGGGGCGGCGGTCGGAATGACGATCCGCACAATGGTTTTCCACTTCGGAATGCCGAGCGCGTAAGCGGCCTCGCGCAATTCGTCGGGAACCAGTTTGAGCATCTCCTCGGTGCTGCGGACGACCACCGGCAGCATGAGCAGCACCAGGGCCAGCGACACCGCGAAGGCGCTCTGCGGGAAGCCGAAGGTGGCGATCCACAGCGCGAAGATGAACAGCGCGGCCACGATCGAGGGCACACCGGCCAGGATGTCGACCATGAAGGTGGTGGTCTTGGCCAGCCAGCCGCGCCCGTATTCGACCAGGTACACCGCGGCCATGATGCCCAGCGGCACCGCGATGATCGCCGCGATGCCCGACTGCACGATGGTGCCGTAGATGGCGTGGTACACACCGCCCGCGTGCGATTCCGGCAGCACGCCGTTCTGCGACATGCTGAACCAGCCCGAGCGGGTCAGGGCGACCGCGCCCTTCTGGATCACGATGTAGAGCACCCACAGCAGCGGCACCAGGGCGATGCCGAAGCACAGCCACACCGTGGCGGTGGCGACGTTGTTCTTGATCCGGCGGCCGACGCTGACGTGCCGGAAGGTCGGGGCCTTGACCGGTTTGTCGAGTGTGGTGGTCATCCGTTGACCTTCCCGCCCGCCGCGAGCCGAGCCAGTGCGTTGACGACGAACGTCAGGGCGAACAACACGAAACCGGCGGCGATATAGGCGCCGGTCGGCAGATTGGAGCTGAATTCCGAAGCGGCCGAGGCGATCTTGGAGGCGAAGGTGTAGCCGCCGTCGAACAGCGACCAGCTGCCGGCCTTGGTCGAGGTGCGCAGCACGATCAGCACCGCGATGGTCTCACCGAGCGCGCGGCCCAGGCCCAGCATGGAACCGGCGATCACGCCCGAGCGGCCGAAGGGCAGCACCGTCAGGCGCACCACTTCCCACTTGGTGGCGCCCAGCGCCTGCGCCGCCTCGATGTGCGTGCGCGGGGTCAGGCCGAAGACCTCACGGCTGACCGAGGTGATGATCGGCAGGATCATCACCGCGAGCACCACGCCCGCGGTGAAGATGGTGCCGCCACCGGCAATGCTGACATTGCCGTCGGAGAACAGGAACAACCAGCTCAAGTGCTTGTTCAGGAAGTCCTGGAGCGGGCTCAGTTTGGGAGCCACGACCAGGAATCCCCAGAGACCGAACACGATGGACGGCACCGCCGCCAGCAGATCCACGATGACCGAGAACGGCCGCGCCAGCGCCTTCGGCGAGTACTGCGTCAGGAACAGGGCGATGCCCACACCGATCGGCACCGCGAGCACGAGCGCGAACAACGAGCTCAACACCGTGACCATGAACAGGTCCTTGATGCCGAAGCGCAGGTTGTTCTCGTCCTTGACGTTGAAATCCGTCGTGGTGAAGAAGTTCGCCTTGTTGGCCATGATCGAGGGCCAGGCCCGGATCAGCAGGAACAACGCGATCAGGGCAATGGCGGCGACGATGATTCCGCCGGCGGCGGTGGCCGCCGAACGGAAAGCGAACTCCGCGCCGAACTTGGTGGGCGCGCCCTTCCTGGGTACGCCGTGCCTCGGGGCCGGTTTGGTGCTGGGTTCGGTCGGCATCAGCGCAGTATCCCCCGGCAGTTGGGCACGTTCTCCCCCCGGGCCGTCCGAAACGGACAGACCCGGGGATGCAATGTCATCGTGCACGGTCATCGTGGTTTTCGATCAGGCGATCAGGAAATGGCGTTGATCGCGGTGGTGAGCTTGGTCTTGAACGCGTCCGGCAGCGGCACGTAGCCGGCGTCCGCCAGACCGGTCTGACCGTTGCCGACGGCCGAGGTCAGGAAGGCCTTGACCGCCTTGGCGGTGTCGGCGTCGCTGTACTTCGAGCAGACGATCTCGTAGGTGGCCAGCATGATCGGGTAGGCGCCACCGGTGGTGGGCTTGTAGATCGAGCTGTTGTCCAGCACCAGGTCGTTGCCCTCACCCTTGACCTTCGCGGCGTCGACGGCCTTGGCGGCGGTCTCGGCGGTCAGCTCGACCGGCTTGGGGTCGTTGGAGGTGGCGGTGGTCAGCACGCGCACGGAGGACAGCTTCTGCGCCTTGGCGAAGGACCACTCGGTGTAGGTGATGGTGAACTTGGTGTTCGCGACCGCGGCCGAGGTGCCGTCCGAACCCTTGGCGCCCTCTCCGGTGCCGCCGTTGAAGGACTTGCCCGCACCCTTGGTGTAGCCACCGGCGGCGGTCAAGTACTTCTGGAAGTTGTCGGTGGTGCCCGACTCGTCGGAGCGGAAGATCACGCCGATCTTGTCCGAGGGCAGCTTGTCGGCCTTGTTGGTGTTCAGGGCCTTGATCGCGGTGTCGTTCCAGGTGGTGATGTCACCGGAGAAGATCTTGGCGAGCGTCGGCGGGTCCAGGACCAGGTCCTCGATGCCGGGCAGGTTGTAGGCCACCGAGATCGGGCCGAAGACCGCCGGGAGGTTCCAGGCCGGGCTGGCGCAGCGGGCGGCGGCCTTGTCGACCTCACCCTTTTCCGCGTTCAGCGGCGAATCCGAACCCGCGAAATCGGTCTGGTTGCCGACGAACTCGTTCACGCCGGCGCCGGAGCCCGAGCCGGTGTAGTCCAGCTTGGCACCGCTGCAGTTGGCCTGGTAGGCCGCCACGAAGCGGTCCATGGCGTTCTTCTGAGCGGTGGAGCCACTCGCCTTGAGCGAGGACTTGCCGCCACAGGCGACATCGATCTTGCTGGCGCTACCGCCACCGGCGTTGTTGTCACTGCCACAGGCGGACAGTGTCAGGGCACCGGCCGCGGCCAACACACCGAGCAGGGCGCTGCTGCGCTTGAGATTCACCTATTCCTCCGGGAATCACGATTGCACGTCCAACCCCTCAACGGTCGGACGGGCGCGATCTGGCGGCTGTTCGCTGCGAACTAGCGCACCGGGCAGCGGAAGGCGGCCCACTTGCAACGTAGGGGCGGCTGGTTGACAGTTGGACCAGCACGGGTGAACGGAAGATGAACACCCCGCCCCGATTGCGGCGCACTTCGTGTGACATTAGCCGCACCGTTGCCAGGCGGAATTTACGACACGCTGGCGTAGGCGACGTCGACGTGGAACCGGGTGAAATCGAGCCGGGTGTAGGTGTGCACGGCCGCGGTGTTGTCACCCTCGGTGTAGAGCAGCACCGCGTCGAGACCGCGATCCTTCAGGTAGTGCAGACCGGCCAGGGTGAGCAACCGGCCCAGGCCGCGACCCTGCGCCGCGGGGTCGATGCCGACCACGTAGACCTCGCCGATGGGCGGGTTCTCGTCGGAATGCACCTTGGTCCAGTGGAATCCGAGCATCCGGTCCGGATGGGCCGGGTCGGTCGCGATGAACAGGCCCTTGGGATCGAACCAGGATTCGGCGCGACGGGCGGCGATATCAGCCTCGGACCAACCGCCCTGTTCGGGATGCCAGGAGAAGGCCGCATTGTTCACGCGGAGCAGTTCGGCGTCGTCGGAAGGCCCCGCGTAGGTGCGCAATTCGAGGCCCTCGGGCACGATCAGTTCCGGTAGCTCCGAATTCGCCAACTCGCGCCGCATTTGCAGCAATTCGCGCGAAACGGACAGACCCAGGCGGGCCGCGACGGACCGTGCGGGGGCCAGATTCCCGTGCGCCCAGACCCGCGCGCCGGGGCCGCCCGCGGCCAGCGCGGCCGCCACCAGACCAGCGCCGATGCCGTTTCCGCGGGCCCGGGGATCGACCGCGACCTCCGCCATGGCGGGGTGTTCCCCGTGCGCGGGAACGAGATTCGCGTACCCGGCCACCGCGCCGTCCCGGATGTCCACCAGATGGCGTGCAGGAGAATCGTTTCCGAGCGACAGCACGGCCTGCTCGGAGATCGGGGCGACCCCGTCGGCGGCGGTCGCCCGCGCCAGTACATCCCGCACCGCCGCGGCCGTCTCGTCGGGCAGCCGGTCGGTCCAGGAGGTCATCAGAGCGTGCCGTTCGCCGTCGTCAGTTCGGAATCGTCGCCATCGGCATCGGGGAAGGTGACCGCATCGCCCTTACCGGCCGAGCGCGCCGGGCGCACCGCCTTGTAGCCGACATTGCGGACCGTGCCGATCAGCGACTCGTATTCGCTGCCGAGCTTGGCGCGCAGGCGTCGCACGTGCACGTCCACGGTGCGGGTGCCACCGAAGAAGTCGTAACCCCAGACCTCCTGCAGCAGCTGCGCGCGGGTGAAGACCCGGCCGGCGTGCTGGGCGAGGTACTTGAGGAGCTCGAACTCCTTGTAGGTCAGGTCGAGCGGGCGGCCGCGCAGCCGGGCGGTGTAGGTGCCCTCGTCGATCACCAGCTCACCCAGGGTGATCTTGCCGGTGTTCTCCGGGCTGGCCACACCGCCGTTGCGGGCCACCAGCAGGCGCAGCCGGGCGTCCAGTTCGGCGGGGCCGGTACCGGGTAGCAGGATGTCGTCCAGCCCCCAGTCCGCGTTCACCGCGACCAGACCGCCCTCGGTCAGCACCGCCACCACCGGAACCGAGGAACCGGTGCTGCCCAGCAATCGGCACAGACCGCGCGCGGCGGCCAGATCGGTGCGGGCATCGACCAGTGCCACATCGGCGGAACCGGCCTCGAGCAGGGACGCCACCTGGGTCGGGGCGGGCCGCACATGGTGCGGCAGCAGCGCGAGCGAAGGCAGCACCGCCTCGGGGTTGGGGTCGGAGGTCAGCAGGAGCAGCTCCATGGGGGCCCTCCATCCCATCTGGCATGTGTGTGGCTACCGCACTGTCGGCCACTACCCCATGCAGGTCATCACAGGTAATCGCTGCCTACATTAGCCTGTCCCGTCCGACACTCGCGTATTGCGACCGACCGTCGCTACCGACCGGTCCGATAAACCAGCCTTTCACTTCCTTTTCACCGACCCGCGACCTGCTCGTGTCGCACGGGAACCCGTTGTCTCCAGTAGGTGTAGGCCCGGTGTTTTTCGTATGCCATCGCGCCGACTGATTTCGTAACGGTCGGGGCAACTCCCCGGGTACGCCCGAAATGGACTCGGCTCCCAACGCAGGCACGGGATGCGATCCGGCCACGGCACGCGGCCGTCCGCCAAAGTCGCGGGGAGGCGGGAGAGCGGGGCGGATAGGGTGCAGCTATGCGTTTCCGGAGGCTCATCATCGGATTGCTCTGCTTGGCGGGGCTGGCCGTGCTGCTCGATTTCGGGGTTGCGGCCTATTCCGAGTACCGGGTTTCGCGGTTGCTGCGGACCGGTTCGAACCTGAGCGCCGATCCCGCGATCACCTTCCACGAGTCGCTGCGGCATCCATTCGCCTTGCAGGCCCTCGACGGGGAGTACGTCGGAATGGATATGCGCGCCCGGGCAATGCGGCCGGACATTCCCGGACAGGTCACGGTCGAAGCCGATCTACAGGGCGTGCGTCTGTCGATGCGCAATCTCATCGACGGCCATGTCGGCAAGGTTCCGGTCGACGAGGTGCGGGGCCGGGTGCGCTTCGAGCCCACCGAGCTGGGCCGCCTGTTCCAGATCCCCGACCTCCAGGTGCACGGTTCCGATTCCGATCTGACCGATGGTTCGGGTGGTTCCGGCGGCGCGGGCACGACCCTGCCCGGCTCGGTCACCTCCATCATCTTGCAGGGCACGGTGCCGATCGGTCCGGACGCCGAGGCCGCGGCGCTGCAGGATCCGCGCGGCGACAGCCGGGACAAGACCGCCAAGAAGGCCAATACGGTCGAGGTCCACGTGCTGGCCGAGTTGCGACTCGACGGCGACCAGATCCGCATCACCGCCACCGCCATCTCCGGCCGGGACCTGCAGAGCGACACCGATCCCCTGCCGACTCCCGGCCAGCAGCGCATCGTCATCCCCGAACAGGACCGTCCCGCGGTGCTGGCCCACTTCACCCGCACCATCGACATCGAGAACATGCCCTTCGGCATCGTGCCGACCAAGGTCGAGCCCAGTGGCGGGCAGATCGTGGTGTCGGGAATCGGTCGCAATGTGACCGTCGATCTGGATCGGTTGCAGCAGCGATGATCGCGCTCGTGGTGCTGGTGGTCATGCTGGTCGCGGCGATCGGCGTGGGAGTTCTGGTGCGCCGCAACGAGGGCCGGGTGCGGACCGCCGCGGCCCCGTCGACTCCGCCGGAGCCCGAATCGAATCGGGCCGCGCTGCTGGCCGCGGCCGGGGTGCTCCCGGGCCGGCCCACCGTGCTGCACTTCTCCGCCGACTGGTGCGGGCCGTGCGCGGCGGTGCGTCGGGTGGTCTCCGGTGTGGTGGCCGGGCTGGCCGCGGCCGAGCTGCCGCCGCTGGATCTCGAGGTCGACATCGACGCGAATCCGGAGCTGGCGCGGGAGCTGAACGTGCTCTCGTTGCCCACCACTTTCGGATTGGATTCTCGAGGATTGGAACGCTTCCGCATCTCCGGCGTTCCGAAGGCGGCGGATCTGCGCACTTCACTGGCACCTTTGACGGTCTCGGACACCGATGAGTGATCAGCACCACGGACCCCGGGTCCAATTTCCCCCGAAAATTGGGTAAACTCCCTCTCGTGCAATCCAACCGCGAGCTGATGCTCACCCGACGCCGCACGGTAGACCTGTGCCGGCTCGGTGGTTGTTGCTGCCTGTGCCGCTAGCCGGTTGGCCTTTCGTATTCCTCTGTCGCCGACCGGATTTGTCCCCCGCTGTCGAGAGATCGTTCCGATCCTCCGGCGAACTGGCCAATACCCCTTCAGCACAGGAGTACTCCCATGTCGAACCCCAATCAGGGCAAATCACCCGCCGGACAGGTAGATGTGCGCGGCCCGCGCTTCGCCGCCTGGATCCCCACCGCCGTGCTCGCTCTCGTTCTGATCGGCGCCACCTTCTCCGCGCCCGCCGCCACCGTGCTGCTGGCCGTGCAGGCCGTCGTGTTCGGGCTCGGCGCGGCCTACGGTCCGCGCCGCAGCCCCTACGGCCGGATCTACGCCACCTTCGTCGCTCCGCGCGTCGGTGCGCCGACCGAGTTGGAACCCGTTGCGCCGCTGCGGTTCGCGCAGCTGGTGGGCCTGGCCTTCGCCGTGCTCGGCGTGCTCGGGTTCGCCGCGGGCAGCACCGTCGCGGGCGCGATCTTCACCGGATTCGCGCTGTTCGCGGCCTTCCTGAACGCGGCCTTCGGAATCTGCCTGGGCTGCAAGATCTATCCGCTGGCCGCCCGGTTCCGTACCGCCCCGAGCGATCCGGCCCCGGCCTCGACCCCCACGTCCGTCTAGTCCCCGACTTCCGACCATCCCTCAACCACGCGAACGCAACGCCGCTCCCGGCACCGCATCGAAAGGAACAACATGGCCCGCTCCGATGTCCTGGTCTCCGCAGACTGGGTCGAAGAGAACCTGAACACCCCGGGCGTCGTCCTCGTAGAGGTCGACGAGGACACCTCCGCCTACGACCTGGGACACATCGAGGGCGCCGTGCGTCTCGACTGGAAGAAGGACCTCCAGGACCAGGTCCGCCGCGACTTCGTGAACCAGGAGCAGTTCTCCGCGCTGCTGTCCGAGCGCGGCATCGCCAACGACGACACCGTGGTGCTCTACGGCGGCAACAACAACTGGTTCGCGGCCTACGCCTACTGGTACTTCAAGCTGTACGGCCACTCGGACGTGAAGCTGCTCGACGGCGGCCGCAAGAAGTGGGAGCTGGACGGCCGCGAGCTGACCAAGGAGGTCCGGGTCCGCCCGGCCACCGAGTACAAGGCGTCCGCGCAGGACCTGTCCATCCGCGCCTTCCGCGACGAGGTCATCGACGCCATCGGCGCCAAGAACCTGGTCGACGTGCGCTCGCCCGACGAGTTCTCCGGCAAGATCCTGGCCCCGGCCCACCTGCCGCAGGAGCAGTCGCAGCGTCCGGGCCACATCCCCGGCGCCATCAACGTCCCGTGGTCCAAGGCCGCGAACGAGGACGGCACCTTCAAGAGCGACGCCGAGCTGGCGGAGATCTACAAGGACGCGGGCCTGGACGGCGAGAAGCAGACCATCGCCTACTGCCGCATCGGCGAGCGTTCCTCGCACACCTGGTTCGTGCTGCAGGAGCTGCTGGGCCACCAGAATGTCAAGAACTACGACGGGTCCTGGACCGAATACGGTTCCCTCGTCGGTGCACCGATCGAGTTGGGAGCGTAATCAATATGTGTGCAGCACCTACCCAGGGTCAGGCCATCCCGGCCAATGTCGACGTCGAGAAGGAGACGGTCATCACCGGCCGCGTCCTGACCGCTGACGGCCAGACCGTCGGTGGCGCGTTCGTGCGCCTGCTCGACGGCAACGGTGACTTCACCGCCGAGGTCGTCGCCTCGGGCACCGGCGACTGCCGCTTCTTCGCCGCGCCGGGCACGTGGACCATCCGCGCGCTCTCGGCGTCCGGCAACGGCGCCGCCGAGGTGTCGCCGGAGGGCAACGGCATCCACAACGTGGACGTCACCGTCACCAAGTAAGGCGCGCCGCCTCGAAAGATCAAGAACGGCCCCGGGATTCACGATCCCGGGGTCGTTCGCCGTATCACCGGGGTCGTTGCCACATGTCAGGCGGGCTCGGACTACACTCCGAACCGTGAACGCTGCGACATTCTTCGAGATTCTGCTCGGCGTGATGACCGTGGTCATCGTGAGCTTCGCCGTCTACGTCTTCTACCGGCTGTTCACCGAGTCGTGACAGATCCGGCCCACGGGAACAACATCGAAAACGGAGTGGCCGACTCGGCGTCCTCGACGACGCCGATAGTTCGTCACGACGAGGGCGGTCGGCGCAGCGGGGACCAGGCGGTCGCCGACGCGGCCGAACGGGCCAAGTCGACCGGGGCGCTGAATGTTCCGACGCTCCCGGGCCTACCGTTGCCCGAGGACACCGCGAACCTGCGCCTGGGCCCGGATCTGAGTTCCTCCATGCTCGCGCTGCTGCCGCTGGTCGGTGTGTGGCGCGGTGAGGGTGAGGGCAACGAGCCCGACACCGGTGATTACCGCTTCGGTCAGCAGATCATCGTCTCCCACGACGGCGGCGACTACCTGACCTGGGAGGCGCGCTCCTGGAAGCTGGACGCGCAGGGCGAGTACGCGGGACCGGATCTGCGCGAGAGCGGATTCTGGCGGGTCGGCATCGACGGCGACGACGAGGTGCTCGAGCTGCTGCTCACGCACTCCTCCGGCATTGTCGAGCTGTTCTACGGCCAGGCCCTCACCCAGTCCTCCTGGGAGCTGGCCACCGACGTGGTGATCCGCAGCCAGTCCGGCATCGTGGTGGGCGGCGCGAAGCGGCTCTACGGCATTGTCGAGGGCGGCGATCTGGGCTACGTCGAGGAGCGCATCGCGGCCGACGGCGCCCTGGAGCCGCGGCTCTCGGCACGCTTGAAGCGGTTCGTCGGCTGAGAGGCCGATCGATACGCGACAACTGATTTGGTAGCGATGGGGGTACCTCACCGGGTACCCCAAAATTGTTTGGGCTCCCGCCGCAGGCACGGAATGCCAATTCGGACGGCTCTTTGCCGCCCGCTGAAGTCGCGGAGAGGCGGAACAGGTACGGCCCCCGAGTCATACCTGCGGAGGATGCAACATTCTCACGCACGTCCGGTCGGACGGACCGTAACTCGGGGGCCGGGTGACTGCCTTGGATTCGCGAGGGCTCGCGCGATCGGAATCCGATTGCAGCGGTAGCGCCTAGCGGGCAGCCACCTCACGCGTCCTAGAAATCATTCTCGAACCACCTCCTTCCTGTGTACCGACGAAGTTAGTCGGATGAGTCAGAGGCGGCAACGTATTTTCTCGGACTGCGAAATCGCAGTTCAGGGAGTCGTTGCGGCAATAAAGGTCTCGATCGAAACAGAACCGCCCGGTTGGACTCGAACAATGGTGTCGGCCTTGGCGTCCGATGGCAGCTGATGGGTGACCACCACGACGGTGCGGTCGCGGTCCACCAGTCCGCTCGATTCGTCCAGCAGGCGGCGCAGCAATTCGGCCCCGGCGTCGGCCTCGAGGTGTTCGGTCGGCTCGTCCAGCAGCAGGGTGCAGGCAGGGGAGAGCAGGGCGCGGGCCAGCAGGATGCGGCGGCGCTGACCGCCGGAGACCGCGGCCGCTCCGCCGACCAGATCGGTGTCGACGCCATCGGGCAGGGAGTCCAGCCAGGGTCCGGCTCCCACCGCGCGCAGGGCGGTCTCGGCTTCGGCGGCGGTGATGTCGCCACGGGCCACCCGCAGATTCTCGAGCACGGTGGTGCCGAACAGATGGGCGTCCTCGGCGAAGAAGGTGACGCCCGGGTGGGGCGTGTCGAACAGTCCGGCCCAGGCCATCAGCAGTGTGGTCTTGCCCGCGCCGCTGGGACCGACGACCGCGATGCGGCGACCCGCGGGCAGTGGCGGGAAAGTCGGCACGGGAGAGTCGGATTCGTCGTGTTCGAGCCGGTTCAGGCGGTGCAGGGCGGCGCGGCCGGTGGTCAGGGCCTGGGCTGCCGCCGGCAGCACCGCGACGGCTTCGAAGGCCGACAGTGGCACCAGCACCAGCACCAGCACGGTGAACGCCATCGGCGTGATGCCGCCCGGCGGCACCGTCTGGAACCCGGCCGTCGGGATGGGAGTCCCGCTGCCGTAGAGCACGATTCCGATCAGCAGCGCGCCCAGCACGCTCGCCCCGATCGACAGCGGCAGCACCGCCGCCGCCCAGGCGCTGCGCGCGGCCGCCCGATCCTCGGCCGCCACGGCCCGCTGCCCCGCCGCGGTGGCCGCGCCGACCGCGTCGGAAAGCCGTCCCGCGACCCGCAATTCGGGCGCGTGATCGAGCACGGTGAGCGCCTCGGCGGTGAACTCGGTGCGATCCGTCCGCACCGCCAGCTCCGCCTCCCTGGCCGCCCGCGCCGACAACCACGGCGCGATGATTCCCGAAACCGCCAGCGCCACCGCCAGAATCGCCGCCGCGAGCACCGAGATGCTCGCCAGCAGTCCGACGGCCAGCAGCGACAGGATGATCGCCACCGCGATCGGCACGAATGCCCGCACCACCACGGCCCCGAGATCGTCGATATCGTTCATGACCCGCCCGAGCAGCTCGCCGCGCCGCAACTGGGTCGGATCGCCCTGCCGCACTTCGTCCTCCGGCCCGGCAGTTGCCGCCCCGGTGCGCCGCGGCCGCCAGATGTCGGCTCCCGCCAGGGTCCGATAGGTCGTGGTCCGCGCCGTGCTCATGGCGCGCAACGCCACATCGTGGGTGGCCAGGCGCTCCAGGTATCGGCACAGCCCACGCGAGATGCCCAGCGCGCGAACGGTCACCACGGCGATGCTCAGATCCAGCACCGGCGGCATCTGCCAGGCGCGCGCGATCAGCCAGGCCGCCAGGGCCGCCAGCCCCAGCCCGCTGCCGAGCGCCAGCACGCCCCACCCGATCGACAGCGCCATCCGCGCCCGCGACAGCTCGAGCAGCTCCCTGATCCGCCGGAAATCCGCCAGTACCGTCCTCATCGCGACGACACCTCCCCCACGCCCGCCACTTCCACATTGCGAAGCGAAGGCTCGCGGGCCGCACCAACCGGATAGCTGTCGCCGGGCCCGGCGTTCGCGACGGTGAACGGCGGCGGCCCCGATACCGATTCGGCGGCGGCTGATTTCGGTACACGCGCAGCGCTTCGTGCCACCTCGCGGGGATCGTTCACATCCGTGGATGCCTTCCTCGACGCCGGATCCGGATTCGCGACGGCGACGGCCGGGGCGGGGGTGGCGTGGACTTCGACCGTGTGGTCGGCGACCGCGAGAACCGACGGGCGGTGGGCTACCACGACCACGGTGGCACCGGCGCGGGCACGGTCGACGAGGGCGGCCAGAACCGTTGCCTCGCTGTCCTCGTCGAGATGGGCGGTGGGTTCGTCCAGGAGCAGGATCGAGCGCGGGGCCGCGAGAGTGCGGGTGAGGGCCAGGCGCTGGCGCTGGCCGAGCGACAGGCCGATGCCACCCACGCCGACCACGGTGTCCCACCCTTCGGGGAGGGACTTCAGGACCGCGTCGAAACCGGTTGCGGTGCACGCGGCTTCGACAAGTTCGGGCGTGGCCGGGGGGCCGAGGAGTTCGAGGTTGGCGCGCAGCGTGCCGGGGACGAGGACGGGCCGCTGGGGCAGCCAGGCGATGTGTGACCACCAGTGGTCGAGGTCCAGATCGGGGACGGGGACGTCATCGACCAGGACGGTGCCGGAGTCGGGCGTGAGCAGGCCCAGGATGGCTTGCAGGGCCGTCGATTTGCCACAGCCGTTGGGACCGGTCAGCACCGTGACCGAACCGGGCCGGATATCGGCGCGCAGCCGGTCCGGGGCGTATCCGTCGCGGGCGCGGACGGTGAGGTTGCGGACGTCGATGTGGCCGTTCACATTCGGGCGAGCGCCGGGGCCCGGGCGCACGGGAGCGTCCTCCCCCCGATCGGCGTCCGGTTCGATGATGGCGAAAGCCTTTTCGGCCGCGGCCATTCCGTCCTGGGCGGCATGGAAGCGTTCGCCGAGGGTGCGCAGCGGGAGATAGACCTCGGGGGCGAGAATCAGCGCCAGCAGTCCCGCGTACAGCCCCATGTGGCCGAAGACCAGGCGCATGCCGATGGAGACCGCGACCAGCGCCACGCAGAGGGTGGCGAGCATCTCCAGGACCATGGACGACAGGAAGGCCAAGCGCAGCGCGGACATGGTCCGGCGGTGCAGTATCTCGCCCAGTTCGCGGACCCGCCCGGCCATGCTGCGGGGCGAATCGCCCTGCTCCCCCGCGTGGTTCGCACCGTCACCGGCGGGATCGGACGCCGGGCGGCCGGTCTCGCGGCCCAGCGCGCGCAGGGTGGGCATGCCCGCGAACAGGTCCAGCAGCTGATCGGAGAGCCGCGTGGTGGCGGCCAGGGTGTCGGCGGACTTGCCCTGGGTGAGCAGGCCGATCAGGATCATGAAGATCGGAATCAGGGGCAGGGTGACGGCGATGATCGCGCCGGAGACCCAGTCGTGGACGGCGATCACGGCCAGCACCACGGGCGGCACGAACATGGTCAGGATCAGGGCGGGCAGGTAGCCCGCGAGATAGGCGCGCAGCCCGCTCAGGCCCGAGCCGACCACGACGGCGAGTTCGGTTCGGCGGCCTTCCAATCCGCGGGGCGGCAGCTGGGCTCCGGCGGCCAGGGCGGTGGTCTCGAGTTCGGCGACCACCTGGGCCCCGGCCCGGTGCGCGAGGCGGGACTGCCACCAGGTGGCGGCCACCCGACACCCGACCGCGAACGCGAAGATGACGAGTTCGGCCGTCCAGGAGCCGATCCGGCGATGGTCGGGTTCGGTGATGACCCCCGCGAGCACCCGCGCCAAGGCGAGCGCCGCGACGACTATGCAGCCGGTGGTGACCAGCGACAGCCCCACACTGAGTCCGAGATACCTGCGCGCGGAGCGGGCGTGCCGCCACAGTCGCGGGTCCACCGGTCGTGCCATGGTCGATCTCCTCTGCGAAAACGGGCGCACCCGATACGAGTGCGCCCGTTCCCCGTTCAGCTCTTGGCGGATTCCATGGGCAGTCCGATCGGGGCCGGAATCTGCTCCATGGTGAGCCGCTTGCGGAACACCCAGTAGGTCCAGGCCTGGTACACCAGGACGACCGGGACCAGGGCCACCGCGACCCAGCTCATCACCACCAGCGTGTAATGGGTCGAGGACGCGGACACGGTGCCGTTTCGACCATCGACGGTGAGGCTGAACGCGTCATTGACGGTGGACGGCAGCACATCCGGGAACAGCGACCCGAACAGCAGCACGGTGGCCGCCGCGATGGTGACCGCGGTGCCGGTGAAGGCCCAGCCGTCGCGGCCCTGGGTCGCCGCCGCGCCCGCGACCAGCAGCCCGATCACGGCCAGCACCAACGGAATCCAGGTCCAGCCCTGCCCGTAGGCCAGCTGGGTCCAGATGCCGAAGGCCGCCACCACCACGGCGGTGGGGACGAACAGCAGCCGGATGATGCGCTGCGCGTCGTCGCGGACGTCGTTGCCGGTCTTGAGCGCGATGAACACCGCGCCGTGCAGCATGAACAGCAGCAGCGTCGTCAGCCCGCCGAGGAGACCGTACGGGGTGAGCAGGTCGAACAGATTGCCCTCGATCTGCTTGTGCTCGTTGAGCTTCACGCCGTGCACGATGTTGGCGAAGGCCAGGCCCCAGGCCAGCGCCGGGATCCAGGAGCCGAGCGCGATGCCGATATCGCACCAGTTGCGCCAGCGCGGGTCGTTGATCTTGCCGCGCCATTCGATGGCGCAGGCACGGGCGATCAGGCCGACCAGGATGAGCAACAGCGCCAGGTAGAACCCGGAGAACAGGCTGGCGTACCACTCCGGGAAGGCCGCGAACATGGCGCCGCCGCCGGTGAGCAGCCACACCTCGTTGCCGTCCCACACCGGTCCGATGGTGTTGAGCACCACGCGCTTCTTCACTTCGTCGCCGCGCCCGATGATGGGCAGCAGCATGCCGACGCCGAAGTCGAAGCCCTCGAGCACGAAGTAGCCGGTGAACAGGACCGCGATCAGGAGAAACCAGAATTCAGGGAGACTCATCCTCGGCTCCTAGTAGGCGAAGGAAAGCTTCTCGACGGAATCCCCGGTCATCTTCGGGGTTTCCGTGTCGGTGGCCTTGTCGGGTCCGGCGATCACGTACCGGCGCATCAGGTAGAACCACCCGATGGCCAGCAGTCCGTAGAGCGCCGTGAACACGATGCGCGAGGTGAGCACCGTGCCCGCCGAGATCCCGGAAACGCCCTGCTGCACCGTCATTCGGATGTGCTGGTCGCCGGTCGGGTTGGGTGCGACGACCCAGGGCTGGCGGCCCATCTCGGTGAAGATCCAGCCGGAGATATTGCCCAGGAACGGCGTGGCGATGGCGATCAGCGACAGCCAGCTGAACCAGGTCTGGTCCGGGATGCGGCCGCGGCGGGTGACCCAGAATCCGGCCAGCACCAACAGGATCGAGCCGGCCATCCAGGTGATCATGGCGCGGAAGGACCAGTAGGTGACGAACAGGTTGGGCCGGTAGTCGCCGATCCCGTACTTCTGGTTGTACTCGACCTGCAGATCCTTGACGCCCTTGAGCGTCACACCGGTGAAGTCGCCGGTGGCCAGCCACGGCAGCACGTAGGGCACCTCGATGAGGTGGTCCACGCTGTCGCAGTTGTTGTGGGTGCCGATGGTCAGCACCGAGAAGTCGGGATCGGTCTGCGTGCTGCAAAGCGATTCGGCCGAGGCCATTTTCATGGGCTGCTGCTTGAACATGAGCTTGCCCTGGATGTCACCGGTGAAGATGAGCGCCACCGCGGCGATCAGGATGACGTACAGCCCCATGCGCGCGCTGGGCCGCCACATGGTGCGGGCCTCCTCTAGCGGCGCATCGCTGCCCTCGGCCTTGGCCTTGCGGGCGTTGCGCACCATCCACCAGCCCGCGATGCCCGCGACGAAAGTGCCCGAGGTCAGGAAGGATCCGGCCACCACGTGCGGGAAGGCGGCGAGGGTGGTGTTGTTGGTGAGCACCGCCCAGATGCTGTGCAGCTCGGCGCGCCCGGTGGCCGGGTTGTACTCCGCGCCGACCGGGTGCTGCATGAACGAGTTGGCGGCGATGATGAAGTACGCGGAGGCGTTGACGCCGATGGCGACCAGCCAGATGCAGGCCAGGTGCACCTTCTTGGGTAGTCGCGTCCACCCGAAGATCCACAGGCCCAGGAACGTCGACTCCATGAAGAAGGCGACCAGCGCCTCCATGGCCAGCGGTGCGCCGAAGACGTCACCGACGAAGCGGGAGTACTCGCTCCAGCTCATGCCGAACTGGAATTCCTGCACGATGCCGGTGGCGACGCCGAGAGCGAAGTTGATCAGGAACAGTTTCCCGAAAAACTTTGTGAGCCTTAACCAATGCTCCTTCCCGGTGATCACCCAGGCGGTCTGCATGCCCGCGACGAGCGGAGCGAGGCCGATGGTGAGTGGCACCAGGATGAAGTGATAGACGGTTGTGATTCCGAACTGCCAGCGCGCCAGATCTACGACGCTCATCCGACCTCCCTGCCGATCTACGACATGACGTAGTAACAGACACTACGCCGACTGGTCTTCAGATCAACATGCGGCGCGCCACAGTGTGCGGTCAATTTGCCACAATGTGACAGACTCACCGCCAAGGTCCCTGTACGACATGACGAATCGGGGAACGAATCAGGCAAAAGGCCCTTGAATCCTGATCACCAGTCCGCCAGACTCCCGGGCAGGGCAATGCCCCGGTTCACCATCTCGATGATCTCGCCCGCGTTCTCCGGGGCCGACATGCGCAGCCCGTCCAGCGAATTGACCCGCGCGGCCAGCGTCACCGACGACAGCAGCCACACCGCGTCGGCGGTGATCAGATCGGCCACCCACAGCGGCTCGTAGCGGCACTCCCAGCCCGCCTTCTCGGCCTGCGTGTACAGCGCGCGCTGAGTCGTGCCGGGCAGCACGCCATTTCGCGCGGGCGGGGTGATGAGCTTGTCGTCGCGCTGCACGACGACCGTCGAGCGCGGACCCTCCAGCACCCGGTGCTCAGTGCTGGTGAAGATGACATCGTCCGCGCCCATCCGCTGGGCGAATCGCAGTGCCGACATATTGGTCGCGTAGGACAGCGTCTTCGCGCCCAGCAGCAGCCAGGGCGCGTTCTGCGCCAGATCGACGGAGATGCCCCGCGACAGCGTGATCACCGAAACACCCTCGGCCCGAGCCTTTTTCACACGCTCGGGCACCCCGACCACCAAAACGTAACCGGTGGTGGCGGGTTCGGCTCCGGCCAGGTCCCTACTCTTGTTTGCCGATGGTTTGCCATTGTCACCGTGATCGCTCTCACGCCCCCGGGTGAGCACCATCCGCAGCGTCCCCTCGCGCTCGCGGCCCCATTCCTCGGCCGCCAACTCCACCGCGAACCGCCACGCCTCCAGATCCGGCGCGGGCAGATCGAGCGCCTCGGCCGACCGCCGCAGCCGAGCCAGATGCAATTCCAGCGCACCCGGCACGCCATCGCGCACCAGCACGGTTTCGAAGATGCCGTCCCCCCGCAGGGCACCGATATCGTCCGCATACAAAAAAGGCGCGTCCGGATCCTGGATCGCGCCATCGATAGTCACCAGAACCCGTTCCACCATGCGTTCGACCCTATGACAGATGCACCGTCGCGGTGCGTTTACCGCGCCGCCGACCCAGTCAAGCCACCTGGCATCCGATCCCCCACCCGGCCGCCGACGCAGAAGCGCCATCCGGCTCTCCGACCGGTTGGCATAGGGTGTTGTTGTGTCCTTCTCGGTTGCGCCCAGTCCGATACTGCTGGTTCCAGGGGCTGTCGCGGGGTTGCCGGAGTCTCCGGATGCCGCGGTCGCGTGGCATTACGGCAATCCCTTCGGCGAGCAGCGCGCGGCGGTACAGCAGGTGGCGGTGGTGGATCGTTCCCACCGGTTCGTGCTCGCCATCACCGGGAAGGAACGCCTGAGTTGGCTGCACACCATCTCCAGTCAGGCCGTCGCCGATCTGGGTGACGGCGAATCCGCGGAGAATCTCGACCTGGATCTGAACGGCCGGGTGCTCAATCACTTCGTGCTCACCGACCTCGACGGCACGGTGTGGATCGACACCGAGGCGGAGCGCGGACCGGGTCTGCTGAACTTCCTCCAGAAGATGGTCTTCTGGGCCGACGCCAAGCCCGTCGAGGCCCAAGACCACGCGATATTGAGCCTGCTCGGCCCCGGCGTGACCGAACTCACCGGAACCCTGGGCGTCCCAGCCCTTCCCGACACCTACCGCGCCGTGGCCCTGCCCGGTGGCGGTTTCATCCGACGCATGCCCTGGCCCACGGCCGATTCCTTCGACCTCGTCATCCCCCGCGATCAGCTCGTCACCTGGTGGACGCGGCTGCGCGAGGCGGGCGCGGCGGCCGCGGGCATGTGGGCCTTCGAGGCGCTGCGCGCGGCGGCGCTGCGCCCGCGCATCGGCGTCGACACCGATGACCGCACCATCCCGCACGAGGTGAACTGGATCGGCGGCCCCGCCGAATACGGTGCCGTGCACCTGAACAAGGGCTGCTACCGCGGCCAGGAGACGGTCGCCCGGGTGCACAATCTCGGCAAGCCGCCGCGCCATCTGGTGCTGCTGCACCTGGACGGTTCCGCGGATTCCCGTCCGGCGCCGGGTGATCCGGTGACCGCGGGCGGCCGCGCCGTCGGCGTGCTGGGCACCGTGATCGACCACTACGAGTTCGGCCCGATCGCGCTGGCCCTGATCAAACGCAGCATCCCGGTCGACACCGAGCTGGTGGCCGGCCCGTGCGCCGCGGCCATCGACCCCGATTCGGTTCCGGCCCACGACGAGCCGCAGGCCGGTCGGCTCGCCGTCGAGAAGCTACGCGGCCGATGAACGCTGCCGCCGGCCGGGTGCTGGCCGTCTGCGTCGTGCACGCCGAGCTGGAGGTGCCCGCCCGCTCGTCCAAGGTGGGCCGCACCGCCATCGACAAACGCCCGGTGCCGCACCGGGTTCCGGTCACCGCGCTCGGCCTCGACGGCGACCACGTGTGCGACACCGTGCATCACGGCGGCGCGCACCAGGCCGTCTACGCCTACGCCGAGGAGGACGCCGTCCGCTGGGCCGGGGAACTGGGCCGCGAGCTCGCGCCCGGCTGGTTCGGCGAAAACCTGCGCGTCTCCGGCCTTCCGGTGAGCGACGCCGTGATCGGCGAGCGCTGGACCGTCGGGGACACGCTCCTGGAGGTCTCCGCCCCGCGCGTCCCCTGCGCCACCTTCCAATGGCATTCGGGCGAGCCGCAGTGGGTGAAACGCTTCACCGCGCAGGCGAATACGGGCGCATACCTGCGTGTCCTCACCGAGGGTGCGATAGGCGCGGGCGACGAGGTCGCGGTGGTGCACGTGCCCGCGCACGGCGTCACCGTCCGCGATCTGTTCACCGGCGCGGACCCGGCCCGCCTGGATCTGCTGGCCGAGGCCGAGCCCACCATTTCCGATGACGTGCGCATGCAGATCGACCGCCACCGCCACCGCCGCCGCCACGCCGGGGCGAACCGATGACACCGAGCAGCGAAGGGAATTCGAGCATGAGCGTGGATCTGGTCGAGGTGGTTCGCTCCGGCTTCCGGGAGTGCGTGCATCGCGGCTCGGCGGTGATCCTGCGGCCCGACGGTGACCCGCTGGTCGAGGTCGGCGCGGTGCACGGCCCGATCTTCCCGCGCTCCACCAACAAGCCCATGCAGGC
Organism: Nocardia seriolae NBRC 15557; assembly: GCF_007990715.1. GTDB lineage: Bacteria > Actinomycetota > Actinomycetes > Mycobacteriales > Mycobacteriaceae > Nocardia > Nocardia seriolae. The sequence continues at coordinate 23,250 of NZ_BJWY01000038.1, read as the reverse complement.
ACTCACCTTGCTGCGCAATGGTTTCGAGCCCGTCGACGACGCCGAGCTGGCCATCTCGACCGCGTCGCACTTCGGCGAGCCCGACCACGTGGAACTGGTGCGGCGGCTGCTGGATCGCTTCGGATTCACCGAGGACGATCTGGAGTGCCCGCCCGATCTGCCCTTCGAGGAGCAGGCCCGGGCCCAGGCGCTGGCCGGTAGCGACCGCGTGAAAGCCGTACGGCGCGTCTACATGAACTGCTCGGGCAAACACGCCGCCATGCTGGCCACCTGCAAGATCAACGACTGGCCGACCCGCGGCTACCTGGAGGTCGGCCACCCGCTGCAGCAGGCGGTGCTGGAGACCGTGGCCGACGTGACCGGCGAGCCGGAGACCGATCTCGGCATCGACGGCTGCGGCCTGCCCATCGTGCCGGTCTCGCTGGTGAACCTGGCCCGCGCCTACGCCACCTTCGCCACCGCGGCCACCGATACCCCCGAACGCCGCATAGCGGACGCGATCCGCGCGCACCCCCGAGTGATTTCCGGCACGGACGGCCCCGATTTCCGGGTGATGACCGCGACCCCCGGTCTGGTCTGCAAGATCGGCGCGGACGGCGTGCACGCCGGCGCGCTGCCCGACGGTTCGGCCTTCGCGTACCAGATCGACGACGGCGCGGACCGCGCGCGACTTCCGTTGACGCTGGCGATTCTCCAGCGTATCGGCGTCGATTGGACGGACGCGCACGCCGAGCTGGCGGCCCCCGCCGTGCTCGGCGGCGGGGCCCGCGTGGGCATCATCCGAGCCATCCCCGGCGTGCTGTAGCCGCCGGTCGGCACGCTTTTCCCGACCCCGCGCGGGCGGGTGCGCCCGGCCCCGGGACGTTTATCCCCCACTCCTGGAAGCGCGACCGCCGGACACACGCTAAAGTGTTCGTCAGGAAGAGTATTAATTCGAACGGGGCCGCCAAACCCACCCCAGGCCGCCCCGCAGTGACGCGAGGGGGTCAGCCATGGGCCGTGGCCGGGCTAAGGCAAAGCAGACCAAGGTTGCACGGGAGCTCAAGTACAGCTCGCCGTCGACCGACTTCTCGAGCCTTCAGCGAGAGCTGTCGGGGAGTCCCTCCGACACGCAGCGGAGTGGTGTGCTTTCCGAAGAGCATGACGCGAGCGAATCGCGGTCGAGCTGGGAAGAAGAAGACAGCTACGACGACTGGCGTCGCTGACTCGGATTTTCCGACGCACTGCAGGGGGAGGCCATCGGGCTTCCCCCTTTAGCACGTCTCCCCCCGCCTCCCCGCGCCTTCAGCGCACGGCTGGGATCCGTAGTCAGTTTCGCATGCGTGCCGACGGTGGGGTGCCAAACCGATTTTGGACGTACCCGATGAGTTACCCCGGTCGGCACGAAATCAGTTGTCACGTTGAGAGACGAATAATCTCCAGCTCGCAGCGAACCGCTGCCGGACACAGCGAAGGGCCCCGGCCACTCTCCAGAGTGGCCGGGGCCCTTCGTTGTTGACGCTCAGAAGCGCGGGTGGTCGCCCAGCAGGACTGCGCGGGCGGAGTCGATGTCCTTGGCCTTCTTCACCGTGCCGAGGGTCCAGCAGTCGATGTGGCGGGCGGTGAGGACCGCGAGGGCGCGGTCGGCGTCCTCGGGGGCGACGACCGCGACCATGCCGACGCCCATGTTGAAGGTCTTCTCCATCTCGGCGCGCTCGACGCGGCCGCGCTGGGCGATCATCTTGAAGACCGGGGCCGGGTTCCAGGTGCCGCGGTCCAGCTCGGCGACCATACCGGCGGGGAGCACGCGGGCCAGGTTGGCGGCCAGGCCGCCGCCCGTCACGTGGCAGAAGGTGCGCACGTCGGTCTCGGCGATCAGGGCCAGGCAGTCCTTGGCGTAGATCTTGGTGGGCTCCAGCAGTTCCTCGCCGAGGGTGCGGCCGAATTCCTCGACGTGCCCGGTGAGGGACATGCGGTCGATGTCGAGCAGCACCTTGCGGGCCAGTGAGTAGCCGTTGGAGTGCAGGCCCGAGGAGCCCATGCCGATGACCACGTCGCCGGGGCGGACGCGGTCCGGGCCGAGCACGGCGTCGGCCTCGACCACGCCGACGCCGGTGCCGGAGATGTCGTAGTCGTCCGCGCCCATCAGGCCCGGGTGCTCGGCGGTCTCGCCGCCGAGCAGGGCGCAGCCCGCGATGACACAGCCCTCGGCGATGCCGGACACGATCTGCGCGACCCGCTCCGGGACCACCTTGCCGACGGCGATGTAGTCCTGCAGGAACAGCGGTTCGGCGCCGCAGACCACCAGGTCGTCGACGACCATGGCGACCAGGTCCAGGCCGATGGTGTCGTGCTTGTCGAGGGCCTGGGCGACCGCGATCTTGGTGCCGACGCCGTCGGTGGAGGCGGCGAGCAACGGCTCCTTGTAGCCGCCCTTCAGTGCGAACAGCCCTGCGAAGCCGCCGAGTCCGCCCTGTACCTCGGGGCGGCTTGCCTTCTTCGCCAGCGGCGCGAACAACTCGACTGCGCGGTCACCGGCTTCGATATCGACACCGGCCGCCGCGTACGAGGCACCGGCGCCGCTGGGGGTCTGTTCAGTCATTGTCGGGGAGAGCTCCAAGCCGAATCGGTGGATAGGATGCCTGCTCACGGTAGCATTCCCGCCTCACTCCCCCGCCTCCCCGGGCCTTCAACGCACGGCTGAGAGCCGTCGCCGGCCGTGCATGCGGGCCGGCGGTTGGGAACCGAACCAATTTTGGACGTACCCCACGAGTTACCCATATCGCTACGAAATCAGTTGTCGCGTTTCGTAACGATGCCGACGGCGTTGCTCCACCGGGTCCGGGACCGGGACGGCGGCGACCAGTCGTCGGGTGTACTCCTCGCGCGGGCGGCGCAGGATGTCGTCATTGTCACCCTGTTCGACCACCGCGCCATTGCGCAGTACCACGATCCGGTCGGCGAGCTGATCCACCACGGCGAGGTCGTGGCTGATGAACAGGCAGGCCCAGCCGCATTCGCGCTGCAGGTCGGCGAAGAGCTCGAGCACCTTGGCCTGGACCGAGACGTCCAGGGCGCTGGTGGGTTCGTCGGCCACGAGCAGGTCGGGGCGCAGGACCAGGGCGCGGGCCAGGCTGACGCGCTGGCGCTGACCGCCCGAAAGCTCGTGCGGGTAGCGGTTTTCCACACCGGCCGGGAGCTGCACGTCGTCGAGCAGGTGACGGACGCGTTCGCGGGCGGCCGCCCCCTTGGCCTCCTTGTGCACCAGCAGCGGTTCGGCCACGCACTCGCCGATGGTGAGGCGCGGGTTCAGGGAGGTGGCCGGGTCCTGGAAGACGAAGCCGAAGCGCCGCCGGATGGGCCGCAGGTTGCGTTCGGAGAGTCCGGCGATATCGGTGCCGAGCACCCGCACGCTGCCCGCGGTGGGGCGTTGCAGGGCGGCCACGCAGCGGCCGATGGTGGACTTGCCGGAGCCGGATTCGCCGACCAGGCCGAGGGTTTCGCCGCGGCGCAGGCTCAGGGTGACGTCGTCGACCGCCCGGAAGGCAGGGCGGCCCAGCGGGGCCGGGAATTCCACGACCAGGTTCGAGACCTCGAGCACCGTCTCGGCATCGGCCGGGATGGGTTCGCGGACGATGGTCTTGGCCAGCGCCGCACCCGCCACCGGGGCACTGTCGGTAGCCTCGTCGGCCTCCCAGTTGTCCGGCAGCACATGCAGTTTCGGCACGGCCGCGAGCAGGGCCCGGGTGTACTCGTGCTGGGGTTCGGCGAAGAGCCGGTCCACCGGTGCCTCTTCGACGATCTTGCCCTCGCGCATCACCACGACGCGGTCGGCGAGGTCGGCGACCACGCCCATGTTGTGGGTGATGAGCACGATGGCCGCGCCGATGCGGTCGCACAGATCCCGCAGCAGTTCCAGGATTTCGGCCTGCACGGTGACGTCGAGCGCGGTGGTCGGCTCGTCGGCGATGATCACCTTGGGCTCGCAGGCGATGGCGATGGCGATCACCACGCGCTGCTTCTGGCCGCCGGAGAGCTGGTGCGGGTAGTAGTCCACCCGTGCCTCCGGGTCGGGCAGCCCGACCGCGCGCAGCAGCTCGATCGCCTTGGCGCGCGCGGCCTTCCGCTTCATGCCGGAGTGCGCGCGCAGCGCCTCGCCGATCTGGAAGCCGACGGTGAACAGCGGGTCCAGCGCCGCGCCGGGCTCCTGGAACACCATCGAGATGGCCCCGCCGCGCAGCGCGGTGAGTTCCCTCTCGCTCATCTTGGTGACGGCCTTGGTACCGAGGACGACGGTGCCCCGCACGGTGGCGGTGGGCGGCAGCAGTCCCATGGCGGTGCGGGAGCTCACCGATTTGCCGGAGCCGGATTCGCCGACCACGGCCAGCACCTCACCCGGAAACACCTGGTAGGAAACGTCGTTCACGGCCGCGACCGGACCGGAGTCGGTGGCGAAGCAGACGGTCAGGCCCTCGAAGGACAGTACGGGTTCAGGCATTGTCCGCCTCCTTCGCGGATTCGGTGGGGTCGGCCTCGACGGCAGCGATCTCGGCGGCGGGTGCCGTTGCCGCGCGGCGGGTGCGCAGCAGCGGGTTGAGCACCTCGTTGAGGCTCTCGCCGACCAGGGTCATGCCGAGCACCACCAGCACGATGGCGACGCCCGGCCACACGCCGGTCCACCAGATGCCGTTGGAGACATCGGACAGCGCCTTGTTGAGGTCGTAGCCCCATTCGGCGGCCTGGGTGGGCTCGATGCCGAAGCCGAGGAAGCCCAACCCCGCCAGGGTCAGAATGGCCTCCGCGCCGTTGAGGGTGATGAGCACCGGCAGCGACTGGGTGACATTGGCGAGGATGTGCCGGAACAGGATTCGCGTGGTGGACGCGCCGGTGACGCGCGCGGCGTCCACGTACGGTTCCTGCTTCACCGATATGGTGGCATTGCGCACCACCCGGAAGTACTGCGGCACGAAGATGACGGTGATGGCGATGGCCGCCGACAGGATGCCGCCGAAGCTCGACGACTGCCCGCCCGACACCACGATCGACACCACGATGGCCAGCAGCAGCGACGGGAACGCGTACATGGCGTCCATGAACAGCACCAGGATGCGGTCCACCCAGCGCCCGAGGTAGCCGGACACCAGGCCCAGCGGCACGCCGACGAACAGCGACAGCACCAGCGACACCGCGATCACCGACAGTGCCGTGCGCGCACCGAAGATGACGCGGGAGAACACGTCCTCGCCGCGCACCGAGGTGCCGAACCAGTGCGCCGCCGAGGGTGCCTGCTGCCGCGCGAATTCCACGCCGTCGGCGGTGCTCTGCGCGAACCCGTAGGGCGCGAGGAGCGGCGCGAAGACGGCCACCAGGATGAAGCCCGCGACCAGCGCGAGCCCGAGCAGCAGGGTGAAACGCTGCAGCCCGTGGGTCATGCGCACCAGGGCCAGGCCGGGGATGCGCAGCTTGGAGCGGGTCGGCGGAACCGTTGTGCCGACGCCGGTTTCGATGACCGCCATCAGAACCTCACTCGCGGGTCGATGAGCGCCACGATCAGGTCCACCAGGAAGCTCATGACGGCCACCACGATGGCGATGAACGCGACGATGCCCTGCACCGCAACGAAGTCGCGCGCCTGCAGGTAACTGGCCAGCTGGTAGCCCAATCCCTTCCATTCGAAGGTGGTCTCGGTGAGCACCGCGCCGCCGAGCATCATGGCGATCTGCATGCCCATCACGGTGACGACCGGGATGAGGGCATTGCGGAAGGCGTGCCGACCGGTGACGACGCGGTCCGAAAGACCACGCGCACGAGCGGCTTCGACGTAACCCGCGCGCAGCGTCTGGATCAGGTTGATGCGCACCAGCCGCAGGAACACGCCCGCGGTCAGCAGGCCGAGCGCGATCGCGGGCAGCACAGCGTGTTTCAGCACGTCGACGATGTAGCCCGTGTCGCCGTAGAGGAACGCGTCCACGATCATGATGTTGGTCTTGGGCGACACGTGCTGCAGTTGCAGCTCGACATTGGTGCTGGCCCGTCCGGCAACGGGCAGCCAGCCGAGCTTGACCGAGAAGATCAGCTTGAGCAGCAGGCCGACGAAGAACACGGGGGCGGCGTACACCAGGATGGCGAACAGCCGCAGGCTCACATCACGGGCCGAATCCCGTTTGGTGGCGGCGTATCTGCCCAGCGGCACGCCGACCGCGAAGGCCACGATGAGCGACCAGAAGACCAGCTCCAGGGTGGCCGCGCCGTAGGTGACGATGACGTCGCTGATCGCCCGATTGTCCTGGGAGCGGCCGAAATCACCGCGCAGCAGCCCGGTCAGGTACTCCCAGTACTGGGTGAGGATGGGCCGGTTCAGCCCGGCCGCCTCCTTGCGCTCCTGGATCTGCTGCGGGCTCCGCCGCCCGCCCATGGCGGCGCTGATCGGGTCGCCGATCACGCGCATGAGGAAGAAGACCAGGGTGACCAGGATCCAGGTGGTCGGGATGATGAGCAGCGCTCGCACCCCGAGGTAACGCAGCAGCGCACTGTAGCGGGAACTGCCGCCGCGCAATCGCTTTCCCGCGGGGCGGGCCGTCGCCGGCCCGCCCTTCTCCTCGATGGCCGTCACTTGCTCAGCACACCGAAGCGGAACTTGAAGGTGGGGTCGAGGGTGTCGGCGACGCCCTTGACGTTCTTGCCCGCGACCGCGATATTGCGCCCGGCCAGCAGCGGCAGCATCGGCAGGTGGTCACTGGCCAGCGAGTACTGGATCTGCTTGAGAATCTCGGCCCGCTTGGCCGGGTCCGACTCGGTGGTCTCGGCGGTGAGCAGCGCGTTGATCTTCGGATCCGAGAAGGGGTTCTGCAGCGTGTTGTTCGGGGCGAAGAACGGGGTCAGGTAGTTGTCGGCGTCCGGGAAGTCCGGGAACCAGCCGAACTGGTAGAGCGGGTAGGAGTCCTTCACCCGTTCATCCTGATACGAAACCCATTCGGTGGACTGCAGATTCACCTTGAACAGCCCGGTGGCCTCGAGCTGGTTCTTGATGGCGGCGTACTCCTCGGAGCTGGAGCCGCCGTAGTGGTCGGAGTTGTACTGCAGGTTCAGCGTGACCGGGGCGGCGACCCCGGCGTCGGCCAGGAACTTGGCGGCCGCGTCCTTGTTCGGCTTGGCGCCGTAGAGCTCCTTGTACGGCTCGGTCGCACCGGTCGCACCCTGCACCACCGACGAGTAGGCCGGGGTGTAGGTGCCCTTGTAGACGCCGGTGGCCAGCGCCTCGCGGTCGACGCTGGACGCGATCGCCTTGCGCACGGCCAGCTTCTGGGCCGGGGTGCCGCCGGGCATGGTGTTCATGTTGAAGACGATGTAGCGCAGCTCGCCACCGGGCCCCTCATGCACGGTGACCTTGCCGTCGTTACGCAGCGAATCGATGTCGGTGGGGCTCAGGCTCCGGTAGGCGACGTCGATATTGCCGTTCTGCACATCGAGCTTCAGGTTGGCCATCTCGGCGTAGAACTTCATCGAGACGCTGTCGTTCTTGGGCTTGCCGAACAGGCCGTCGTAGCCCGTGTTGGCCTTGTACTCGACCAGCTTGTTCTTGTCGTAGCTGGTGATGGTGTACGGGCCGGAGAAGGCGTTGGTCTTGACGACCTCCGCGTCGGTGAGGATCTTGTCGGCCGGGAAGCTCTTCTCGTCCACGATGATTCCGGCCTGGCTGGGCAGCACCGAGGCGAAGGTCTGATCGTTGGCGACCTTGAGCGTGAAGTTGACGGTCTTCTCGTCCGGGGCGTCGGTGTGGTCCAGATTGCCCAGCAACGAGGCGGGACCGTTGGGGTCGTTGATCTTCAGGATGCGGTCGAAGGAGAACTTCGCGCTCTTGGCGGTGAGCGGGTTCCCGTTCGCGAACTTCAGGCCGGGCTTGATCGTGCAGCTGTAGACGGTGGGCGCGGTGAAGCCGCACTTCTCGGCGGCGTCCGGCTCGGGGACCGACTTGCCGGGCGCGAAGTTCAGCAGGGTCTGGTAGATCTGCGTCTCCGCCTGCAGCGAGCCGTTGTCGTAGGCGAGGGCGGGATCCAGCGAGAAGATCTTGTCGGTGGTGCCCACCACCAGACCGGCTCCGCTCCCCCCGTCCCCGGTGCGACCCGAGCCGCAGCCCGCGGCGACGAGTGCGATGCCTGCCATGCCGACCGCGGCGAAGGTCCTCGCCCGATTCGTCTTCGAACCCATGTTGCTCAACTCTCGAACTTCGGGCGGCGTGAGTCCGGATCGCGGACATCACACCGCCACAGCGTGATGTGTCTCGGCGCACCGTAGTAACGGTTTGTTGCCTCTATGTTGCCGGGATGCCGATGAATAAAACGGTAAATCGGAAATCTGGTTATAACCAGCTGAAACTTCGGCGAACCTCATACGAAACTGAATAGTTTCCAGCCATACTGCATAACTACCGATCGAAGCCCGCCCGTCTTTCCAAGCGGGCTCGACGCCAGTTATTTGCTCAGCACACCGAATCGGAATTTCGAGGACGGGTCCAGGGTCGCCTCCACGCCCTGCACGTTCTTGCCCGCGACCGCGATCTGGTTACCCGTCAGCAGCGGCACGATGGGCAGGTGATCCGCCATCAGATCGTGCTGCAGGGTGGCCAGCACGGCCGCCCGCTTGGCCGGATCGCCCTCGGTGAGTTGGGCGTTCAGCTCCGCGGTGATCTTCGGATCGGAGAAGTGGTTGCGCAGGAAGTTGTCCTCGGTGAAGAACGGACGCAGGTAGTCGTCGGCATCCGGGTAGTCCGGGAACCAGCCGAACTGGAACGCCGGGTAGCCGTCGGAGGAGCGCGCCTTCTGGTAGGCGACCCATTCGGTGGACTGCAGGTTCACCTTGAACAGCCCGGTCGACTCCAGCTGGTTCTTGATCGCGGCGTACTCCTCGGAGCTGGCCGCGCCGTAGTGCTCGGTGGTGTACTGCAGGCTCAGCTCGACCGGCGTGGCCACACCCGCCTCGGACAGGAACTTGGCGGCCGCGTCCTTGTTCGGCTTCGCACCGTAGATGTCCTTGAGCGCGTCGGTCGCGCCCGGAAGACCCTTGGGCACCGGCGAATACAGCGGCGACCAGGTGCCCTTGAAGACATTGGTGGCCAACGCGTCGCGGTCGACGGAGGTCGCCACGGCCTTGCGGATGGCCAGCTTCTGCGCGGGGTTGCCGCCGGGCTGGGTGTTCAGGTTGAACACGATGTAGCGGGTGTCGCCGCCGGGCGCCTGGTGCACGGTCACCTTGGCGTCATTGCGCAGCGATTCCAGATCGGTCGGGGACAGCGTGTGCCAGGCGACATCGATATTGCCCTGCTGCACATCGAGTTTCAGGTTGGAGGCCTCGGCGTAGTACTTGACCGTGACGGTGTCGGTCTTGGGCTTGCCGAACAGCCCGTTGTAGTCCGGATTGGCCTTGTACTCGACCAGCTTGTTCTTGTCGTAGCTGGAGATGGTGTACGGGCCGGAGAAGGGCTTGGCCTTCACGATGTCCTCGTCGGCCATGATCTTGTCGGCCGGGAACACCTTCTCGTCCACGATGGCCGCCGCCTGGGTGGGCAGGATGGCCGGGAAGGTCTGGTCATTGGCCTTCTTCAGGGTGAAGGCCACGGTCTTGTCGTCGGGGGCGTCGGTGTGATCGAGGTTGTCCAGCAACGCCTTCGGACCCTGCGGGTCGTCGATCTTGACCATGCGGTCGAAGGAGAACTTCACGCTCTCGGCGGTCAGCGGATCGCCGTTGACGAACTTCAGGCCCGGCTTGAGCGTGCAGGTGTAGACGGTCGGGGTGGTGAACTCGCACTTCTCGGCGGCATCGGGTTTCGGGGTGGCGTCGCCGGCGGGGAAGTTCAAAAGGAACTGGTAGACCTGGGTTTCGGCCAGCAGTGAACCGTTGTCGTAAGCCTTGGCGGGATCCAGCGAGGTCACCTTGTCGGTGGTGCCGACCAGGATGCCGGTCCCCCCACCGCCGCCACCGGTCTTGCCGGAACCGCATCCGGCGATCGCAAACACGGCCAGCCCGGCGAACCCGACTGCCGCAACCTTTTTCGCGCGCATGTACTGCCCTTGCTCTCGAACACGCAGCGCCGGCGGCCGGGTCACAGGCCCGCCGCGCCGCGGTGGACATCCTTTGGCTGGGCACAGTATCGGCCGGTTATAACCGGAGTGTTGCGTTTCTGGACAATCGGTACATAAATTGCGCCATCCGCGCGCAGACGCCGATGTCTCAACTGCGACAGGAAATTTCCCGTGCCGGACCGGGAAAACAGCGGTGCCCGTCCGCGATTGCGCGGGCGGGCACCGAAAAACGCTGGTATTACGGGCGGCTCAGCGCCGAGGCATTGGCATTGTCGGCCAGCAGCTCCGACTCGGTGGTGCCGGACAGCATGCCCTCCAGCACGTTCTTGCCGATGGCCGATTCGACCGGCAGCGGGATCGGGTACTCGCCGTCGAAGCAGGCACAGCACAGCCGCGAGCGCGGCTGCTCGGTCGCGGCGATCATGGACTCGATGGAGATGTAGCCCAGGCTGTCCGCGCCGATGGAGCGGCGCACGCCCTCCACCATGTCTTCGATGCTTTCCCCGGCAATGCCCTCGGGGCCCGCGCCATTGGCGATCAGCTCCGCGCGCGAGGCGAAGTCGATGCCGTAGAAGCAGGGCCACTTGACCGGCGGCGAGGCGATGCGCACGTGGATCTCCAACGCGCCCGCCTCGCGCAGCATGCGGATCAAGGCGCGCTGGGTGTTGCCGCGCACGATGGAGTCGTCCACCACGATGAGCCGCTTGCCGCGGATGACCTCGCGAAGCGGGTTCAGCTTCAACCGGATTCCGAGCTGGCGGATGGTCTGGCTGGGCTGGATGAAGGTGCGGCCCACGTAGGCGTTCTTCATCAGGCCCTGGCCGTAGGGCACGCCGGAACCCTGCGCGTAGCCGACCGCGGCCGGGGTGCCGGACTCCGGCACCGGGATGACCAGGTCGGCGTCGATCGGGTGCTCGGCGGCCAGGCGGCGGCCGATGTCCACGCGGGTGGCGTGCACCGAGCGGCCGGAGATGGTGGAGTCGGGCCGGGCCAGGTAGACGTATTCGAAGACGCAGCCCTTGGGCGTCGGGTTGGCGAAGCGCAGCGAGCGCACCCCGTCGGCGTCGATGGCCAGCAGCTCGCCCGGCTCGATCTCGCGCACGAAGGACGCGCCCACGATGTCGAGCGCGGCGGTCTCACTGGCAACCACCCAGCCACGATCCAGGCGGCCCAGGCATAGTGGGCGCACGCCGTGCGGGTCGCGGGCGGCGTAGAGGGTGTGCTCATCCATGAAGGTGAGGCAGAAGGCGCCGCGCAGCGTCGGCAGCAACTCCATGGCGGCCTGCTCGATGCTCTTGTCCGCGGCGGCGTGCGCCAGCAGCGCGGTCATCACATCGGAGTCCGAGGTGGCGGCCACGGTGCCCGCGAGCCGGCCGGTGACCAGACCGAGATCCCTTGCCCGCGCGCTCAATTCGGCGGTGTTGACCAGATTCCCGTTGTGGCCCAGCGCGAGTCCGGTGCCGACCGCGGTGGTGCGGAAGATGGGCTGCGCGTTCTCCCAGGTGGTGGAACCCGTGGTGGAGTAGCGGCAGTGGCCGACGGCCACGTGGCCGGGCATGGCGGCCAGGGTCTGTTCGTCGAAGACCTGGCTGACCAGGCCGAGATCCTTGAACACCAGCACCTGCGACCCGTCGGCGACGGCGATGCCCGCCGCCTCCTGACCACGGTGCTGCAATGCGTAGAGTCCGTAGTAAGTGAGCTTTGCCACATCTTCGCCCGGTGCCCAGACACCGAACACACCGCACTCTTCGCGCGGTTCGTTCTCGTCCTGGTCGGGCGGGGTGGCGGCGGAGGGGAGAGTCACCGTTTGCTCCCTGTTCGGCGGGCTGGGGGCGTGAGCCATTCTACGGGTAACCGCAAGGCAACCCACCGTTGGGATAACCGGGACGGCAGGCGGTTTGCTGTTAGCGTTCGACCGTGACGGAGACCGAGCCTGCCGGCAGTGCGGAACCCAGCCCATCCCGTAAGCATCTGAGCCCGATCAGGTGGGCATTCCCCATCGTGGTGGTCACCCTGCTGGCCTCGCTGCTGGGCGTCATGTACCTCGACTACGTGGTCGATCCGGAGCAGAACCTGCACGACTTCCCGATCGCGCTGGTGAATCAGGATGTCGGCGACGATATCGGCGGCAAGCACGTGAACTTCGGTGATCAGGTCTCCGACGGTCTGCAGCAGGCGGTTCCGTCGGACCAGATCGATCTGCGGGTGCTCGGCATCAACGAGGCGCAGCTGCAGATGCAGTCGGCGCAGGTGTACGGCACCATCATCATTCCGTCCGACTTCTCCAAGCGGCTCGGCATTCTCGGCGTCGGCTCCGTGGTACCCGGAGACATCAGCAAGCCGGTCCTCACCCTGCAGACCAATCCGCGCACCGGCGCGTTCGCGACCGCGGTCGTCCAGAAATTCGGTGAGCAAGCTCTCACCCAGGTGAATACCCAAGTCGGCCAGCAGCTCACCGAACAGGTGAAGGCGCAGCTGACGCCGCCCCCGGGCGCTCCCCCGGGCGCTCCCCCGACCGACCTCTCGGCGGCCACCCGGCTGGTGCTGGCAAAGCCGCTGAATATCGTCGTCGAGCAGTTCCGGCCGCTGCCCGGCGGTTCCGGCGAGGGTCTGACGGCCTTCTTCTACAGCCTGCTGCTCCTGCTGATCGGCATGGTCGGGGCGATGATCATCCACCAGCTCATCGATTCCGCCCTCGGCTTCCTGCCGACCGAGTGGGGGCCGTGGTACGTGCACTATCCGCGCGCGTCGATCTCGCGCACGAAGACGCTGCTCATCAAGTGGTCGGCGGTGGTCGTGATGGCACTGGCGGTCTCGGGCGCGTATCTGGGCATCGCGGCCGCGCTCGGCATGCCGCTCGACAAACCGTTGCTGCTGTTCCTCTACGGCGCTTTCGTGATCATCGCGGTCGGCTTCACCTGCACCTCGGTGCTGGCCGCGGTCGGTACCTCCGGCCTGATCATCAACATCATCGTCTTCATCATCCTGGGCCTGCCCTCCTCGGGCGGCACCATCCCGATCGAGGCGACCCCGCGATACTTCGGCTGGCTGGCCCAGTTCGAGCCCATGCACCAGGTCTTCCTGGGCACCCGGTCGATCCTCTACTTCAACGGCAACGGCCAGGCGGGCCTGACGCGCGGATTCTGGATGGCGGCGCTCGGCCTGGCCATCGGCGTCACCCTGGGCCTTTTCATCACCCGCTTCTACGACCGGAAGGGCCTGGAGCGCAAGCCCGTCAACGCCGACGCCCTCGCCACCGGCAAGCACGCCAAGACGGCCGACGCCTAGCCCGGCCGCAGCGTCACACCGGCACGACCGGCAGCCACCGCGCGACCTCCGCGGCCCGGCTGCCGGACGCGCTCAACGCCCCCGACTCCACCGCCGCCTCGAACCCCAACAGCCCGGTCGCCAGCAGAAGCCAAGTCCGCGCATCGGTTTCGACCACGTTCGGCGGCGTCCCCCGGGTATGCCGCGGCCCCTCGATACACTGCACCGCCACGAACGGCGGCACCCGCACCTCCACCGAGTGCCCCGGCGCATCCGCCGCCAGCGCCCGCGCGGTCCCGCGCACGGCCGCCGCGATCTCGGTCCGGGCCGGAGCAGCGGCCGACCCATCCCGCAGCCACTCCCCCACCGCGGCCACCGCCGCCCGCACCTGAACCGGATCCACCTCACCACGTCGCGCCATGCCGCGAGGCTACCGCCGCCGCTTCCGGATCGAAGCAGCGGCGGCTTCACCTGCTACCGGCGCGATTTCAGAGCCCGCTGAGGAACGGGATGCTGCCCGCGGAACCGGTTCCCGTGGACGCGGCCGCCACGACGCAGCTGGTCGGGCCGTAGGTGAAGTTCCAGCCGGGCCCGGACTCGGCGGCGTACAGCTTGTGGGTGCCCGCCGTCGCGGGGGTCCACTGCACGCTGGCGGAAGTGCCCTTGCCGTCGGCGACGAAGACGGGCGAACCGATCGCCACGCTCTTGCCGTCGGGGCCGACCTCACTGAACGCGACGGTGGTGTTCGGATTCAGAATGGCGGCGCTGACCGTGTAGGTCCCGTTCACCTGCAGGGTCGTGCTCGACACCGCGGGCTGATCGGCCGGAATCGATCCCGAGGCGAAGGTGCAGCCCGAGGAGGGCTGTCCGGTGTCGGCCACCGCCGCGCTCCCGCCCACGGTCACGGTGGCGACTGCCACCGCCGCGGCGATTCCGCACTCGATCGCCCTGCGCGCACGCCGATTTCCCAGTGAAATCACCGAGTCTCCCCACTATCTACCCCCGACTCCAGGGGGCGTCGAAATATCTTGCATTGCAACACCATTGCCGCAACAGGGAGCAACGTATCAGCCGCCACCGACAGCCGATCGATCTTGGTGTGAACCGGTTACACAGGCCGCGGGGAGCGGCGGGCCAGGCGCGGGGCCAGTGCTCCCCCGGCATTGAGGGCCAGGTGCAGCAGGGCCGGGGCGGTGGCACTGCCGGTGTGGTGGCGGAGGCGGTCGAAGAGCAGACCGGCGGCGGTGGTGATGGCGACCGTGGCGGCGACGGGATCGGCCGCGGCGCGGGCGGGTTGGATGTGGGAGAGGCCGAAGGTCAAGGCGGACAGGGCGATTCCGGCGGGACCGGCGGCCTGCTCGAGCAAGGGTGTCAGGGTGGAGCGGTAGACGAGTTCCTCGGTGAGGACGGTGCCGCCGGGGATGTGCAGGGCGGTCCATTCGACGGTGGAGACGCCGGGGCCGCGATCGTCGAGTCCGGCCAGGTGGCGGCGGGTCGCCGGAACGGCCAGGGCCACGGCGTATCCGGAGAGGACCACCCCGGCAGCAGCCGCACCGGCACGCAGTCCGCGGGGTGACAGCCAATTCGGCTCACCGCCGAACGCGAGGGTGTAAGCGGCCGCGAAAGCGGTATTGGCGGCGGTGCGGCCGCGTAGATCGAGGTCCAGGGCGGGAAGTACCCGATTGCTCCAGAGCAGCGGGAGTGCCGTCGCGGCAAGGTGTTTCGGGCGCAGCACGGCTATTTGACCGCTCGTTCGTAGGCTTCGGCGAGTTCGATCTGGGTGCGGATGCGTTCGGCCACGTCCTGGTCCCAGTCCGGCGGTGCGGCAATGGCGGCCCAGCCGTCGAGGACCAGGGAGCCGTAGCGGTGGCCGTGGCCTTCGCTGACGCCCTGGGCGTTGGTGAGGTCGGCGACCACCTGCCAGAAGGTGACGAAGGGCCACCAGCGCATCTGCGGGGAGACGTCCGCGCCGCGTGGCTCCGACAGCCAATCCGGTTGGGAGAAGATGAGATCCGAGGACCACCAGACGATGGGGTCCGACGGGTGTTGCAGGTAGGCGATGCGCGGTTTGCGCCAGTCGGCGGAGGGTTTGCCCAGATCGGCGGCGGTGGCGGCGAATCGGACCACCAGGCCGTCGGCGTAGATGGGATCCACCTCGCGGGTGCCGGGGTCGCGGCGCTGAACGAACTGCTGCCACAGGCGATTCGAGTTGGGCGGGCCCACCCACAGCGCGCCGTCCACCTTCGAGCGCAGGTCGGCCAGGCCGTCGAAGGCGGATTCGGAGCCCTGCGAGCCCAGGGATTCGCCGTACACCAGCAGTTTCGGCCGATGCTCGGGCGGGCGCCGCGACCAGTGCTCGTACACGGCGTCGAACATCTTCTTACCATTGACCGCCACCTTCTGCCGGTCCGCCAGGAACGACAGCACACTCGGCAGATACGAGTACTGCGAGGCCACGATGGCGGTGTCGCCGCCCCACATGTATTCCAGGGCCGCGGCCGCCTCGCCGTTCACCCAGCCGGTGCCGGTGGTGGTGGCCAGCACCAGCACCTTGCGGTCGAAGGCCCCGGTGCGCTCGAGTTCGGCGACGGCCAGCTCCTCCTCGGTGGTGTCCTGGCTCGCCGATTGCAGGCCCACGTACACCCGGATCGGTTCGCGCGCGGGCTTTCCGGTGGCGGCGGTGATCAGCATGGGATCGGGTCCGTGCGAGACGAACCAGCGGCCCTCCGAGCCGAGGGTCTCCCACTTGGCCAGCGACGCCGGGCTGCCCGAACGCTCCGGTTTCGTGGGCTGTACCGCGTATTCGGTCATCTTGTCGTTGCGAACGCTGAAGGCGGAGTTGGCGACCGCGAAGAACGCGCGGGTGGCGACACCGTTGAACAGGGTCACGATGAGCACCGTGAGCAGCAGCGCCCCGGTGGCGGGCGCGAGCGTGGGCGGCACCTTCACCCACCGGCTGAGCAGCCGGGCCAGCAGGCGCACGGCCGCCCGCAGCGTGCGGTACACCGCCACCACCAGCGCGCCGACCGCGAAACTCAGCGCGCCCGTGCGCAGATACGCGGCGCGGGTGGTGCCCTCCATGCCCATCAGGCCGGTGATCTCGCGCTGCCAGTCGGCGGAGAGCACCAGCATGCGGGCGGCCACCAGGATGCAGGCGACCACCACGACGACCTTCGCCAGGTAGCGCGCCCATTCGGGCGGGGTGACCATCCGGAGGTGCGGCCGAATCCACCTGCGGAACAACCACTGCAGCACGCAGCCCACGCCGTATCCGATGGCGGCATTGAGGCCGGAGATCAGCCCCTGGAACAGCCAGTCGCGCGGAACCAGCGACGGCGTCACCGACCAGGCGAAGAAGATGGTGGCCACCACCAGGCCGGTGTGATTGAGGTCGACGATGTCCTCGACGCGGCGCGCGAACACCGCGACCTTGCGACCCCAGCCGCGCCGGAACAGCTTCCGATACGCCACGGCCCCACGCCTGTACAACACGGTGCCGCGAGTGCGCAGCCGTGTCAGGGCTTCGGCGGAGTCCAGCACCCGTCCAGTATGGAGGCAACCGGCCGGAATCCGGGGACGCGAGCGTGTGAGAGGGGCCATCACACCGGCGTGTCGGGCGGCATCTACCCACGGCGCTCGAGTAGTAGTACTCGGTCGAAGCGGCGCGGTCCTCGACAGACTCACATCCCATGAGCACACCGAGCGCACAGACCAAGAGCACCACCGCGTTTCTGGCTCAGGCCATGATCGCCTTCGGAATCAGCTTCTCCGCCTTGGTCATCGGCATCGCGTACCTGCCCCTCGATATCTGGCAGCGCGGATTCCTGCTGATGGCAATGCTGTTCCTGGTGAGCAGCAGCTTCACCCTCGCGAAAGTGATTCGCGACCAACACGAGTCCACCAGGGTGACCCACCGCATCGACGAGGCCCGGATGGCAAAACTGATGGCCGAACACGACCCATTCAAGATCAACTGAGCTGTCCCGCCCCCTCCCGGGTGAACAGGACGACGAGAGCCCGCCGGAACGAGGGGAACCGGCGGGCTCTCACTATGTCCACGGCCGTGCGGCCGAATGGGTTCGGCTCAGTGGTCGGAGTTGCCGAACAGGGCGGGCAGCGTGCCCTCGTGGGCGGCGCGGAGGTCGTCGAGCTTCACGCTGAACTGGCCCTGCACCTCGACCGAGTCCGAGCCGTCGTCGACCACGCCGATGCGCACCCACGGCAGGCCGCGGGCATCGCACATCTTGCTGAAGCGGGTCTCCTCCGAGCGCGGCACGGCCACCAGCACGCGGCCCGCGGACTCGGAGAACAGGGTGACGAACGGGTCCGCGCCCTCGGGAAGGAGGATGCGGCAGGCGGTTTCACCCGCGAGCGCCGCCTCGACGACGGTCTGGATCAGGCCGCCCTCGGAGATGTCGTGGGCCGCGGAGATCATGCCGTCGCGCGAACCGGAGACCAGGATCTCCGAGATCAGCTGCTCGCGAGCCAGATCCACCTGGGGCGGCAGGCCGCCGAGGTGATCGTGCTCGACCTGCGCCCAGATGGAGCCGTCCAGCTCGTCGCGGGTCTCGCCGAGCAGGATGAGGGTCTCGCCCGGCTCGGTGCCCAGGCCGGTCGGGATGCGGCGGTGCACATCGTCGATGACGCCCAGCACGCCGACCACGGGGGTGGGCAGGATGGCGGTCTGGCCGGTCTGGTTGTAGAAGGACACATTGCCGCCGGTGACCGGAATGCCCAGCGCCGCACAGCCGTCCGCGAGACCGCGCACGGCCTGCTGGAACTGCCACATGACGCCCGGGTCCTCCGGCGAACCGAAGTTGAGGCAGTTGGTGACGGCCTTCGGAGTGGCGCCGGTGACGGCGACATTGCGGAAGGCCTCGGCCAGCGCCAGCTGCGCGCCGGTGTAGGGGTCGAGCTTGGTGTAGCGGCCCGAGGCGTCGGTGGCCAGCGCGATGCCGCGGCCGGTCTCCTCGTCGATGCGGATGACACCGGCGTCGGCGTTCTCGGCCAGCACGGTATTGCCGCGCACGTAGCGGTCGTACTGCTCGGTTATCCACTTGCGCGAGCACAGCTGCGGGCTGGCCAGCATCTTCAGCAGGGTGTCGCGCAGTTCGTCGCCGGTCTCGGGCCGGTTCAGGCGCGAGGCCGAATCCGCGTTCAGCGCATCCTGATCCGCGGGGCGCTGCACCGGGCGCTCGTAGACCGGGCCCTGGTGGGCGACGGTGCGCGGCGGCACGTCGACCACGATTTCGTCGTGCCAGGTGATGATGAGGCGCTCGCCGTCGGTGACCTCACCGATGACGGTGGCGGTGACGTCCCACTTGCGGCACACGGCCATGAAGGCGTCCACATTGTCGGGGGTGACGACCGCGCACATGCGCTCCTGCGACTCGCTCGAAAGGATCTCGGCGGGAGTCATATTGGCGGCGCGCAGCGGCACCTGGTCCAGCTCGATGTGCATACCGCCGTCACCGGCCGCGGCCAATTCCGAAGTGGCGCAGGACAGGCCCGCGCCGCCGAGGTCCTGGATGCCCACCACGAGTCCGGCGTGGTACAGCTCGAGACAGCACTCGATGAGCACCTTCTCGGCGAACGGGTCGCCGACCTGGACGCTGGGCAGCTTCTTACGGCCGGAACCGGATTCGTCGCCGGAGAAGGTGTCCGAGGCCAGCACGGACACGCCGCCGATGCCGTCGAGGCCGGTGCGCGCGCCGAAAAGAATGATCTTGTTGCCCTGGCCGGAGGCGAAGGCCAAGTGCAGGTCCTCGACGCGCATGACGCCCGCGCACAGCGCGTTCACCAGCGGATTGCCCTGGTAGGACGGGTCGAACACGGTCTCGCCGCCGACATTCGGCAGCCCCAGCGAGTTGCCGTAGCCGCCGACGCCGCGCACCACGCCGTCGACCACGCGCCGGGTGTCCGGGTGGTCGGCCGCGCCGAAGCGCAGCTGATCCATCACCGCGATCGGGCGCGCGCCCATGGCCATGATGTCGCGCACGATGCCGCCGACGCCGGTGGCAGCGCCCTGGTAGGGCTCCACATACGAGGGGTGGTTGTGCGATTCGACCTTGAAGGTCACCGCCCAGCCGCCGCCGATGTCCACCACGCCCGCGTTCTCGCCGATGCCCGCGAGCATGGACTTCTTCATCTCCTCGGTGGTGGTCTCACCGAAGTAGCGCAGGTGCACCTTGGACGACTTGTACGAGCAGTGCTCCGACCACATCACCGAGTACATGGCGAGCTCGGCATCGGTGGGACGGCGGCCCAGGATCTCCTTGATCCGGGCGTACTCGTCATCCTTGAGGCCGAGTTCCTTGTAGGGCTGCGGGTGGTCCGAGGTGGCCGCGGCGTTGCTGACGGTATCGACGTGGCTGGTCACGGGAATACCAGAGTCCTTTCGGCCGGGCAGGTCGGAAGCGATTGCCCGCGTTGCTGGATGTCGGCGAGATATACGATGCGAGTCTAATTCCCGTCGATTCGAGCCCTTTACCCCGGCTCCCCGCCTCCCCGCGACTTCAGCGCACGGCAGAGAGCCGTCGCCATTCATGCACGCGCGCCTGCGATTAGGCACCACACCGATTTCGGCCGTACCCGGTGAGTTACCCCGATCGGCACGAAATCAGCCGTCACCTCGGTATACGAACCCGAGGCCGCCGGTAGCGTGATATTGGGCACTTCCGGGCCTCATGCCGCTGACCGAGACGAGGCCGGTCACCCGCTACCCTGGGCCCGTGAACGATCGATCCGGGGTCGCGGATTCGACCGAGAAGCCCGTGTCGACGCCGGGAAGGCTGACGCGACGGCAGGGGCAGTTGCTGGCGGGCGCGATCGCGCTGTTCGCGGTGTCGGCTGTGATCAGTTATGTGGTCAAGTGGCACGGGTACATCGATCTACAGGTGTATCGGAACGGGGCGCGGGCCTGGCTCGACGACAAGGACCTGTACGGGCCGATGCCCGCGGTCTATGGAATCGGGCTGCCGTTCACGTATCCGCCGTTGGCCGCGTTGTTCTTCGCGCCGCTGGCCCTGATGCCGCTGGCCGTCGCCGAATGGGCGGTGCTGGTGGTGTCCATCGCGTCGCTCGGGGTGACGCTGTGGCTGGTGCTGGATCGGCTGCGGCCGAGTCTGGCCTGGCCGACCAGGGTTGCGGTGGTCATCGCCGCGGTGGCGCTGACACAGCTGCTGGAGCCGATTCGCGAGACCTACGGGTTCGGGCAGATCAATCTGGTGCTGATGGCGGCGGTGGCGCTGGATTGCCTGGCGCGCAAGCCGTTCTGGCCGCGCGGCATGCTGATCGGCATCGCGGTGTCGGTGAAGCTGACGCCCGGCGGCTATCTGCTCTACTTCCTGCTGCGCCGGGACTGGAAGGGCGCGATCACGGTGGTGCTGTCCGCCATCGGCGCGGTGCTGGTGGGTTTCGTGGTCTTCCCGCACGATTCGCCGCAGTACTGGTTCCACACCCTCGCCGACACCGGCCGCATCGGCCCGCCCTGGTACGCGGGCAATCAGTCGCTCAAGGGCTTCGTCTTCCGGCTCGGCTACTCCACGACGGTCGCCACGCTGCTGTGGCTGATCCTGTCGGCGGTCGCCGTGACACTGGCCGCGCTGTGGATGAAACGCCTGCTGGAAGCCGACGCGACGGTGGCCGCCCTGATGGTCAATGCCGCTGCGGTGCTGCTGGTTTCCCCGGTCTCCTGGTCGCACCACTGGGTGTGGATCGCGCCCGCGCTGCTGGTGGCCGCCGACGCCATCGCCCGCGGCCGGCGCAACCCCTGGTTCCTGGGCGCGGTGGGATTCGCCGTGGTCATGTTCGCCGTCGGCCCGATGTGGCTGCTCCCGCACAACGGCGACCGCGAACTCACCTGGAGCTGGTGGCAACAGCTCATCGGCAACAGCTACGTGCTGTTCACCTTCGGCATCTTCGTCGTGGCGCAATTCCGCCTCCCCGCGACTTCGGCGGACAGCAAAGAGCCGTCATAGCTGACATTCCGTGCCTGCGTTGGGTGCCCACCCGATTCTGGGGGTACCCGGTGAGTTACCCCGACCGTCACCAGATCAGCCGTCGCGTCGGCAATCGGCCAGGGCCCGCTAGCGCGCGGAGTCCGGGGTGAGGAAGGCCGCGAGGGCGCAGGCGTAGGCGGGAACGTCTGCGGCGCCCATCAATTCGCGGGCCGAGTGCATGGCCAGCTGGGCCGCGCCGACATCCACGGTCGGCATGCCGGTACCGGCCGCCGTCATCGGGCCGATGGTGGAGCCGCAGGGCAGGTCGGCGCGGTGGACGTAGCGCTGCAGGGGGACCTCGGCCTGCGCGCAGGCCAGCGCGAAGGCCCCCGCGCCGACGGCATCGGTGGCGTAGCGCAGGTTCTGATTGACCTTGAGCACCGGACCGCCGTTCACCTCGATGCGGTGCGCGGGCTCGTGCCGCTCGGGATAGTTCGGGTGGGTGGCGTGGGCCATATCGCCGGAGGCGCACACCGAACCGGCCAGCGCCGCCAGGTATTCGGCGCGCCCGCCGCCGCGGGTGAGCACGATCCGCTCCAGAACCGTTGCCAGAAGCCCGGATTGGGCGCCGCGGTCGGACTGGCTGCCGACCTCCTCGTGGTCGAACATGGCCAGCACCGGCACCGCCGCGCCGGGTTCGGCGATGGCGGCCAGGAAGGCCCGCAGTCCGGCGTAGCAGGTGCCCTGATTGTCCAGCCGGGGCGCGCTGACCAGGTCCAGGTCGCGCCCGATCAGCTTGGAGGGCACCAGATCATGGGTCATCAGCTCCCAGCCCAGCACCGCGCCGGGCTCGATGCCGGAGCGTTCGGCGATGAAGGTCATGAACGAGCGCGGCTCGCCGCCGATCCCCCACACCGCGTTCACGTGCCGCTGCGGATCGAGCTGCACCCCGCGCCGGTCCTCGGACAGGTGGATGGCCAGCTGCGGCACCCGCAGGATCGGCTCGTCGATGCGAATCAGCCGCTCCCGCACCACATTCCCGTCGCGCACCGACAGCCGCCCGGAGATGCCGAGGTCCCGGTCCAGCCACGAGTTCAGCCAGGCGCCGCCGTAGGGTTCCAGCCCGACCAGCTGCCAGCCCGCCACCGCCAGATCCGGATGCTGTTTGACCCGCAGATTGGGGCTGTCGGTATGGGCCCCGACCACCCGGAACGGGCTGGCCTGCCCGACCCGGAAACCGGTGGGCGCGCCCGGCCCGCCGTCGGCCCAGGCGACCAGGGAGCCGCCGCGCACCACGTAGTAGCGGCCCGCGCTGCTGGAGGGCCAGGGGGCGGATTCGGAAAGTCTGGTGAAGCCGTGATCGTCGAGTTCCGCTGCGACAGTTCGGCAGACGTGGAACGGCGACGGGGAGGCATCGATGAATTCACACAGGCCGGCGGCGGTCGCGGTGGTCTCGGCAACGGGCATGCAACAGATCCTAAGCAACCGTGACTCAGATCAACTCGCGGCTCACCCCGCCGCGCCGGGGCTCCCCCCTGACGATGTCGATGCGCCCTACTCGGGCACCGGCGCTCCGGCTACCCGGCCCAGCAGCCGGACCAACTCCAGGTAGTCGTCACTTCCGAGACTGCGGCGCATTTCGGTCTCGGCACGGGCCTCCTCGGCACGGACCTCGGCGACCAATTCCTCGCCGCGGCGGCTGAGCCCGATGAGAATGCGGCGGCGATCGTCGGCGGCGGCGACCCGGAAGATGAGCCCGCGCTCGGCGAGATGGTCGGCGTGGCGGGTGGCCGAGGACGGGGGTAGCTGGGATCGCCCGGCCAGTTCGCTCATGGTGATGCCGACGTCAGCGGATAGATTGGTGAGCATGCACCACTGATCGGCGGTGAGCCGCCTGGCACACAGCGCGGCGTCCAGGTGACGAAGCCAACTCCGTTCGGCCGCTCGGAGGGCTCCATGCAAGGTGGAATATCCACCTAGTGTCG
>NZ_BJWY01000037.1 GCF_007990715.1 Nocardia seriolae NBRC 15557 | reverse complement strand
AGTACTAGGCGGCCGCCGGGTAGTCGTAGGCGGCGAGGATCTTCTCGCGCTTGCGCGGCTGGATATTCGCCCGACTCGGATCGCCCGCGTAGTGGTCGAGCAGGCGGGGATCCATGACAGAGCGCCACAGCGGCGGAAACAGCGCCAGCAGGATCATGGTGGCGTACCCCGCCGGAAGCTGCGGCGCCACTTCGGAGGTCCGCAAGGTCTGGTACCGGCGTCCCGGATTGGCGTGATGGTCGCTGTGCCGTTGCAGGTGGAACAGGAAGATATTGGTGACCAGCCGGTCGCTGTTCCAGCTGTCGCGCGGCGAGCAGCGGGCCCAGGCGCCATTGGGCTTCCGGCGCCGCAGCAGCCCGTAATGCTCGACGTAGTTCACGGTTTCGAGCAGCGCCACACCGATCACGGCCTGCAGCAACAGGTACGGCAGGATCCGCCAGCCGTACACCGCCAGCAACCCGCCGAACAGCACGACCGTCATAGCCCACGCCTGCAGGATGTGGTTGTGGACACTGAACCAGCGGTGCCCCTTGCGCCGCAGCCGATCGCCCTCCAGCCGGATTGCCGAGCGGAAGCCGCCGATCACACTGCGCGGCAGGAACTCCCACAGCGACTCGCCCATGCGCGCGCTGGCCGGGTCGTCCGGCGTCGCGACGCGGGCGTGATGACCCTTGTTGTGCTCGACGAAGAAGTGGCCGTAACCCGACTGCGCGAGCGCCATTTTCGACAGCCAGCGCTCCAGATGCTCCACCCGGTGCCCGAGTTCGTGCGCGGCATTGATGCCGATGCCGCTGACGAAGCCGAGCGTGGCCGCCAGCCCGAGTTTGTTCCAGATCGACAGCTCGGCCCCGGCCCACAGGTAGGCGGCGATGATCAGGCCGCTCACCTGGACGGGCAGGAACATGTAGGTGCACCAGCGGTAATACCGGTCGTTGGAGAGTAGTTCGTAGTCCTCGTCGCGCGGATTGGTGCCGTCTTCCCCGACGACCCAGTCCAGCACCGGGATCACGATCAGAACGATGATGGGTCCGATCCACCAGAACACCGTGAGCTTGGTGTGCAACACCAGCTGCGACGGCAACAACGCACTCCCGGGGGCGATGAGCCCCAGCACCCACAGGTGGCGTTTCGGGTCCGGTGAACCCGAGCGTTTGCCGACCATTTGCACGTTTGCCCCGCTAATTGGAAACCTCTTCGAACCTCGTAGAACTTCGCAGCTACATATCTTGAAACTTAGCGTCCGTTACAGCACGCGGTCAGCCCCGAAAGGTGGCAACCGTTACATCATGAGCAGTCGGTTCCCGTGCAACCGACCATGTGGTTTACGTCACAACCCCGCACGCGCACACCACTGGCGAATCCTGGTACCGCGCAACCGGACAGGCTCGATGCAACAGCCCGGACGACTCACCGCAACCACACGTACCGCACCTGCGGCCTCCCGGTCCGACCGTAGTCGGTTCGCCGTTCCACCACGCCGTCTTCGGCCATCCGCTCCAGGTATCGCCAGGCCGTCACCCGCGAAACGCCGACAGCGCGTCCCACTTCGCCCGCCGACAGCCCCTCGGCCGCGGCCCGCACCGCCCGCGACACCTCGTCCATTGTCTGCGGCGCAATGCCTTTCGGCAATGTGGTGCGCTGATCGGGGGTGCGCAACACGCCGAAGGCCCGGTCGATGTCCTGCTGCGAGACCGCCGTCTCCCCCGCCGGCAAGGCCGCCCGGTACTCGAGATAGCGCTCCAGTTTCTCCCGGAAGGCCGCAAACGTGAAGGGCTTCAACAGATACAGCACCACGCCGTGCGAGACGGCCGCGCGCACCATGGCCAGATCGCGCGCGGAGGTGACCGCGATGACGTCCGGACGCGGCCGCAACCCCGCCAGCGCCGCCGCGACCGCGAGGCCGCTCATATCCGGCAAGCCGATATCCATCAGCACCAAATCAACGGGGACGCCGGAAGATTGTGACCTTTTCGCGATCGAGATGGCGTCACGTCCGGTGTGCACCACGCCCACGACTTGGAAACCGGGCAGTCGATCAACGTAAGAACGGTGTGCCGCAGCGATTTTCGGCTCGTCCTCGACGATCAGCACCCGGATCGTGTTCCGGCCCGCCGGGCTCACCGCGAGAACCTCACGATCACCGCGGATTCCGGTTCCCGCTGCGCCCGCAGTTCGCCGCCGTAGCGCGCTACCAGGCGGCGCACCAGCGCGAGCCCGAGCCCGTGATGGTCGGTCTTGGTGGAGTATCCGCGTTCGGTGGCCCGGGTGAACAGCTCCTCCGACATGCCCGGCCCGCTGTCGGCCACCCGCACGAACAGTTCCGCCTCGTCGCGGCGCACCGTCACCTCCACCCACGCGTCCTCGTCGTGCCCGACCTCGTCGAGCGCGTTGTCTATGAGATTGCCCAGCAGCGTGACCATCTCGTGCGGGCTGAGCGGATCGGTGGTGTCGAGCAGGGTGTCGCCGGTGACGGTCAGCTCCACCCCGTACTCGGCGGCCTGCTCCACCTTGCCCAGCAGCAGCGCCACCACCGCGGGTTCGGCCACCGCGCCGGTGAGCCGGTCGATGAGCACCTGGGACAGTTCGAGTTCGGCGGTCGCGAAGTTCACCGCCTCGTGCGGCCGGCCGAGTTCCACCATGGTGACCACGGTGTGCAGCCGGTTGGCGGCCTCGTGCGCCTGGGCGCGCAGCGATTCGGCGAAGCCGCGCACCGAATCCAATTCGCCCAGCACATCCCGCAGTTCGGTGTGATCGCGCAGGGTCAGCACGCTGCCGATGCGGCGGCCGTCGTGCTCCACCACGTCCTGGTTCACCACCAGCACCCACTCGGGGGTGACGTGCATTTCGTCGCGCACCACCCCGGTTCCCAAGCGCTGCAGTGAAACCGGCAGATCCGTGCGCTTGATCGGCCCGTCCGGCAAGTCCAGCAGCAGCCGCGCCTGATCGTTGACCACCTCGGCGTCCACATCGGATCTGTCGAAGACCAGCAACCCCTCGTGGATCGAGTGCAGCACCGCGTCGTGATGCTCGTACATGGCCCGCAGCTCACCCGGACCCAGCCCGTGCGTCTGCCGTAACAGCCTGCGCCGCAACAATAGTGAGCTGAACATGGCCAGCCCCAGCGCGCCCGCCGCAGCGGTCAGGATGAAGGGCAGCTGGGCGCGCACCTGCTCGCCGATGTGGGTGCGGGTGACGCCAGCCGATACCAGCGCGACGATGCGGCCGTCGGTATCGCGCACCGGCGTGACCGCGCGGATGGACGGGCCGAGCGTTCCCGTGTAGGTCTCGGTGAAGGTCTCCCCCGCCAGCGCGCGATCGATATTGCCGCTGAAGGGTTTTCCGATGCGGTCGGTCTCGGTGTGGGTGTAGCGGGTCCGGTCCGGCGCCATCACCACGATGAAGTCCATGCCGGTGGCCTTGCGGGTGGCCTCGGTGATCGGTTGCAGCACATCGGTCGGTTTCGGGCTGTGCACCCCGGCCAGCGTCGAGGGCGACAACGCCACCGCGACCGCGGTGTCGATGACCTCCGCGCGGGTGGCGTCGTCCTGCACCCGACGGGTCTGCAGGAAGGCGAGCACCGCCGCGGCGGCGATCACCACCGCCAGCACCAGTACCTGCACCACGAACACCTGTCCGGCCAGCGTGCGCCGGATCCGGGTTCTGCGACCTCTCACGACTCCTCCGGGTACCTCATGAACATAATTTACGAAACAGTGACCGCCGTCACTCCGCCATCCAAGATTCTTGCTGACCACCCCGACCCGGAGGCACCGAGCGAGATGAGCGACACCACAACACCACAGCGCCGCGACCGTACCCACTGGCTGTACCTGGCCGTCATCGCGGCCGTGCTCGCGGGCATCCTGGTCGGCTGGCTGGCGCCGGGCTTCGGCAAGAGCGTCGGTGAGCTGGGCACCATCTTCGTGAACCTGATCAAGATGATGATCGCCCCGGTCATCTTCTGCACCATCGTGCTGGGCATCGGCTCGGTGCGGGCGGCCGCCAAGGTCGGCAAGGTCGGCGGACTGGCGCTGGGCTACTTCCTGGTCATGTCGACGGTGGCGCTGGGCATCGGCCTGGCGGTCGGCAATCTGCTGCACCCGGGTTCGGGGCTGAACGTGGCCGACCACGCCAAGGAGGTCACCAAGTACGCCTCCGACGCCAAGGCGGCGGGCGGCACCTGGCAGTTCTTCCAGGACATCGTCCCGACCACGCTGCTGTCCTCGCTCACCTCGGGCAAGGTGCTGCAGGCGCTGTTCGTGGCGCTGCTGGCGGGCTTCGGCATCCAGGCCATGGGCTCCGCCGGAGAGCCGATCCTGCGCGGCGTGGCCTCGATCCAGAAACTGGTCTTCCGGATCCTGACCATGATCCTGTGGCTGGCCCCGATCGGCGCGTTCGGCGCGATGGCGAATGTGGTGGCGCGCACCGGGCTCGACGCGGTCAAGCAGCTGGCGCTGCTCATGGTCGCCTTCTACCTGACCTGCGTGCTGTTCGTCTTCGGCGTGCTGGGCGTGCTGCTGCGCGTGGTGGCCGGGGCCTCGATCTTCAAGCTGGTCCGCTACCTGGCCCGGGAGTACCTGCTCATCTTCGCCACCTCGTCGTCGGAGTCGGCGCTGCCGCGGCTGATCGCCAAGATGGAGCACGTCGGCGTGGACCGCACCACCGTGGGCGTGGTTGTGCCGACCGGATATTCGTTCAACCTGGACGGCACCGCCATCGACCTGACCATGGCCACGCTGTTCGTGGCCGACGCCATGGGCAAGCCGCTGGCCTGGCACGAGCAGATCGGCCTGCTGCTGTTCATGATCGTCGCCTCCAAGGGCGCGGCCGGTGTGACCGGCGCGGGCCTGGCCACCCTGGCCGGCGGCCTGCAGAGCCACCGGCCGGAACTGCTGGACGGCGTCGGCCTGATCGTCGGCATCGACCGCTTCATGTCCGAAGCCCGGGCGCTGACGAACTTCTCGGGCAATGCCGTCGCCACGCTGCTGGTGGGCACCTGGACCAAGACCATCGACCCGGAGCGCGTGACCGCGGTATTGAATCGCGAGATCCCCTTCGACGAGTCGACCATGGTCGAGGACCACGCGGCGCCCACCGAAAAGGACCTGGTTCCCGCCTGAACCCAACCCCCAGGCGGAACCCGGACCGCCGGCGCATCTACCCCCCGTATGCGCCGACGGAACCCGCACAGACCCTGGTGCTAGACGCCGACCGCGTCCAGCGCCAGGGTCGCGGCGATGGCATGGGCCAGCTCCGCGCCCTTTACCTCGAAATGCCGTGCGAAGTAGGCCAGATGCTCGCCGTGCTCGTGGAAGTGATGCGGTGTCAGCACGGCCGAGAACACCGGCACATCGGTCTCCAGCTGGACCCGCATCAGGGCGTCCACGACGGTCGAGGCGACGAAATCATGGCGGTAGATGCCGCCGTCGACCACCAGCGCGAGACCCGCGACGGCGGCATACCGGCCACTGGTCGCCAATCGCTTGATCTGCAGCGGAATTTCGAACGCGCCGGGCACCTCGATCACATCGATCTCGGTATGACCGTGTTCGACGAGCCCGACCTCGGCGTGCTCCACCGCCTTGTCGACGATTTCGGAGTGCCAGCGCGCGGCGACGAGGGCGATGCGATTCGGCTTGGGTGACATGGGGATTCCTCCTGTTAGCGATGTCACCCAGGGCATAGACGCGAACAGACCCGTCCGAGCATGCGGACGTGCCGGTGCCGCGTTCTCTTTCATCCGGACTGTGACCGTCGGCTCCGGGATCACACCGGAATCTGCTCGACCCAGCCGGTCGTCGCCGACCGCCTGGCGCTCGCGGGCTCATGCCTTCCGGATCGGTCCGGATGCCATTACCGCCGGTGGGGAATTCCACCCCGCCCTGAGAACGTGTACTACCGGACAGTAACACGGGGTTTCAGGGCGGGGAAGGCATGCACTCACTCAGCGTAAAAGGACGTCCGAGTCGGCGGGCAAGCCGTCCACCGGCCACCACGCCAGGTCCGCGGACTCCGAACTGCGCACCGGCACAGCACCTTCCGGTGCCTTGATCTTGAACAGCAGATCCAGGTGCCGGGTGGGCACGCCGAGCGAGCACTTGATGGGGTGCGCCTGCGCACCGTAGAGGCCCGGCTCGAGCACCAGCCCTTCGATTCCGGACTCCTCGGTCGCCTCGCGCAACGCCGCCGCCGCGACCGAATCGTCGGATTCCTCGCAGTGCCCGCCCAATTGGATCCACCGGCCGACCCGCGGGTGCAGCGTCAGCAGCACTTCGCGCTCGTCGTGGGAGAACACGATGGCCGAGGCGGTGATGTGCCCGGCCGCGTGCTCGCGCAGGCATCCGCGCGGCGCCGAACCCAGGAAGGCCGAGCATGGCTTCGCGGATCGAGCACTCCGGCCCCGTTGCCGGGGAACAGGTTTCGAGCAGTTCGGTCGCGGACTCGAGCAGCGATTCGGCGGTCATGCCTCCGGTTCGCTCGCTGCGCTCGCTCACAGCTCGACCAGTCCGATCCCGGGCTCGCGCGCCTCGCGGGCCGCGAACTCTTCCAGGGGATATCCGACGGCGATGGCCCCCAGCGGATTCCAGTCCGCGGCCAGGCCGAGCACATCGCGGGTGATCTCCGGCGCGAAGATGGTGGACCCGATCCAGCAGCTGCCCACGCCCCGCACGGCCAGCGACACCAGCAGCCCCTGCACGGCCGCGCCCACCGCGACGGTGAACATGGTCTGCTCGGCCGCGCGCCGGCGCTCGTCCGGATAGTCGTGCGCGCCGTCGGGCACGCAGAACGGAATGATCACCTCGGGTGCGTCGAACAGGATGCGGCCGCGCGCGACTCGCTTCTCGATGCTCTCGGGGGACCTGCCGTCGCCGCCCAGATCCGCCCGCCACCGCTCGGCCATGGCCTCGAGCAACTGCTCGCGCAGCCCGCGCTTGCGCACCCACACGAATCGGACCGGCCGGGTGTGATGGGGCGCGGGGGCCGTGAGCCCGGCCCCGACCGCCTCTCGGATGATCTCCGGTTCCACCGGCCGCGAATCGAACTGCCGCACCGAACGCCGCAGCGGCACCGCCTGTTTGCGCCCCAGCTCGATGGACTCCTCGGTGCCGAGCCAGAACAGATCGTCCTCGCCGCGCCGCGGCAGGTCCGCGGCCGTGGACCCGTCGTCGGTGTATTCGAAGCCGCGCACCACCGCGATCGGTACGCCGCCCAGCTTGCCCTTCACCAGGTCCGCGGCGGCGGCCAGCTCGTCGGCGATCGCGACCAGGGTGACGTGCAGTTCGTTGCCCTGTCCGTCCACCGCGCCGTTGTAGTCGTGCATGACCCGGATGCCGGCCGACCCGATGGCCGCGTCGGTCTGGCCGTTGCGCCAGGCCCGGCCCATGGTGTCGGTGATGATGACCGCCACCCGCACGCCGAGCCGATCGGCGAGCGCGGTGCGCAGCGCCTTGGCCGAGGCGTCCGGATCGGTGGGCAGCAGGACCAGTTCGCCCTGTTCGACATTGGACCCGTCGACGCCCGAGGCGGCCTGCACGATGCCGAGCTTGTTCTCGGTGATGAGGGTGCGATTCTTGCGCGCCAGCACCCGCACCGATTCCTCGAGCACCAGTCGCCGCCGCGCGGCGTCGCGCTCCTCGGGGTCGCCGGACACGGTCACGATGCGGCCCTCGGCCTTGGCGACGATCTTGCTGGTGACCACCAGCACGTCGCCGTCGCGCAGCCAAGGCGCTTGCGCCGCAACGGCTTCGGCGAGGTCGTCGCCGGGCCGGAATTCGGGCAGGCCGGTGATGGGCAGAATGCGCAGTTCGCCGCCGATCGCGTGATCCGGAAGCGGCGGCGTGGAATCGGTTGTCACGGTTTGACTCCCGCGATATCGAGAGCCTCGCGAACCATCTCGGCGGTGGTGGCCGGGTCGGTCATGAGCAGTGGAATGGCCCGCACCTCGACCCCGGGAACGTCCGCGGTGTCACCCGTATGGATAAGCCAACCGTCCAGAATTCCGGTGCCCGAGCGCGCCCCGTAGTAGTTGCCCACGGCCTCCGCGGTGGTCTCCACTCCGATCACCGACAGGCACTCATCGGCCATGCCGCGCAACGGCTTTCCGCCAATCACCGGCGACAGCCCGATCACCTTGGCGTCCGTTGTGCGCAGTGCGCCGCGAATGCCCGGAACCGAGAGGATGGCTCCGACACTCACCACCGGGTTCGACGGAGCGAGCAGGATCACGTCGGCCGACTCTATGATTTCCGTCACATCGGGCGCCGGTTTCGCAGCATCTGCCCCAATAGTCACGAATCCATGGGTCTCGACGTTCGCCCGGTATCGAACCCACCACTCTTGGAAATGGATCGCGCGGCGTTCGCCAGGGTTCTCCGGGTCGCCGATAACGACATGTGTTTCACACCGATCGTCGGTTGCCGGGAGCAGTTTCAGACCCGGTTGCCACCGATTGCAGAGCGCCTCGGTGACCACCGAGAGCGGGTATCCCTGGCGCAGCATTTCGGTGCGGATGAGATGCGTGGCGATATCCCGGTCGCCCAGTCCGAACCAATCGGGCTGAGCGTTGTATTTCGCCAGCTCCTCCTTGGCGTTCCAGGTCTCGTTCGCGTGCCCCCAGCCGCGTTCGGGATCGATGCCGCCACCCAGGGTGTACATGCAGGTGTCCAGGTCAGGGCAGATGCGCAGCCCGTGCATCCAGACGTCGTCGCCGACATTGACAATGGCCGTGAGGTCGGCGCCGGGCAGCAGCTCGCGCACGCCCATCAGAAACCGCGCGCCGCCGACTCCACCGACCAGTACGGCGATCCGCAGGCCGGTGCCGGGCGCCGTGTCCGCTTGTTCTCGAGTCACATCCGCACAGCCTATGCGTTCGAGCCGCGAGAGCAGGCGGTAGCTCATTTGCTGTAAATTTGCTGTTTGATCTGCGGTAACGACCCCAGAAGGGGTCGCAGATGGTAACGGAATTGCTTCGGCAGCTTGACCATCGCCGCTCTCGGCGTGTCTAATCACAGGCATGTCATTCCGGGTCCGCGTGAGAGTGCAAGGCGCGGACGGGTTTTCGAACAGTTGTTCGCACCGGAGTGACGCTGAGCTCGGGGATGGCCGCGGGACTACGCCGCGGTGTTGGGCCGTCGGTGGGATCGGCTCCGACGGATTAATCATTCTGCGCTAACACACAGTGAGGAGGCGGAGCGATGGCCGAAGAGCTGGCCCCGTCGGACATTCCGGGCGGTGTATCGCAAACCGATTCCACGACTGGCGCAGCACCTGACTTCTGCGCCGATGAACGGAACGGATACGAGGGGGGTGAACCGATGACGACTGCACGACCGGGGGGCGGACAGTGGGCGCGAGCCGCCTACCAGCCCGAACCACCGCGGCTGAGCCTGATCGTCACCGGTGCCGAGGACATGTTCGACACTTTCTCGCGCGGCGGTCGCCAGATGACCGAGGCCGAACAATGGCAGGAACGGGCGCTGTGCGCCCAGACCGACCCGGAGGCGTTCTTCCCCGAGAAGGGCGGCTCCACCCGAGAGGCCAAGCGCATCTGCCTGGGCTGCGAAGTCCGTGACGAGTGCCTGGAATACGCCCTCGCCAACGACGAGCGCTTCGGCATCTGGGGCGGCCTGTCCGAACGCGAGCGCCGCCGCCTCAAGCGCGGCATCATTTAGCTCACACGAAATCTGTTGCAGCGGAGAGGAATTCCGGGCCGGGCAGGCCCGGGACCACTACTCCGGTTCGGGGTCGATGATATCGGGATCGACCCCGAGGTACGTCGCGATCTGTTGCACGAGCACCTCGCGCAGCAGGTCGACCAGATCGTCGGGATCCTGCGCCCGCAGCTCCAATGGCTTGCGGAACAAGACGACTCGGGCGCGGGTAGCCATGCCGTAGCGGTCCACGCCGGCCGGGATCAGCCGGGACAGCGGCACCGGTCCGTCGGCCACCACCTCGTCGGGCCAGGTCACCGAATCCGGGTGCAGTGGGCGGATTTTCGGCACATCGTCGACGGCGATATCGAGCTTGGTGAGCTGCTCGTGCCAGCGGCTCTCGAGCGGTGCGAACGCCTCCAGCACCAGCCGGTCGAACTCCTGGCCGCGGGTGCGCCGGGCCGGGACGGTCGGAGGCAGCATCGGCCCGCGCACACCGCGCCCACGACGGATGACCGACCGCGCGGTGGGCGGCCGCCTCTTACGTGAACGCGTCATACCTCTGAATCTAACCCTTAGCTGTATCGAATTGCCCTTCGCTCCGCTACGGGCGGGTTCGCGGCCCCTGAAGTATCGTTCTTCCCTCCCTCCGCTCCCCCGCTTCGCTCCTCCGCTCCACTCAGTCCAGAACGAGACGGGCCGCGAACTGAAAGCGTCCGAGCCCGGTGAGACAGGGTTCGTTGAGCGTGTCCGCTACCGGCGGGGCGTGAGGGGGGGTTACCCTGCTTGGCGTGATCCCCATGCGTCGTTGCTGCCGTCCAGGCTGCAAGAACCCGGCCGTCGCGACGCTGACCTATGTGTATTCCGACTCGATGGCAGTCGTGGGTCCGCTGGTCACGGTCGCCGAACCACATTCCTGGGATCTGTGCGAAACGCACGCTTCCCGGATCACCGCGCCCAAGGGATGGGAGCTGGTCCGTCACGAGGGCGGGTTTTCCAGCTCCACCCCCGACGACGACGATCTGACCGCGCTGGCCGAGGCCGTGCGCGAGGCCGGATTGCGCCGCCGCACACCGGAACCCGACCCGCGCGGTTACCCCGAATACGCCCCCGCCCCGCAGCGCCCGACCCGCCAGGGCCGCACCGGCCGGAGGGGCCATCTACGCGTCCTACCGGATCCCCCCAGCTGACAGCGACCTACTAGGGTGGTCCCCATGACAGTCGCCCGGTCCGCCGAGTCCGTTCAAGCAGTCATCAAGGCATACGACGTTCGAGGAGTGGTCGGCGAGCAGATCGACGCGGATTTCGTGCGCGACGTCGCCGGGTCCTTCGCCCGGCTGATGCGCGCCGAGGGCGCCGCCCGCATCGTCATCGGGCACGACATGCGCGACTCCTCACCGGAACTGGCCGCGGCCTTCGCCGACGGCGTGCTCGCCCAGGGACTCGATGTGGTGCACATCGGCCTGGCCTCCACCGACGAGCTGTACTTCGCCTCCGGTCATCTGGACTGCCCCGGCGCCATGTTCACCGCGAGCCACAATCCGGCCAAGTACAACGGCATCAAGCTGTGCCGGGCCAAGGCGCTGCCGGTCGGGCAGGACACCGGTCTGGCCACCATCACCGAGCAAGTCATCGCCGGAGTTCCCGCCTTCGACGGCGAGCGCGGCAGCGAGACCCGCGTGGATCTGCTCCAGGCCTACGCCGACTTCCTGCACAAGCTGGTCGACCTGAGCGGCTCGCGCCCGCTGCGCATCGCGGTGGACGCGGGCAACGGCATGGGCGGCTACACCGTCCCCGCGGTGCTGGGCACACTGCCGCAGTTCACCATCGAGCCGCTGTTCTTCGAACTCGACGGCACCTTCCCCAATCACGAAGCCAATCCGCTGGATCCGAAGAACCTGGTCGATCTGCAGGACTACGTCCGCAAGACCGGCGCGGACATCGGCCTGGCCTTCGACGGCGACGCCGACCGCTGCTTCGTGGTGGACGAGAAGGGCGACCCGGTCTCCCCCTCGGCGATCACCGGCCTGGTGGCCGAGCGCGAGCTGACCAAGGAGCCGGGCGCGACGGTCATCCACAATCTGATCACCTCGAAGGCCGTGCCCGAGTTGGTGACCGAGCTCGGCGGCACCCCGGTGCGCACCCGGGTCGGCCACTCGTTCATCAAGCAGCAGATGGCGGCCACCGGCGCGATCTTCGGCGGCGAGCACTCCGCGCACTACTACTTCCGCGACTTCTGGGGCGCCGACTCCGGCATGCTCGCGGCCCTGCACGTGCTGGCGGCGCTGGGCGAGAAGGAGCGCCCGATGTCGGAATTGGGCTCCGCGTATGCAACGTACGCGTCCTCCGGAGAGATCAACTCAACAGTGGCGGATGCCAAGGAACGCACCACGGCGGTTCTGGAAGCCTTCGGCACCAAGGCGAAATCGGTCGATCGGCTGGACGGGGTGACGGTTCAGCTGGCCGACGGCGCGTGGTTCAACCTGCGCGCCAGCAATACCGAACCGCTGCTGCGGCTCAATGTCGAGGCGCGATCGCAGGAGGAAGTAGACGCACTCGTAACCGAGATCCTGAGCATCGTCCGCGCCTGACTGGAATAGTGGAATCACAGAGCTTGGATTCACCAGCGTCTGGTGACCCGATGAGGGGAGGTGGCAACGCCCGATGAGCGCTGGGACACCGGTACTCGACCTCGATGACGTCGCCTCGCTGGAGGCGGCCGACGCCGAGGGTGTTTTGTGCTCCGCCGCATCGGGGGGAGCCCAGATACGGGCGACCGCCGCGGCACTGGCCGAGGACGCACTGAGCAGATTGACCGATCTGCGGCCGCGCAGCCTGGTCCTCGTTTCCGGCAGCGGCCGCGCCGCGCGCGCCGCCGCACTACTCATCGCCGCGCTCGGCGACCGCACGAGTATGCCGCTGGTTCCGGCGACTTCGATCCCGCCGTGGGTCGGGCCGCTGGACGTGGTGCTGGTGGCGGGCGACGACGCGGGCGATCCGCGCCTGGCCGAGGCGGTCGACCGAGCACTTCGACGGGGTGCCGAAGTGGTCGTGGCCGCGCCGGACGAGGGGCCCATCCGCGCCGCCGCCGCGGGACGCGCCACCATCCTCGCGCCGCGCGTGCGGGTGCTCGACCACAACCGCATGCTGCGCTATCTGGCAGCCGGGGTGGCCGTGCTGAGCACCATCGATCCGCATCGCGTCGGCCCGCTGGTGCCCGAATTGAACGCGCTGGCAGACCTGCTCGACGAGGAGGCGCTGCGCGACGGGCCGCTCAACGAGGCCTTCCACAATCCCGCCAAGACCCTGGCCACCCGCATGCAGCAGCGCAAGCGCACGGTGCTGACCGGTGATTCCGCCGCCGCCACCGTGGTCGCCGAGCACGGCGCCGAGGTGCTGCTGGCCGTGTCCGGGCAGATCGCCACTGCCGTCACGCTGCCGGAAGCCATTGCCGCGCACGGCCGTCTGATCGAGGCCGCCAAGTCGGCGGTGTCGCCCGATTTCGACCCGCTGTTCCACGATGAGCAACTCGACGGCCCCGCCCCGGTGGAACAGGTCCGGGTGTTCGTGCTCAGCGCCGATCCGGACGAGGTGGCGGTGCGCCGCCGCATCGCCGTCTTCGGCTCCGACGCGGGCCTGGTTGACGCCGACCTGGTGACCATCGACGCCGAGGTGGCCGGACCGTCCGTTTCGGCGCGGAACCGGGAGGCGACCGCCGTCGGCGAACCAGATCAGCTGGAGCGGACCGGCCGGGGCGGCGAACTGGAAAAGCTTGCCGTGCTGGCGCTTCGGCTCGAGATGGCCGCCGCATATCTTCGACTACTCGGTTCCCGCCCGGCCACCGGACCGGGACACTACGACGGGGGCAATTACTAGTGCACGAACTCGTTGGTGCGCTGCGTTCCTACGCTTGGGGTTCGCGCACCGCGCTCGCTCAGCTGTGCGGACGACCGGTTCCATCCGCGCATCCGGAGGCGGAACTCTGGTTCGGCGCACACCCCGCCGACCCCGCGCGCGTGCAGATCAACGGTCACAGCGAATCCCTGCTGGAGCTGGTCAGCGCCGACCCACAACACGAACTCGGGTCGGTGGCGGGCGAATTCGGCGGCCGGCTGCCGTTCCTGCTCAAGATCCTGGCCGCCGAGGAACCGCTCTCGCTGCAGGCGCACCCCAGCACCGAGCAGGCGCGGGCGGGCTTCGCGCGCGAGACCCAGACCGGGGTCGCCATCGACTCCCCCATGCGCAACTACCGCGATGAGAACCACAAGCCCGAACTCGTGGTGGCGCTGGGCCGTTTCGAGGCACTCGCGGGCTTCCGCGATCCGCGCCAGACCGTCCGGCTGCTCGAGGCGCTGGAGGTTCCGGAGCTGAGCCAGTACGCCGGACTGCTGGCCGCCCAGCCCGATTCGGCCGGTCTGCGCACGCTGTTCACCACTTGGATCGCGCTGCCGCAGGCGAGCCTGAGCATGCTGCTGCCCAAGGTCCTCGACGGCTGCGTCCGCTACCTGTCCGAAGCCCGAAGCGGCGGCACGGGCAAGGAATTCGTGGCCGAGATTCGCACCGCGCTGGAACTGGCCGAGGCTTATCCGGGCGACGCCGGTGTCCTGGCCGCGCTGTTGCTCAACCGCATCACCCTGGAACCTGGTGAGGGCCTGTTCCTCGATGCGGGCAACCTGCACGCCTATCTCCGCGGTGTGGGCGTCGAGATCATGGCCAACTCCGACAATGTGCTGCGCGGCGGCCTCACCCCCAAGCACGTGGATGTGCCCGAGCTGCTGCGTGTCCTGGACTTCGAGCCCCTCGACCTGCCGGTCTTCGAGCCGGAGCAGGTGTCCGACAACGTCTTCCGCTATCACACCCCCGCCCCCGAATTCGCGCTCAGCCGTTTCGAATTGGCCGAGGGCGCGGATCCGGTCCCGGTGGTGCGGTCGGGCCCGGTGATCGCGCTGGTCACCCACGGCCGCGTGAAGATGCACCAGGGCAACCACGCTCTGATCGTCGAGTGCGGGCACGCCGCGTGGATCTCCGCTGCCGACGGCGGAATTCGCGCGCAGGCCGTGGACGGCCCGGCCCAACTGTTCTGCGCCGCGGTCGGCGAGGAGTAGCAAGCGAACTGTAGGCTCACCCGTTCAAGCGCGTTTCAGGACAAAACGGACACTGAAGGGATGGTTCACTTGTCTGCGGGTGGCGGTAAGAAGGCGATCCTGGCGGCACTGAGCGCGAATGCCGGTATCGCGGTGGCCAAGTTCGTCGGCGCGGCCATCACCGGCTCGGCCTCCATGCTGGCCGAGGCCGTGCACTCGGTGGCCGACACCTCCAACCAGGGCCTGCTGCTGCTGGGCCAGCGCCGCGCCGAACAGGAAGCCGACGAGCTCCACCCCTTCGGCTACGGCCGCAATCGCTACTTCTACTCGTTCGTGGTCGCGCTGGTGATCTTCGCTCTCGGCTCGCTGTACGCGATCTACGAGGGCATCCACAAGATCCAGCACCCCGAGGAACTCTCCAACCCGATCGTCGCCATCGTCATCCTGGGCCTGGCCATCGCGTTGGAGGGTTACAGCTTCACCACCGCCATGCGGGAGTCCGTACCGCTCAAGGGGAATGCGAGCTGGTGGCGGTTCATCCGCAACTCGCGCAATCCCGAGCTGCCCGTGGTGCTGCTCGAGGACTCCGGCGCGCTCATCGGCCTGATCTTCGCCTTCGCGGCCATCACCCTGAGCATGGTGACCGGCGACCCGGTCTGGGACGGCGTCGGCACGCTGGCCATCGGCATCCTGCTGGGCGTCATCGCCGTCATTCTCATCATCGAGATGCAGAGCCTGCTGATCGGTGAGGGCGCGACCCCCGAGGAGGACGGCAAGATCCGTGCGGCGCTGGTGGACGGCCGCCACATCGACCGGGTCATCCACCTGCGCACCCAGTATCTGGGGCCGGAGGAAATGCTGGTGGCCGCAAAGGTTTCCATTGTCCCGGGCCTGGAGATCGCCGATATCGCGACCGCCATCGACGCCGCCGAGGCCCGCGTTCGCACCGAGGTTCCCGCCGCCCGGGTCATCTATCTGGAACCGGATCTGTACCGGACACAGCCGGTTCAGCACTGATCAGCGATCGCGCAGGCGGATGACGAACCGCAGGCCCGACCAGATGTCGTCGACCGCGATCCCCTTGTTGTCGACCAGGCCCTGAGCCAGGCCGTATTCG
This sequence comes from Nocardia seriolae NBRC 15557, assembly GCF_007990715.1. Classification (GTDB taxonomy): domain Bacteria; phylum Actinomycetota; class Actinomycetes; order Mycobacteriales; family Mycobacteriaceae; genus Nocardia; species Nocardia seriolae. The sequence continues at coordinate 37,876 of NZ_BJWY01000037.1, read as the reverse complement.
CGCACGGCGTTCTCACCGAGATCGGTGGGGACGCCGCTGGCCTTCTTGGGCCAGGCCAGCCACAGACCGCCATTGATCGCCGTCCGCCCGCGCCAGGCCGCGAAGCGGCGGACCATGGTGGCCCGGTCGGGGCAGAACCCGAGAATCACGTCGTAGGGTCCGGCTCCGGCGCGACGGTGCAGCTCCACGCCCACCGGAAGCTCGCCGAGCTCGAAATCCTGCGGAGCCCCGGCCAGCAGGACGCGGCTCTCCTCTTTGATCCCGAGCTTGCGCGGCAACGGCGTACCCGAGTAACCCGCCATGCGGTGAGCCTAGCTATCAGATGCGCCAGTGGTCGGTGAGGAGTTCGAGCGGGTCGGTCATGACACCGAATTCCTTGCGCAGGGCGTGGCGCGCGGCGTGGTAGCCGTTCATGCCGTGCACCCCCGGGCCGGGCGGCGTCGCGGCGGAGCACAGGTAGACGCCCGGCAGCGGGGTCGAGTACGGATTCCAGCGCGGGGCCGGACGGAAGATGGTCTGGCGCAAGGTCATCGCGCCCGCGGAGATATCGCCGCCGATGTAGTTGGGGTTGTGGGCGGGCATGGTGGCCGCGGTGCGGACATGGGTGGCGAGGATGAGGTCGCGGAAGCCCGGCGCGAAGCGCTCGACCTGGGCCGTGATGGCCTCGGTCATATCCTCGGTGGATCCGTTGGGGACGTGGGCGTAGGTATAGAAGGTGTGCGTGCCCTCGGGCGCGCGCGTGGCGTCGACGACGCCGGGCTGGATGGCCAGAACGTACGGCCGGTCCGCGAGTCTGCCCGCGGCGACGGCGTTTTCGGCGGCGACCGCCTCGGCGCGGCTGCCGATCAGGTGCAGCGTGCCCGCCCGCTCGCAGCCGTGCGCCCGCCACGGCACCGGCCCCGCGAGCGCGAAGTCGACCTTGCAGGCCGCGCCGCCGTAACGGAACCTGTTGAGCGCGAAGTTGTATCGCGCCGGCAGCGTGGCGATGCGCTGGAGTTCGGCCGGGGCGGTGTCGAGCAGGACGGCCCGGACATCGGCGAAATCGTCGAGCGAGTCGATGCGGTGGTCGGTGAAGATCCGCCCGCCATGGGTTTTCAGATCCTCGGCGAGGGCATCGACGATGGCCTGACTGCCGCCGCGCGGCACCGGCCAGCCGCCGACGTGCGCCAGCGTGCCGAGCAGTAGCGAGACACCCGCGCCCGCGATGCTGCGCGGCGGCCGGATGGCGTGCGCGGCAACGCCGGTCAGCAGGGCGGGCGCGACATCCTCCCGGAAACGCGTGTTCCACAGGGCCGTCGACTGCTCGAGCATGCGGCGCAGCAACCGCAGTTCGATGCCCGGATCCAGGCGCAGCAGCATTTCCGGATCGATCGGCGGATGCCGCAGATCCGACATGATCAGCCCGACCAGGTCCTCCCACTTGCGCACCAGCGGACCGAACAACCGCCGCCACGACTTCCCGTCGCGCCCCAGGCCGTCGGCGGTGTGCTCGAGATCGAGCCAGGCCAGCCCCGCCCGCCCGCCGTCGAGCGGATGCGCGTACGACACCTGCGGCGTGAGCAATTCGACCCCGTGCGCCTTCAGATCGAAGGCCCGGAAGAACGGCGACGCCACCGCCATGGGATGCGCCCCCGCGCACAGATCGTGGTGGAACCCGGGCAGGGTCACCGCACCGGTGCGGCACCCGCCGCCGACGGTGTCCCCGGCCTCGTACACCTCGACCTCGAGCCCCGCCCGTGCCAAGATCACCGCCGCCGCAAGCCCGTTGGGACCCGATCCGACCACCACAGCGTCAGCCATGGGTTCAGCCTAGGCCGGTCCGCTCCCGGTCCGGGGCAACCGTGCGATCACTCACCGCGAACCCATTGCGCGATCAGTATTTCCAGTCGCCCGTCGCGAAAGTCCGGCCGTAACCGACCGCTCCGATCCAGGGTGGCGAGACCGTGCAGGGTGCTCCAGGCGACCTCGGTGAAGGTCTCGGGATCGTGCGGCGGCGCGAAGGGTGCGAAGGTGAGCAGCAGTTCACGGAAGGCGTCCTTGAGCGCCTGCGGCGCGTCCGGCCCGAATTTCAGGTCGGTGTGCAGCACGAACATGGCGTCGTAGAGCGCGGCGGAGTCGCGCGAGAAATCGAGATAGCCCTGAACCACCGCACGCAGCGCAGCCTCGGGGGTATCGGCCGATTCCCGCAGTTCCCGGGTGATGACGGCCAATTCAGCGCAACCGACCTCGGCGACCGCGGAGACGATGGCGTCCTTGCCCGCGAAGTGGCTGTACAGCACGGGCTGGCTGTATTCGATCCGTTCCGCGAGCTTGCGCACGGTCACCGCGTCCCACCCGTCGGTCTCGGCGATCTCACGCGCGGTATCGACGATCCGCTGCCGCCGTTCCGCACGCTCGCGTTCCTTGCGAGCCTGAATGGCACTCATACCGAAAACTCTAGCACCGCTAGACAATCTACCGATGGTTCCTTCACCGTACCGCTTGGGTGAGATCGAGACTGATCGCGAATGGAACACTGACCTCGAGCCGATCGTGGAAGATGCCCGCCGGTTCGTAAACCTTTGTAGCCGGATCGAGTTCATAGATGTAGACCACCGCGCGATCGTCGCAGTTCTCGATTCGCCAGAAGTGGGGGATCCCCGCCTCGGCGTACAGCAAGGGCTTTCGCTTCCGGTCTCGCTCGATGGAGTCCGGTGACACCACCTCGACAGCGAGAAGAACATCTTCGGGCCGAAATGAAGTCTGCCTGGGCCCGATGATCGAGTCGGCCAACACCACCATCACATCGGGCTCTGGGCGTTGCCGAGGACCCAACGTGACCGATATTTCCCGGCATACGCGTAGATGTTCCGGTGCCTGCGCAATCAGTTCGCGATCCAGAAATCCGATGACCCACATGTGGAACATCGCCTGCGGACTCACGAATACGAGGCCCCCATCGATCAACTCGGTATGCGCGGGCACTTCATGCATGTGGTCGAGATCCTCCGCGAAATACCCGTCCGGAGGTGGTACCGGCCAGCCCGCCAGCGAGCGATCGCCCTTCGGCATCGGATCGGCGGTCATCTGTCCTCACTCCACGCAGGTGATCGGGTGACGCGACAATTATGGCAGCTGCAACGGCGAAACGGCCGCTCACTCCCAGGAGTGAGCGGCCGTTCGCGGTGTCGTCAGACGTCGGTGGAGAAGCGGATGCCACCGTCGGGGATGTCGACGCCGGGCCAGATGCGGGCGCCGCGTAGTAGTTCGCAGCGGGCGCCGACATTGGCGCCGTCACCGATGACGGCGTCGCGGACCAGGGCGCGCGGGCCGATGCGGGCGCCGAAGCCGATGATCGAACGTTCCACGGTGGCACCGGCTTCCACGCGGGCGCCGTCGAAGAGGATGGCCCCGTCGAGACGTGCGCCCGCGCCGACCTCGGCGCCGCGGCCGACCACGGTACCGCCGATCAGGAGCGCGCCGGGGGCGACTCCCGCACCGGGGTGGACCAGGGATTCGCCGCGCTGGCCCGGCAAGGCCGGGGACGGGGCGATGCCGCGGACCAGATCCGCCGAGCCGCGCACGAAGTCCTCGGGGGTGCCCATGTCGCGCCAGTAGGAGGTGTCGACGTGGCCCTGGATGTGCGCGCCCTCGGCGAGCAGCGACGGGAAGGTCTCCCGCTCGACCGAGACCGGACGGCCCGCGGGGATCTTCTCGATGTACTCGCGCCGGAAGACGTAGCAGCCCGCGTTGATCTGGTCGGTCGGCGGATCCTGGGTCTTCTCCAGGAATGCCGTCACGCGGCCGTCGGCATCGGTCGGGACGCAGCCGAAGGCGCGCGGATCGCTCACCCGCACCAGGTGCAGGGTCACGTCCGCGCCCGAGGTCAGGTGAGTGTCGAGCACCCCGCCCAGGTCGGTCCCGCCGAGCACGTCGCCGTTGAACACCATGACGGTGTCGGCGCGCAGCTTGGGCAGCACATTGCGGATGCCGCCGCCGGTGCCCAGCGGCTCGGTCTCGGTGACGTATTCGAGTTCGAGGCCGAGCTCGGAGCCGTCGCCGAAGTGTTCCTCGAACACCTCCGCCTTGTAGGAGGTGCCGAGCACCACGTGGGTGATGCCGGCGTCGGCGATGCGGGCCAGCAGGTGCTGCAGGAACGGCAGTCCGGCCGTGGGCAGCATCGGCTTGGGGGCGGACAAGGTCAACGGACGCAGTCGGGTGCCCTGGCCCCCGACCAGGATCACCGCGTCCGTGGACCCGGCGGTACTACCGCTGTTCGCCATTTTCTCCCCTGTTGTGAGGTTGTCAGGAATGCGCGCCAGCGATGTTAAACGGCCGCGTGTTAAACGGCGTCGTTTCGATCACGTTCACGCAGTGCGGATCGAACCGCAAGCCTGCAGCGGATCGCAAGTCCAGCCTTGAGCGCGACCCGCAGCGGAGCCTGCCACCAGTGCGGATGCCGGTCGGCCTGGAAGCGGTAGGCGCTGGCGTGATGCGCCGGGAGCATGGTTTCCGGGTGCCGACCCGCGGCGTGCCCCTTGGCGTGCGTGACCTCCGCGGATGGCACGAAAACATTGTGCCAGCCCGCCTTGCCCATGCGGTCACCGAAGTCGACATCCTCCATGTACATGAAGTAACGAGAGTCGAAGCCGTCGATGGAGTCGAAGGCGGCGCGGCGCACCAGCAGGCATGAACCCGACAGCCAGCCGACCGAACGCTCGGAGGCCGCCTCGTTGTCCTGGCGGTAGCGCAGGGTCCACGGGTTGCCCGGCCAGACGCTGCCCAGGATGGCGTGACCCGCGCCGTCGGCGATGCCGGGCACCGAGCGGGCGGACGGGTAGCGGCTGCCGTCCGGCTCGAGCACCATCGGGCCCAATGCGCCCGCGCGCGGCCAGCGGCGGGCGGCGGCCAGCAGTTCGTCGATGGAGTCGGTGCCCCAGCGCACGTCCGGGTTGGCGATGACGATGAATTCGATGTCCGGGTCGAGCTCGGCGACCGCGCGGTTGATGGCGCCGCCGTAGCCGATATTGCCGCCGGTGCGCAGCAGCCGCACGTGGGCATTGGCCTCGGCGGCCAGTTCCGGCGTGCCGTCGACCGAGCCGTTGTCGGCCAGGATGACTTGGGGCTTCTCACCGGTCGCGGTGGCCAGCGTGCTGATGAAGTGTTCCAGGTGCTCGCCGGGCGAGTAGGTCACCGTGACGACGGCCAGCTGCGGTTTTTTCGCCGCGGCGGGGGGCTGGTCGACAGAATCCGAGGGGCTCACGGGGGCCCAGGATAGTCGGAGATGGCGGCCAGTGCGTCGTTCAGTGCCAGCTTCCAGTGCCGCAGCGGCGTCAGACCCGCGGCGGCCCACGATTTGCCCGAAAGGACCGAATATGCCGGGCGCGGTGCGGGTCTGGGGAAATCCTCGGTGCCGCAGGGCTGTACACGGTCCGGGTCGGCGCCCAGACCGGCGAAGACGGCCCGGGCGAGATCGAACCAGGTGGCCTGTCCGGCATTGGTGGCGTGCAAGATTCGCCCGGCGGCGAACGCGGGGTTCGCCTCCAGCAGACCGGTGGCGAGTTCGAGCAGACCCGCCGCGAGATCGGGTGCGTAGGTGGGCGAGCCGAGCTGGTCGTCGACGACGGTGATGGTGTCGCGCTCGCGTTCCAGGCGGCGCATGGTGGCGACGAAATCGGTGCCGTGCCCGGTGTAGACCCACGCGGTGCGCACGATGTGCGCGTCGGGCGCGAACTCCCGAACGGCTTGCTCCCCAGCGAGTTTCGAGCGGCCGTAGACGGTGGACGGACCGGTCGGATCGTCCGGCTCGTACGGCTGTGCCGCGGTGCCGGGAAACACGTAGTCGGTGGAGACGTGCACGAGCCGGGCCCCGTTCTCGGCGCAGACCTGCGCCAGCACCCGCGGGCCGGTGGCATTGACGGCGGAGGCGGCCTCGACCTCGGACTCGGCGCGGTCGACCGCGGTGTAGGCCGCGCAGTTGATCAGCACGTCACCGGGATTCACGATCTTGCGCACGGCCTCGGCGTCGGTGATGTCGAGTTCACCGCGGGAATAGCCGATCGAGTCCGGGGCCAGCACGGTCAGCGCCCGTCCGAGCTGCCCGTGCGCTCCGGTCACCAGTAGCCGGGCGCGATCCGGGTGCGATCGGCCGGTGGTCGAGCTCACGTCATGGTCGGTCACGGCTGTCAGTGTGGCACGCCACCCCGGCGACCGCGCCGTCTCGTCGCGACCTGGGGATTCCGACGGTTCCGGGCGGGGGTCGCACGACTCACTGAGCCCGCTACGGCAACATACTGGTTACCACTACTAGCCTGCATGGTGGGGGCCTCCCGTTCCATGTGAACACGCTCATCGGGGTCCCTTCAGGCCGAGCTTCGGAAAGGACAGTCGGTTGCCGGAGAGTTCCTGGGCATCCGTGCCGCGACCCTCGTCCCACCCGCGTCGCCGCGTCCATCCGGGCCGGGTGCTGGTGGCGGTGGTCTCGGTGCTGGTGCTCGCGGTGACCGGGATGGGCTGGCACAGCGTGGATCAGCTGGTGTCCAGCATCGAGCGGATCGGCAATCTGGGCCTGGGCGGCGACAAGGCCGACGGGGCGACCGACATCCTCATGGTCGGCATCGACTCCCGCACCGACGCCCACGGAAATCCGCTCACCCAGGACGAATTGGCCATGCTGCACGCCGGGGACGACGGCGAGGGCGGGCTCAACACCGACACCATCATTCTCATCCGGGTGCCCAATGACGGCAGTTCGGCGACGGCCATCTCGATTCCCCGCGACTCCTACGTGGACATTCCGGGCCTGGGCATGGGAAAGATCAACTCCGCCTACGGCGTCACCAAGGCGACCACCCAGCAGAAGCTGATCGACAAGGGCGTGGCCCCGGCCGAGGCCGATCGCCAGGCCACCCTCGCGGGGCGGCAGGCCCTGATCAAGACCGTGGCCAACCTCACCGGCATCACCGTCGACCACTACGCCGAGGTCGGGCTGCTGGGTTTCGTGCTGCTCACCGATGCCGTGGGCGGGGTCGACGTGTGCCTGAACAATGCGGTGAACGAACCGCTCTCGGGCGCGGACTTCCCGGCCGGGCCGCAGAAGCTCAATGGCGCACAGGCTTTGAGCTTCGTGCGCCAGCGCCACGATCTCCCGCGCGGGGATCTGGACCGCATCGTGCGTCAGCAGGTGTACATGGCGCAGCTGGTGCGCCAGGTGCTCAGCGCCAAGGTGCTGACCAGCCCGACCCGCTTGAAGGAGCTCAGCGACGCGGTGGGCCGCACGGTGGTGCTCGACGACGGCTGGGACGTGCTGAGCTTCCTGCACCAGTTGCAGAACCTGTCCGGCGGCGAGGTGAAGTTCGAGACCATTCCGGTCAAGGACCTCAACGGCTGGACCGACAACGGCGAATCGGTGGTGCGGGTGGATCCGGCCGCGGTGCAGCAGTTCGTGGCCAAGGCGGTCGGCGAGGACGAGAACGACGGCGGGGTGGATCCGGCCAAGGTCACCGTGGACGTGTACAACGCCAGCGGCACCGGCGGGCTGGCCGCGCAGGCGGCGCAGGCGCTGGCGGCCAAGGGATTCCGCACCGGCACCGTGGACAACTGGATCGGCGGGCCGATCCAGAGCAGCCGGGTGCTGGCCGCGTCCGGCGGCGACGCCGGGGCGCGGGCGGTGGCGCAGGCGCTGGGCGGGCTGCCGGTGATGGCGCAATCCGGACTGCCGGAGGGGGCGATCCGCGTGGTGCTGGCGAGTGACTACGCTGGTCCGGGTTCGGCGACGGGCAGCGCCACGTTCGACTTCTCCGGAAGCAGTACGACGGCGACGCCGGTGCCGCCCGCCCCACCCATCGACGCCGGTACGAATGGACCGAAATGCGTGAACTGAACGAGACCCTCACCGAAGCGGTACTCGACCCCATCCTCGCCCGTGATCCCGCGGGCCCGCGCATCACTTTCTACGACGACGCCACCGGCGCGCGGATCGAGCTATCCGCGCTGACGCTGGCCACCTGGGCGGCCAAGACCGCCAATATGATTCGCGACGAGTTCGGCCTGTCCTCGGGCGCGCGCGTCGCGGTGCTGCTGCCCGCGCACTGGCAGACCGCGGCCGTACTGCTGGGCTGCTGGTGGGCGGGCGTGGAAGTGGTGCTGCACGCCGATCAGGACGCGGAGCTGGCGCTGGTGACCGCGGATCGGATCGACGAGGCGGGCGGTATCGCGGAGGTGGCGGCGCTGTCGCTGGATCCGATGGGCATGCCGGTGCGGGACCTTCCGGTCGGTATCACCGATTACGCGACCTCGGTGCGGGTGCACGGCGACCAGTTCCGGCCGGGCGGCATCGGCTGCGCGCTGGACGGCTCCTCGGTGTCGGAGGTGCTGGAGGAGGCCCGCAAATCGGCCGCACGCCAAGGGTTCACCGGCGAGGACCGGGTGCTGTCGACCGGGTCGTGGCAGACCCCGGCCGAGCTGATCGACGGATTCGTGGCCGTGCTCGCGGCGGGAGCCTCGCTGGTGCAGGTGGCCAATCCCGACCCGGCCGCCCACGAACGTCGCGTCGCCTCGGAGCGGGTCACCACCGAGCGCCGGTAGCAGTGGCAGCGGCCCCGGGGGTTGCCCGTTTCCTACCTGGGTAGGAGTCCGGTTTCCCTCCGCGGGATGTTTTGCCCTCCCAAAGGTTTCCGTACCGTGGAATCATCCGACGACGAGGGAGTCTCGCGATGATGAGTCCACGGTATTGGGCACGCTGGGCGGTCGAGCAGGGCGGCGCACGGTGGTTCCTGCGGTTGCAGGCGCGGCGCGACAATCCGTTCGCGCGCCTGATCGCCACGGCGGAGGCGCTGCGGGATCCCTACCCGCAGATCGAGGCGCTGCGCGCGCGTGGCCGACTGGTGCACAGCACCTACTCGTCGGCGACCACCGACTACGAGATCATCCGGATGATGCTGCGCGACAGCCGATTCGGGGCATTCGGTCCCGACGGCATCGATATGCCGGAGTGGCTGCGCGCGCGGCTGAAGAAGGCGCAGACGCCACCCAATCCGGTGGAGCCGCCGTCCATGCTGATGATCGATCCGCCGGAGCACACGCGGCTGCGCAAGTCGGTGTCGGCGGCCTTCACCCCGCGGGCCATCGGCCGACTGCGCGATCGGGTGGAGTCGGTGACCGCCGAATTGCTGGACGCGCTGCCGCCGAACGGTTCCGCCGATCTGATCGCGAGCTTCGCCCCGCAGGTGCCGATCGCCATCATCGCCGAAATGCTGGGCTTCCCCCAGGACAAGCGCGACGAGTTCCTGGCCTGGGGTGACGCGGGCAGCCCGCTGCTGGATATCGGCATCTCCTGGCGGACCTGGCGCGACGCCTATCTCGCCATGGGGGTCATGGACGACTATCTGGACCGGCATCTGGCGCAGTTGCGGCGCGAGCCGGGCGAGGACATCCTCTCCAGCCTGGTCACCGCGGGCGATCTGGACGACCGGGAGTTGAAGGCCACCGCGAGCCTGCTCATGGGCGCGGGCTTCGAGACCACGGTCAATCTGATCGGCAACGGCATCGTCCAATTGCTCTCGCACCCGGAGCAATTGGCACGGCTGCGGGAGGATCCGGAGCTGTGGCCGCAGGCCGTGGACGAGATCCTGCGCTTCGATCCGCCGGTCACCATGACCGCGCGAATCGCCCTGTGCGACACCGAGATCGAGGGCACCAAACTACCGGCGGGCACCGTGGTGGTGATGTCGCTGGCGGGCGCGAACCGGGATCCGCGCAAGTTCGAGGACCCCAACCGGTTCGACATCACCCGGCCGAACGCCAAGGAGCACTTGACGTTCTCCAGCGGTATCCACACCTGTCTCGGTGCCAGCCTGGCCCGGATGGAGGGCGTCCACGCGCTGCGGTCGCTGTTCGACAACTTCCCCGATCTGGCCCTGGCCGGTGCGCCCGAACGCCGTCCGCTCTACACCCTGCACGGGTACGCGCACATGCCCGCGCGGCTCGGGCATCGGGCCACCGCGACCGTTCGATAGCGGCCGACGGTCAGTAGAAGCCGACGACGTCGTCGCCCCAGATGGAGTTGCGGTCCCGGTCCGGGTCGTCGACCATGCGGTCCACCGCGTCGATGACCAGGGTCGGCCGGGCGGCGGCGTCGTAGGGCCGCCAGTGCTTGGAGCCGTCGATGGCGGCCGGAACGCCGTAGCCCGCGAAGGCCAGCCACCGGCGCATCATGCGGCCCGAAACGTCCTGTGCCGCTTTGCGTCCGCCCAGCCAGAAGGTGGGGTCGTATTCGAAGGAGCCGAAATTGCCGAAGACATAGGGCAATTCGGTGGCGTGCCCCGCACCGACCCGGGCCGCCTTGAGCATCGGGGTGGCGTGGTCGAAGCGGTACATCCAGGTCGGCGAGTGCGCGGAGTGCGCGTCGGCGACCCAGTGCGAGGGCATGCGGAAGGCGGCGTCGGTGGACATGGTGAGCGCGCCGCGGGCCGTGGTCGCCTCGTAGGCCGCGGCGATCTCGGCCAGCCGCTCCGGCGACAGGCCCGGATGCTCGGCGGCCACCCCCCGCAGCATCTCGTTCACCGCGTCCGGGGTGACCGGCATGATGGGCGAGCGGAACAGCCGGAACAGCGACGCCTCGTCCCGGTTGGTGCCGATGATCAGCGGCACCCGATGCGAACGGCCCTGCTGGAAGCGCTCACTCGGGTAGGCGGGCAGCAGGTTGCCGTCCACCACCGGCGCGGCGGCCAGGCGGCCGGGTTCGCGCAGCGGCACCTCGTCGAGCAGGGTGCCCGCGGCGGCGATGATGCGCTCCACGGGCATGGTGAGCAGTTCGACCGCGCGATCGGGGGTGATTTCGAGCAGTTCCAGGTAGCGCTTGGCCACCAGCGCGGCCCGTTCGGGGCCGAAAACCGTGGTGGCGGGCGGGGATTGGGCGATGGCGCGGTGGAACAAGCCCGCCGACAACGGCGAGGTGAGCAGCGCGGTCACGCAGCCCGCGCCGGAGGATTCGCCGAAGACGGTGACATTGCCCGGGTCGCCGCCGAAGGCCGCGGCATTGTCGCGCACCCAGCGCAGGGCGGCGATCTGGTCGTGCAGGCCCAGATTCGGCACGAATTCGTCACCGAGCGAGGACAGGTCGAGGAAGCCCAGCGCACCCAGCCGGTAGTTGACTCCGACCACGATCACATCGCCGGTCTCGGCCAGCCGTTTGCCGTCGTAGATGGCCTGGGCTGCGGTGCCCAGGCAGAACGCGCCGCCGTGCAGCCACACCATGACCGGGCGGAGTTCGTCGCTCGGATCGGCGGGGGCCCAGACATTGAGCCACAGGCAGTCCTCGCCCATGCGCAGGCTGCCGTCGACGGGGACGAAGCCCGGCGATTGCGGCGCGACATCGCCGAAGTCGGTGCAGTCGCGGACGCCGGTCCAGGCCAGCGGGGGTTGCGGCGTGCGGAAGCGATTGGGGCCGCCGACGCTCGCGGCGTAGGGAATGCCGCGCCACACGGCGATCCGGCCGTCCAGCGATCCGGCAACCTCACCGGATCCGGTTTTCGCGACCGGCACGCCCGCGCGGCCGGACGGCGTGTCATTGCTTCCCGACGGTGTGTCGAAGAACCGAGTGCTCACACCAGACCTCCTCGTACTTCGTAAATCGAGGGTACCGACTGGAGCGCGCCCGGCCGCGGGATAGCGGACCGCGCGCCGCGCCACGTCGTTTAGGCTGTCGGCATGCCGAGTTACGCGTATCGGTGCCGTGACTGCGGCGATACCTTCGAACTGACCCGCCCGATGGCCGAGGCGTCCGCGCCCGCGGCGTGCCCGGCCGGGCATGCCGACACCGTGAAACTGCTCACCACCTTCGGGACGGTGACGCGCGGCGGGTCCTCGCCCTCGCCTGCTCCCGCGCCCGCCCCGTCGGGTGGCGGCTGCTGCGGGGGCGGCTGCTGCGGCTAATCAGCCGGTTCGGTGTCCTTCTTGTCCGCGTGCCCCAGCGACCTGCCGGGGGCCACGCGGTCGCGGACCCGTTGCTTGAGGATGGCGATGTCGGGAAATCCGCCGTCCGCCTTACGTTCCCAGATCTGCTCGCCGTCGACGGTGATGCGGAAGATCCCGCCCTCGCCGGGGATCAGTGCCACCGCCGACAGGTCGGTGCCGAAGGTGCTGAGCAACTCCTGGGCCATCCAGCTCGCACGCAGCAGCCAGCGGCACTGCGTGCAGTATTCGATCGCGACGCGGGACATGCCCGCGACCCTACCGCCGATCGCGTCATATCGCGCAATTCGACGCTCTTCGAACGCATTCAGCGAAATATCGGCAATTCCAGATTCACATTGCTGGCTACTTTTCGGCATTTCCTGAGGGGCCGTGCGGGCCCGAAATCTGTCGGTGCCCTCGGATACAACTTTTATCAACCGAGGAAGGGGGATGGATGACCACCGCTTGGACCGCCGATCACATCGGCTCGCTCGCACCGGACGCCGCGTCGCTGACCGCCGCCCGCAAGCTGCGCGGCAAGTGGAGCGGCACCGGAATTCACGACACCGCGCTGTGGGGACTGTGCCAGGGCAGCGGCAGCCGGCCGTATCAGACCATCGTGGATCTGTCGGGGCCCGCGTATAAATGCACCTGCCCAAGTCGCAAGTTTCCGTGCAAACACGCACTGTCACTGCTGTTGTCGTGGAGTGCGGGTGAGGTCGCCGAGGCGGCCGAGGTCGCGGATTTCGCGGCCGACTGGCTGGGCGGCCGTGCCGCCAAGGCCGCGAAGAAGGCCGCGCCCGAGGCCAAGCCCGCCCGCTCCGGAACGGCCACCGCCGACCAGCGCCGCGCCCGGGTGACCGCGGGCCTGGCCGACCTGGACACCTGGCTCACCGACCAGGTGCGCACCGGCCTCGCGCAGTCCGACCGCTCGATGCGCGCCTTCGAAACGGTGGCCGCCCGAATGGTCGACGCGCAGGCTCCTGGAATTGCTTCGACAATTCGCCAGTTACCGCTCGCCGCCACCCATTCCGAATGGCCTCGGTTATTGCTGCGCGAATACGCTCGCCTGCACCTGCTGGCCACCGCCCACGCCCGCCTCGACACGCTCTCCCCCGAGCTCCAGGCCAGCGTGCGCACCCACATCGGCTACCCCACCCCGGCGGAAACGGTCCGCACCGAGCCCGCCGTCCGCGACCACTGGCTGGTCCTGGGCGTCCGCACCACCACCGAGGACGGCCTCTACACCCGCCGAGTCTGGTTGCGCGCCCGCACCTCCGGCCGCTGGGCCCTGCTGGTGGACCACCACTACGGCAGCCCCGCCTTCCCGAACGACACCCCGGCCCCGGGCTTCCAGGTGGATGCCGACGTGCACTACTACCCCGGTGCGGCCGCCCTGCGCGCCCTCTGGGGCGAGCGCCACGGCACGCCGGAGCCCTTCACCACCATTCCGCTGCACAACTCCGCCGCCACCGGCGAGACCACGGGGATGCACGCCGACGAGCACTCGGCGAACGACCCGGGCAGAAGCTCCGGCGACGGCGAAAGCACGGACCTCGCCCGTCATTCCGGTGCGGAGGTGGCCGAGATCGCTTCTGGGACCGTGGATTCCGATGCAGAACAGGCCATGATGACCGGAGCGGATCGCGGTGGCGCAGCCCGGATGACGGGAGCAACCGCCGACGGGGCGACCGCGCGGCGGCCGGGCGGTATCGCGGACGCGCTGGCGGAGCAGGCTCGGGCACTGGGGGCCGACCCGTTTCTGCGGTCGTGGCCGGTGCTGCTCGCCGAGGTCGTTCCGGTTCGGGGCGAAAAGAACTGGTATGTAGTGGAATCCGGGGGTGGAGCGCTGCCGATATCGACCACCGAGGGCGAACCCTGGCGGTTGCTCGGGCTCTCGGGCGGATATCCGGTGACCGTGCTCGGCGAGTGGACCGTGGACGGCCTGGTGCCGGTCGCGGCGCTGGCCGCCGGGAGCATGGTCGACGTCGGTGTCGCGCAGGGGAATCCGATTCCATTGCGCGGCGGGGTCGAGGATGCCGGGAGCGGCGAGCTGGTTTCGACCGCGCTGGTCGGTACGGCTCGGCGAGGAGCCGATACCGGCGGGCTCACGGCGTCGGTTCGATCCGCCGCGGCCGGGCTGACCGGAGATGTGGCGGCAGTCCTCTTGGAATCCGTTGCGCTGCAAGATTGTTTCGCGCGTGGCGGGGTCAGCGCGGACCGGGCCGAGCGGAGCGAGGTCGCGTCCGATGACGAGCGGCCGTTGCTGCCCGCGGCGGCCGGGGCCCGGCTGTTCGACATGCTGGCCGACAATTCGGCGTTCCTGGAGGAGTGGTTCGCGCTGGTCGCGCCGCGGGATTTCCGGGCCGCCGACGGGCTGGTCAGTGTGCTGCTGGAGCGGGCGAAGGCGCTTGCGCCGCATCGGGAACCGCTGCTGCGGCTGGCGGGGGCGCGAGGTCGCTGGCTGGCCGCGCAGCATCCGGGCTGGCGTTCGCTGGTGCGGGCCGCGGCCGATGACGAGAGCGTGTGGTCGCACGGCCGGGCCGCCGAGCGGCGCGGGTGGCTCACCCAGTTGCGGCAGCGCGATCCGGCGGCCGCGCGGGAGGCGCTGGCCGGATCCTGGGGCAAGGAGTCCGGGCCGGGCAAGGCGGAATTGCTGGCCGTGCTGGCCGATGGGCTCTCGATCGACGATGAGGCGCTGCTGGAGATCGCGCTCGACGATCGGCGGGCCGAGGTGCGGCGGCTGGCCGCGGATCTGCTGGGGCAACTACCGGATTCGGCCTTCGCGGCACGAATGGCGGAGCGGGCCGGGGCCTGGCTGAGCTTCGGGCCGCGGCTGGTGCGGCCGCAGCTGGTCACCACCGGGCCGGGTGTGCTCGATGACGCGGCCCGGCGCGACGGGGTCGGAGATTCGTTCGGCTACACCGCCTATCGCGCCGACGGCGCGCCGGACCTGTCGACCGAATGGCTGCACCGGGTGGTCGCGGCCACGCCGCTGCGGCACTGGGAGCGGCTGCTCGGATCGCCGGAGGCGGCGGTGCATGCTTCCATGGCCAAGTCGGTGCGCGGTCCGATGTTCGCGGGCTGGACCGATGCCGTACTGGCGCAACGGAATCCGGAGTGGGCGGCGGCGCTGTTCGGCGCGGTCTCCGGAACGAATGCCCGCGACGCCGACACCGAGAAGCTGCGCGAGCTGTTCGCGCTGCAACCCGAGGGCGCACAGATCCGCCACCTGCGCGGCCTGGATTCCAGCTGGCTGGCGGAGATCGAATCGCTATTGCGCGCCATGCCGCATCCGTGGCCCGGGCAGCTGGCCGAGCATGTGCTGCGGCTGCTGCTGGAACGCGCGCAGCTCAGCGCGGACCGGCCGGGTGCGCCCAGCCTGGTGCCCGGCTCGTATCGGACGCTGTTCCGCGCGGCGTCCGCCCATTTCCCGACGCAGGTGGCCGCGACCGTGTCCGGCATTGCCCGCAAGTGCGGGGATCCCTACTGGGAGCAGGCTTTCGACCAGCTCGCCCACGACCTCATTGAACGCAAGACGATGCTCGAGGAGTTGCAGTGACCATGACTCAGGAACGGGACGCCCTGCTGCGCCCGCACGCCGAACAGGCCTTCGCCGACGAACTGAAGGCCCTGGCCGCCGCCGACGATCGGCCGCGTCCGCCCTCCTGGAAGCTGTCGCCGTGGTCGGTGGTCACCTACCTGCTGGGTGGCACGCTGGCCGACGGGACCGTCATCACGCCCAAGTACGTCGGGCCCCGGCGGCTGATGGAGGTCGCGGTCGCGACCCTCGCCACCGATCGCGCGCTGCTGCTCATCGGCGTCCCCGGTACCGCCAAAACGTGGGTGTCCGAACATCTTTCGGCGGCTGTCGCCGGGCATTCCACGCTGCTGGTGCAGGGCACTTCCGGCACCGCGGAGGAGGCCATCCGCTACGGCTGGAACTATGCCCGGCTGCTGGCCGAGGGGCCGAGCGAGGCCGCGCTGGTGCCCTCGCCCATCATGACGGCCATGCGCCTGGGCTCCATCGCCCGGCTCGAGGAGCTCACCCGCATTCCCTCGGATGTGCAGGACGCGCTGATCACGGTGCTGTCGGAGAAGACGCTGCCGGTGCCCGAGCTGGGCACGGAGGTGCAGGCGGCCAAGGGTTTCAATGTGATCGCCACCGCCAATGACCGCGACCGCGGCGTCAACGAGCTGTCCTCGGCCCTGCGGCGGCGCTTCAATACGGTGGTGCTGCCGCTGCCGGCGGGCGAGGACGAAGAGGTGTCCATCGTGACGCGGCGGGTCGAACAGCTCGGCACCGCACTGGAATTGCCCACCGTGCCCGCCGCGGCCGAGGAGATCCGGCGCGTGGTGCGGGTGTTCCGCGAGCTGCGCTCGGGCATGACCGAGGACGGGCGCACCAAGCTCAAGTCGCCGTCGGGCACGCTGTCCACGGCCGAGGCGATCTCGGTGATCACCAATGGCATCGCGCTGGCGGCACACTTCGGCGACGGGGTGCTGCGCCCGGCCGATATCGCCGGCGCGGTGCTGGGCGCGGTCATCAAGGATCCGGTCGCCGACCAGGTGGTGTGGACCGAATACCTGGAGGCCGTGGTGCGCCAGCGCAGCGAGTGGGCCGACTTCTACCGGGCCTGCCGCGAGGTGAACGGATGACCACGGCGATCGCGGTGTCGAACGGGGCCACGGTGTCGAACGAGACCGCCGGACCGGCCGAGACCCGGGTGTTCGGGATCCGCCATCACGGGCCGGGTTCGGCGCGGTCGCTGGCGCTGGCACTGGCGCGGTTCCGGCCCGACGCCATCCTGATCGAGGGACCTTCCGACGCGGATCCGCTGGTCGGATATCTTGCGGCCGAGGGGATGTCGCCGCCGGTCGCCCTGCTGGCCTACCAGCCGGATCAGCCCGCCAAGGCGGCGTTCTGGCCCTTCGCGACCTTCTCGCCCGAATGGGTGGCGCTGCGGTACGCGACGGAAAACGGTGTGTCCGTGGGGTTCTGCGATCTGCCCGCGGCGGTTGCGCTGGCCGTGGAGGACGAGCCGGGCGATCGGACCGACCCGTTGGGAATTCTGGCCTCGGCGGCGGGATACGACGACGCCGAGCGCTGGTGGGACGCGATCGTCGAATCCTCGTCGGACGCCGATATTTTCGCCGCCGTCAACGAGGCCATGGGTGCGCTGCGCGAGCACGCCGAGCACCTGGACGGCGGACACGCCGATCAGGAGTCCGATTCCGTTGTTCCGGTCGAGGGGTCCGGGACAGCGGAGGATGAGCTGGACGAGCTGGACGCGGCCTCGGCGCGGATCACGGTGGACGCGCACACGCTGCGGCGCGAGGCGCACATGCGGCAGGTCATGCGAAAGGCGTTGAAGGACGGTGCGACCCGGCTGGCCGTGGTGTGCGGTGCGTGGCACGCGCCCGCACTGGAAGGCAAGCTGGGTCCGGCGGTCGCCGATGCCCGGATCCTGAAGGGCCTGCCCAAGGTCAAAGCCACGCTCACCTGGGTGCCGTGGACGCATTCGCGGCTGGCGAGTTCGTCCGGCTACGGTGCGGGCGTCACCTCGCCGGGCTGGTATCACCACCTGTTCACCGAGACCGAGCAGCCGATCGCGCGCTGGCTCACCAAGGTGGCGGGCACGCTGCGCGCCCACGATCTGCCGGTGTCCAGCGCGCACATCATCGAATCCGTCCGGCTGGCAGACACTCTCGCGACCCTGCGCGGCCGTCCGCTGGCCGGGCTGTCGGAGGTCACCGAGGCCACCCGCGCGGTGCTGTGTGACGGGGACGAGACCATGCTTCGGCTGGTCAGCACCGAACTTGTGGTCGGCGAGGCGATGGGGACGGTGCCGGACGGGACGCCGACCGTGCCTCTGGAGGCCGATCTGCGGGCGCAGATCAAAACGCTGCGGTTGAAGCAGCAGGCCCTGGAGAAGACCCTCGACCTGGATCTGCGGACCGAAGGCGGGCTGGCGAGATCGCAGCTGCTGCACCGGCTTCGGCTGCTGGGCATCGGGTGGGGGAAGCTGACCGAGGGCCAGGTGCGCAATACCGGCACCTTCCGGGAGCCCTGGACGCTGCGCTGGCTGCCCGAACTCGCCATCTCGATCGTGGAGGCGTCGCGCTGGGGCACCACGCTGCGGTCGGCGGCCGAGGCGAAAGTCCTCGATACCGCGGCCGATCCGGACGCGACCGTCGGCAAGGTGGCTTCCGTGCTGGAGGAGGCGTTGCTCGCGGATCTGGGCGGAGCCACCGACGGGTTGATCGCGCGGCTGGAATCGGTTGCGGCACTGGATCACGACGTCACGCACCTGCTGTCCGCGCTACCCGGCCTGCTGCGCATCATGCGCTACGGCGACGTGCGCGGCACCGACAGCGCCGCCCTGACCCGGGTGGCGGACAGCCTGCTCGTGCGCGCCTGCGCCGGACTACCCGGCGCTGTCACCGGCCTGGACACCGACGCCGCCAACGCGCTGCGCGTCCAGATCGACGCCGTACACCTGGCGCTCGCGGCCCGAGACAACGAATGGGCCACCGGCACTTGGCTGTCCACCCTGGAGACGCTGGCCGACCGCGACGATGTCAACGGCGGCATCGTCGGGCGCGCCGTCCGCCTGCTCTGCGATGCCGAGCGCATCGATTCCGAGGAATCCGGTCGTCGGCTATCGGCGGCCCTGTCGGTCGGCCGCACGGCCCCCGACAAGGCGTCCTGGATCGACGGCTTCCTGGGCGGTCGCGGCCTGCTGCTGGTGCACGACCGAAACATGCTGGCACTCATCGACAACTGGCTGTGCGGCCTCGACGAGGCGCAGTTCGTGGCGACACTCCCGCTGCTGCGCCGGACCTTCGGCGCGTTCGAATCCGGTGAGCGCCAGGCCATCGGCCAGGCGGTCCGCCACGGCGCGCCATCGGGTCCGGCCGCGGGCGGCGCCGACTACGACCCCGCCCGCGGCCTGCTCGCCATGCGGGCGGCCGCCGAGATCCTCGGAGTGGCGGGATGACTCGGGATCGCGGCGGGCGAACTCGGGTCCGACACGGCGGCGCGCGCGGGAAGCGCGCTGCCGAATCGAAGGCGGCGCAGGGTTTCTCGCCGCTCAGGGCGGGATACGACTGGAACGGTTCGAGGGGAATGTCATGAGCGAGATCGACGAGGCACAGGCCCGGCGCTGGCGGCTGGTGCTCGGCAGCGCGGGCGAACCCGGGCTCGGCGGTGGCGGGCTCGGCAATGCCGACGATCAGGCCATGGATCGGGCGCTGGGGGCGCTCTACGACTCCGGCGGGCCGGGCGGGAGCGGGCGGCGCTCGGGCGGGCTCGGCGGTTCCGCGCCGCAGGTGTCGCGCTGGCTGGGTGATATCCGGCGGTACTTCCCGTCGACCGTGGTCGAGGTGATGCAGCGGGACGCGGTGGATCGGCTGAATCTCACCGAATTGCTGCTCGAGCCGGAGCTTTTGGAGGCGGTCGAGCCGGATGTGCATCTGGTCGGCACACTGCTGAGCCTGAACCGGGTGATGCCGGAGACCACCAAGGCCACCGCGCGCATGGTGGTGGAGAAGGTGGTCAAGGAGATCGAGCGGCGGATCGCGGCGCAGACGGTGGCGGCGGTCGGCGGCGCGTTGAATCGGGCGGCGCGGGTGTCACGGCCCAAACTGCGGGATATCGACTGGGACCGGACCATTCGCAAGAATCTGGCGAATCACCTGCCGGAGTATCGGACCGTGGTGCCCGAGCGGCTGGTGGGGTACGGGCGCAAGGCGCAGGCGGTCAAGCGGGATGTGGTGCTGGCCATCGACCAGTCGGGTTCCATGGCGTCGAGCGTGGTTTACGCCTCGGTGTTCGGGGCGGTGCTGGCGTCCATGCGGTCGCTGCGCACCTCGCTGGTGGTGTTCGATACGGCCGTGGTCGATTTGACCGAGAAGCTGTCGGATCCGGTGGAGGTGCTGTTCGGGACGCAACTGGGTGGCGGCACCGATATCAATCGGGCCATCGCGTACTCGCAGTCGCTCATCACCCGGCCCGCGGACTCGCTGTTCGTGCTGATATCGGACCTGTACGAGGGCGGGGTGCGCGCGGAGATGTTGCGGCGCATCCGGTCCATGAAGGAGGCGGGGGTTCAGGTGGTGGTGCTGCTGGCGCTGTCGGACGACGGGGCCCCGGCCTACGATCGCGACAATGCGGCGGCATTGACCGCACTCGGCGTGCCCGCGTTCGCCTGCACGCCGGACCGCTTTCCCGACCTGCTGGCGGTGGCGCTGGACCGCGGTGACGTGCAGGCTTGGGCGCATCGCAACGCGGGCTGACGCCAACTCGGCGACAATTGAGCAGCATGGGACGCTGATAGGCTGCCAGCGGATTTCATCTCGCGACAGATTTGTTTTCGGGAAGCGGGTGCTGAACTTTGCGCTCTGGTGATGTGTTCGCCGGCTACGTCATCGAACGCGAGCTCGGCCGCGGCGGTATGGGCTCGGTGTATTTGGCCAAGCACCCGCGGCTGCCTCGGATGACCGCCTTGAAGCTGCTCAATCAGGAGATGTTCGCCGACGACGAGATTCGCGCCCGCTTCATCCGCGAGGCCGATCTCGTCGCCCGGCTCGACCACCCGAATATCGTCACCGTCTACGACCGCGGCGACGAGGGCGAACAGCTGTGGATCTCCATGCAGTTCATCGACGGCGTCAACGCCTCCTCGATCAGCCCCGGCGCGCTGCCCCCGCTGCGCGCCGCCCAGATCATCACCGAAACCGCCAAGGCCCTCGACTACGCTCACGGCCTGGGCGTCCTGCACCGCGACGTCAAACCCGCCAATATCCTGCTGGCCCGCTCCTCCTCCAAAACCGGCGCCGGCGAACGCGTCTACCTCACCGATTTCGGCATCGCCCGCCTCCGCGACGACACCGGCCACCTCACCCAAACCGGCACGGTGACCGCCACCCTCGCCTACGCCTCCCCCCGAACAACTCACCGGAGCCCCCTCGACGGCCGCTCCGACCAATACTCCCTGGCCTGCACCCTCTTCCAACTCCTCACCGGCGCAGTCCCCTTCGAGGGCACCCGCCCCGCCGCCGTGATCCGCGGCCACCTCCAGCAACCGCCACCGCTGGCCAGCCCCCGCCGTGCGGCCCTCCCCCCGGCCATCGACGCCGTCCTCGCCAAGGCCCTCTCCAAACGCCCCGCCGACCGCTACCGGCTCCTGCGTCGAATTCGCGACAGCCGCCGAACGAGCCCTCCAGGCTCCCCGCACCCCCACCCCACCGCGCCCACCCACTCCCGCGCACCCCCAGCCGGTCGTCGCCCCACGCCCGCCGACGCCGGTGCGCCCCCAGCCGGTAATCCAACAACCCCCGAACCCCACCCCGTCCACCGCGCGCCCACTGGTGGGTCCCGCCTACACCAACCAGGGCCCGTCCTACCCCGTCCCGCCCACCTCGGCCCCTTCCTACCCCAACCAGCCGATCCAGAACCAACCCGTCTCAACCCCCGCCTACCCGAATCAGCCCACCCCCCAACCCTTCACAAACCAAACCCCCACCTACAACCAGCCCCCGTCCTACCCATCCCGACCCCCCACCTACACACCCCCGAAAAAGAACTCCAACACCACAGCCTGGCTGATCGCCGCCATCGTCACGGTCCTGGTAATCGTCATCATCGTGATCGCGGTAATCATCAAGAGCAGCAAATCCAAGGCAGACGCCCCCCAGCCCCCCGACACCATCGTCACCTCGGCCTACCTGCCCCCCGAAACCCCGATCAGCGACAACCCATTCCGCCTGCCCCTCTGATTCACAGGCCGGAATCGAACACCCCCGCCCGAACCCCAGCCAAAAACACATCCCACTCCACCCCGGAGACCCCGATGATCGGCTGCGCGGCAGGATCGTTCGCAGAATCCCGCAAATACTTGCTGTCGCGAATCAGCACGGCCTCGTCAGCGAGCAGAACCTCGACACAGTTGCCGCCACCGCCGTCTCCGCTGCGACTGCTCTTCCGCCATTCAGACTCGTACTTCATGACACCCAGCATAAGCACGTGCGTTTCAATCTCAACGGCGCTGCTCGCGCAGGACAGCGGCGGAATCGTCCGGGCTCAGGGCAACCTCGCGGAGGCGATCGAAGGCCGCTGTGAATCGTTGGATTCCATCTGCTTCCACGTAGATGACGCCCGCTGGCGTTTCGACACAGGCCAGCGTCGGATACGGATCGGGCAGGTCGAAGATCTTGAAGGATCCGTCGGGAGCCGCGTGCGCGCCGATCGCCTCGGGTAGTAGACGGACCGTGACATTCGACCGGTCAGCCATATTCGCAAGGTGCGCAAGCTGTTCGGCGTGAACCTCGGCTCCGCCGATCTGACGGCGCAGGATCGATTGATCCAGGATGACAGTAAGGCGAACGGGCCTCGGTCGAGTGAGCACCTGCTGGCGAATCATCCTGACCTCGAGCCAGCGATCGACCTGCGCGTCATCGGAGTCCGGGTCAACGGCGCGGATCACAGCCTCGGCATAGGCCGGTGTCTGCAGGAGACCGGGCACCACAACCACGTTGAAGGACTTGATCTCCGCGGCCCGCGCCTCGAGCCACGCGTAATCCACGATCGAAGGGTCGATGTCCTGGGCATAACCCTCCCACCAACCCTTTCGCCACACTTCGAGGCTCAACTTCTGAAGCGCCTCACGCACACGTCCGTCTGCTACGCCGTAGAGCGTCAACAGCTCCCGCACATCGTCCTCGCGCGGCGGATACAGCCCGGCCTCGAATCTGCTGACCGTCGAGGAGTCCCGCTTCAGGTACGCCGCAGCTTCCTTCAAGGTCATGCCAGCTTCGTCCCGATAGCGGCGGAGCTGCTGCCCGAGCCATTGTGACCGAAGGGTCGGTCCTGTTTTCCCCGCCATCTCACACCCTCCACCGCGTTGCGCCCAGCAGCATGATTCTACATTGCAAATCCCTTGCAATATTGCACAACTCGAGGAAAACTGAACTCCTCAGCCGTTGGCATAGTCCTCATTCCGGAGTGGTCACCATGACGCTGTTGCCGTCGAAGGACCTAATTCTCGAAGCTTGCTCCGGGGCCATCCACGAGCCCCACCCAATCCTGTTGGCCGCCTACGAACTGGCCAGCCTGCACGAGGCGCGATCAACCGCGGATTCCGGCTACACCGCCGAAATCGACTGCTGCCGAGCACGATTGGTGCACGAAATCGACCGTTGGATCGCGGGCGCAACCCCCGACCCCGCCGCCGCGGCCTTCCTCCACACCGAAACCATCGGCACAGTCGTCGACCGCCTCGCCGAACTCTCCGTAGCCGCCCACGCCGCCCTGCGCCCAGAGTTCACCGACCTCGAACTCCAAACCGCCTGGCACCGCCTGGCACCGCCTGGCCGAACTCACAATCGGATACACCGACCTCGCCTTCGAAGTCTCCTCGGGCCGCCGCCGCCTGCCCGCCCACCCCGAGCCACCCCGGAGCACCCCATGACCGCCCTCCTCCTCCCCTTCCTCACCGGCGCAGCCACCGCAGCCCTCTGCGCCTGGCTACTCCACCACCTCCCCACCCTCCCAAAACCCGCCCACAGCAACACTTTCCCGCAGTCCCGGTGCACAGTAGCCACAATCACGGCGCGCCTGGAACGCGAAAGCCGCTCAGCGACAACCCGCCCCCGCCCCTCGAGCACCCCCGCCATCCACCGCAGATCTCACAGACCGTCGCCGTGATGCCGGCCGGGCCCGGTCCCGACCACTGCCGCACAGAGCACATCCCTTGTACGGTAAATCGCGGGGAATCTCAGAATCGGGCCGACGATGGTCGGCCTCTTTCCCGAACACACCAGAACCGCACTTCACCTGACCGGCGCGATGATCTCGATTCCCACCGGCGAACTCGCCACCATCCTCACCGCGCTGGCGATGCGACGCACAGGCCACCCCCCCGATCCTGGCCAACTTCGGAATCACCATGGGCGCGACCGCAATCACCGCACTCGCCCTACTCCTCACCGGCGTCGGCGGACACGAAACCTTCGGCCTCTGGGAGCGCATCGCAGCCTTCCCCGGCCTGATCTGGTCCATCATCCTGGGCCTAACCCTCCTCACCTGACCAAGAACCGATCCCCTGCCGGAAACAGCCGATCAATCACCGCAGCCAAGCCCTACGCCACCTGCACTCCGGTGATGAAATACGACAGCGTCACACCCTGTTTGCAATCCGTGTCAACCGACAACGTCGCGTGCGCTGGGACAGTCTCGCTGAACTGGTCCGTGACGGTGGTCGCAATGCCAGTGGTCTCCCCAGGAGAAGGCGAGGTTTTCAGGCAGGTAACTTGCCAAAGCACCAGATACGGATCATCGGTTTCGTTGGTGCACATGCGCGCCACACAGTTGACACCTGGAGCGAACTCCTGCGCGAGTGCGGGCGGGGCAGCAAACAGTCCCGACGCCATAATCAGAGTGACGCCCAACCCAAATACGCTGTACTGCTTCATGATTCCCCCTTGATGCTTTCGCTGGTGGCACTGCGAACCTCGGTTACGACTATCCGATACCAGCAAATCGATGTGGTTCCAGCGTTAACCGCGCCCAGAACGCCTTCGATCATCGATATCCCCCAAGAGAAGTGAAAGTGCCTGCCGTTCATACATACTCGAACCACCCGAGCCCCGCCAACAACTTCAGGCACACCCCACACCCGCCCGCCAGTGCGTCGGTTGCCCTCGGCCCACCATCCGTCGCGCCGAGTGCCGCTCCGCGCCCACAATCACCAGCAACAACCTTCCCCTCATCACCGAGTGGCACAATGCTGGGGCTTTCGTCTGATTTCGTCGCGACTTTTGTGCCACTCGGCATTCGGCAGGTCTGTGCGTTGCCGACGATAGGTCGGTGGGGGGATTTGGACTTCCGGTGTGCCGTGCAGGCGGGGCGATCGGCGTGACCTGCGCGGATCAGTGCGGTTGGGCAGACGAATTAGGTTGCCGGTGTTAGCTGCTGGTCCATACGGTTGCAGCGCGGTCCTCGGGTGACACCCAATCCTTACCGAAGAACCAGACGAGGCCGTCGCCTGCTGCGGCGAGCTCCAGCGCGACTATCTCGCCGAGCACCGCGCCCATGGATGTGGAATCCGCAGCCGACATCTCGATCCACCGACGGATCTCATCGACATCCAGCAGGATCTGCTCGCGGCAGTACACACTGATCCACTCGGCCATCAGCACACCCTGGATCGCCGCGCAATCGGCTGCACCCGGTGAGCGGTCATCGGCAGTCGTGGACGTTCAGCTGGCTTCAGATCGGCTCGGCTCGGGCGGACTGCGTTCGCGCTGTATCAACTCCCGAGTGCTCTCGGATGGACCTGGATCAGTTGGGGGCGACGCATACTGTCATGTCGAGTCTTGGGTAGACGATCGCTTTTTTTGGACAGGGGTTTTCGGTGGTGACGCCGTCGATCATGTCGGTGATGCGCTCGCTGGCGGGTGATCCCGCTGCGCAGTCGAGGCGATGTGGGTCGTTCACATTTGTCAGGTCCCAGCAGCTGCCGATGGTCATGTTGTAGGTGAAGCAATACAGCGCGAGGCGGAATCCCTCGTCGGTTCGGTGGTGGTAGCGGAGGGTGGCGTGTGGTCCGCACCGCTGATCCTGGGTGTCCGCGGTCAGCTGATACTGCTCGATCAGCCGGTATTGGGCGGCCACCGAATCGCACGCGACCGGTGCCCCGACCTTGCCCACCGCGTCGTACGACCCGCACCCGCCGATCTCCAGGCCCTCATAGAGATTGGGATAGGCCTCCGATACCGCGGGGACGGACAACCCCACCACAACAGCCCCGGCAACCGCCCCGATGATGCGGCTCAGCCTCATTCCCGTTCCTCCGATCAACTTTCGCCGACGCATCGAGAAGTAAAGCGGCGCAGTCGATCCACCCCTCCCGAGTTGATCTCACTCTAGTCCGCAGAGGGCGTGGTCTATCAGGGTGGAGGCGGTGGATTCTTGGGTGAGGATGTGGGTGGGGGTGTCGCCGAGGGCTTCGGACATGGAGACGACGGCGCTTCGGGTGGCGTCGGGGGTTACGCCGTTGAGGGTGATGTAGCCGGCGTCGCCGCCTTCGTGGCTCCAGTAGGTGCCGCCGCAGGCGAGGGGGCGTTCGGCTAGGCCCAGGCCGTAGCGGCCATTGGACCAGAACTGTTGGAGGTCACCGGTTACGGGGGTTGTTTGCTTCATCTCGGTCAGTTGGGAGGGCGGGAGGAGGCGGCCGGAGAGGAGGGCGCGGAAGAAGGTGTTTTCGTCGCGGGTGGTGGTGACCCAGGAGAGGGTTTCGGGGGCGAGGGGGATTTGGTCGGTTACGTCGGTGCGGGTTTCGGGGGTGAAGAGTTGGTAGGCGCGGGCGTGGGGGGTGGGGAGGGTGGGTGAGGTTCCGAGCCAATGGGTTTGGTCGAGCGAGAGGGGGTGGAGGATGCGGTCTTCGATCTCCCGATGGGCGGGGTTGCCGGTGACTCGTTCGATGATCATGCCGAGGAGGATGTAGGCGGTGTTGGAGTAACCCCAGCCCTCGCCGGGTGGGAAGTCGGGGGCGTGCGTCATGGCTCGGGCTACGAGTTGTTCGGGGGTGTAGGTGTTGTAGCGCTGTTGGTAGTACTCGTCCGGGGTGGTGTAGCCGGGGAGGTCGTCGTGGATTCCGCTGGTGTGCTGAAGGAGTTGGCGGAGGGTGATGCGGGTGCCGTCGTTTCCGTTGCCCTGCACCAGGTTCGGGATCCGGTGGGCGACGGTGTCGTCGAGGGAAAGCTTGCCTTCGGCTGCCAGTTGGAGGATGACGACGGCGACAAGGGTTTTGGAGGTGCTGGCCATGCGGAAGTAGCCGTCGGAGGAGACGGGGCCGCCGGTGGTCAGGTCGGCGGTGCCGCTGGTGGCGACCAATTCCCGGCCGTCGGGCAGGATTACGCGGGCCTGGACGCCGCTGATACCGAGGGCGTGGATGGCCTCGGTGTCCTGGCGTAGTTGCTCGGCGGCGGAGGGAGCGGACGGCTCGTCGTCGAGGTTGCAGGCCGCGGCGGTGAGCAGGGTGGCGATGCCGAGCGCCAGGGCGAGATGCGTGCGCAGCGTCGAAGTCATGATCAAACGCTAAATTCGCGAGCCGGTTCGAGGCATCGGGCGCGGGCCCGGAATCGCACTGGGGGATGTCCCCCAGGACATCCCCCAGTGCGACAAGGACTTACACGTCCACGATGGCCGCCAGCGGGGGCGTGCGGGCCGCGCGGATCGCGGGCCACAGGGCTGCCAGGACGCCCACGATGCCGGAGGCGAAGAGCATCAGGACGATCTGACCCCAGGGCACGGCAATGGTCGCGATACCCAGTTCCGCAAGGGTTTTCAGGAAGCCCACGCCGAGTCCGATGCCGAGGATGACGCCGACTATCGCGCCGAAGATGGCGATCAGCATGGATTCGAGGTAGATGCTGCGACGAACCTGCGGTCGTTGCATTCCGACCGCGCGGAGCATGCCGATTTCGCGGCGGCGCTCCACGACGGACAGGGCCAGGGTGTTGACGATGCCGAGGATGGCGATCACCACCGCCAGGGCCAGCAGGCCGTAGAGGATGGCCAGCAGGGTGTCGATCTGGCGGCCCTGGGCGCCCTTGAAGTCGTTGCGGTCCTGGACCTGAACGATCACGTACTGCTCGGTGGACTTCTCCAGATTCGTGCGCATGGCGGGCAGGTCGGCACCCGGCGCGGCCGCGACCAGGACGATGAAGCTGCTCTGATAGCTGACCGGAACGGTCTTCTGGTACAGCGCCATCGGCACGACCAGGTTCTGCAGCAACTGGGTGTCCTTGTAGATGCCCGCCACGGTGACCTTGTACTTCTTGAAGTCCAGGCTGGTGACCTCGACACTGTCGCCGAGCTTCCAATCATAGTCGGAGGCATAGGTTTCCGAGACCATGATGTCGTCGTCGCCGAGCTGGTCGGTGCCCTGGCGCATGGTGTAGTTGAGCACCTTGCTCATCGGCCCCTCGGGCGCGGTGCCGATGACCTGCTTGCCGTCGACCTTGAGCGCCACACCGTGAAACGCCACCACATCCTTGACCTGCGGCACCTGCTCGATGGTGTCGGTGGCAGCCAGGGGCACACCGATGATCCCGCCGGGCGGGCCCGCCAGGATGTAATCGGCCTTCACACCCTTGTCGACCAGATCGCTGACACTCGCCTTGGCCGAAGCGCCCAGCATGCCGATGGCCGACACCAGCATCAAACCCAGCGTCAGCGCGAAGGCCGTGGCCGCCGTCCGGCGCGGATTGCGAATCGCGTTGTTGCGCGCCATCTTTCCGACCGGACCGAACGGCCGCACCAGCACGGCGAGCCCGCCCACCACCGGCCGCGACAGCGCCGGTGAAGCGAACAGCACCGCGAGAATCAATGCGGCAGCGCCGATTCCGACCACCGAGGCCGCGGTGCCACCGGTGCCGCGCGCCCCGAGCACCACCAGCACCACACCGGCCACTGCAAGCACCGCACCGATAATGGTGCGCACCCGCAGCGACTCACCCGACGAATTGGCTTCCGAGCGCATGGCTTCCACCGGCGGCACCTTGGCCGCCCGCCGCGCCGGTGCGTACGCGCTGAGCACCGTCACAATGGTCCCGACGCCGATGGCGACCAGCACCGTGCGCGGCTCCAGCGCCATGGTCCCGGTCGGCAGCCCCAGCTTGAACGCGTTCAGCAGCCCGGACAGCCCGAACGCCCGCCCGACACCGGCCGCCAGACCCAGTGCGCTGCCGATCAATCCGACGATCAGCGACTCACCGACCACCGACCGCGAGATCTGCCCGCGACTGGCCCCCACCGCCCGCAACAGCGCCAGCTCACGCAGCCGCTGCGCCACCAGCATCGAGAAGGTGTTGTAGATGATGAACGTGCCCACGATCAAAGCGATCGATCCGAAGGCCAGCAGGAAGTAGTTGATGAACTTCAGCGCATTGCCGAGCTGCTGCTTGAAGTCGTCGCGCACCTGCTCGGCGTCCTGCACCTTGTAGCCGTCGGGCAACGCCTTCTTGATCTGATCGCGCAGATCATCGGCCTGCACACCGGGATTCGCGGCAATGTCGACATAGGCGACATGCAGTCCGTCGGTGAACAACTGCCGCGCCTGGGTGTCGTCGAACTGGAGCGCGATGAAGCCGCCGGTATTGGAGGCGTCGAGGTCGTAGATACCGGACACGGTGACATCGATATTGCCCTTGGACGGCACCAGCACCTTGGTGTTATCGCCGACCTTCAGCCCGGCCCGATCCGCACCGCCCTTGTTGATGGCGATCTCACCCGGCTGCGTCGGCGGCGTGCCCGCGATGTACTTGTCCGGCTCGGCCACCGCCTTCCCCGGCGGCAGATACGACTGCCCGATGGTCGGCGCGCCACCGGTCTGCACGGCATGCCCGTCCTTCAGCAGCACGACCGGACCGTTCACGCTGGGCGCGACGGTCTTCACGCCGTCCATGCGGGAGATCTTGTCCACCACATCGTTCGGCACCCCGAGCGACTGCGGCTCCTTGGGCGCCACCCGCACATCCACGCCCTTGGCCTGGGAGGCGAAGATGCCGTCGAAGGTGCTCTGCAAGGTATCGGTGAAGATGAACGACCCGGAGATGAAGGCGGTGCCCAGCACCACCGACAGCACGGTCAGCACCAATCGCACCTTGTGCGCGGCGAGATTGCGCAAGGCGACCTTGCGCATCGGGGAGGCAGACATCAGAGCGTCTCCAGCGACTTCATCTTGTCGAGCACGGATTCCGCGGTGGGCTCCCGCAATTCGTCCACGATCTGCCCGTCGGCCAGGAAGACCACACGGTCGGCGTAGGAGGCCGCGCGCGGATCGTGGGTCACGATCACCACGGTCTGCCCGAATTCGTCGACCGCGGCGCGCAGGATGCTGAGCACCTCGCCCGAGGAGTGCGAGTCCAGATTGCCGGTCGGCTCGTCACCGAAGATGATCTCCGGCTTGCCCGCCAGCGCCCGGGCGCAGGCCACGCGCTGCTGCTGGCCACCGGACAGCTCGCTGGGCCGGTGGCTGAGCCGGTCGCCCAGCCCGAGCCGCTTGACCACGGTGGACAGCCACTCCTCGTCGGGCTTGCGGCCCGCGATATCCAGCGGCAGCGTGATGTTCTCCAGCGCGGTCAGGGTGGGGACCAGGTTGAACGCCTGGAAGACGAAGCCGATCCGGTCGCGGCGCAGCGCGGTGATCTGCTTGTCCGAGAGCCGGGTGAGATCGGTGTCACCGATGTGGACCGCGCCGCCGGAGGCCGAGTCCAGCCCGGCCAGGCAGTGCATGAGGGTCGATTTGCCGGAGCCCGAGGGACCCATGATGGCGGTGAACTCGCTCCTCGCGAACTCCACCGTCACCCCGGCCAGCGCCCGGACCTGTGTATCGCCGGAGCCGTAGGTCTTCACCAGGTCGGTGGCGCGGGCTGCGACGGCGTTCGCGCCCTGCTCCAGGGTCACGGAATCCGAGACGTTCGAAGTCATGATGTCCAGTGTGTCGAGGTTCTGGGAGTCGTGCCATCCGGGATGTCCCTGATGACTGTCTCCTCACAGAGTCCACACAATTCGCCCGCGCGCACAGCCCTCAATTGACGGGGGCGGACTTCCACCAATCCAGCAGCTGATCGTCGGTGGCCAGGAAACCGGTGCTGTACATGAGGAACGCGTGCTTGCCGTCCTGCGAGTGGAACTCGGTCACCAGGCGCGGGCGCAACAGGCCGCTGCCGCTGATCTGGTAGTTCGTGTAGGTGGTGCCGTGCACCTTGATGTCGGTGCGGCTGTAGCCGGACAGCGCGTTCAGCGCGTCCTCGGCGTCGGCGGCCGAGCGGTACATGACGAAGCGGTAGGTCGGGCGGCCGACACCGCCGACACAGTTCCAGGCGACGGCCCAATTGCCCAGGTCCGGATCGCCGTTGCCGCTGTCGGGCAGGGAATGCTCGTAGGTCGAGCAGACCGCGCCCTGGTAGCCGGTGCCGTTGTTGATGTCGGCGTTCGGGTCGGCCTGCGGCAGCATCTGCGGGAAACGCCGGCTCAGGATCTGGGCGTCGGCCCCCGAGTGCTCCGGGACTCCGGCGGCCGGGTCGGTGGTCTCGGTCGGCGTCGACTCGTCGGTGGTGATCGGGGCGGGCGCTTCGGCCGTCGTCGAGGGGGTGCGAGTGCTCGCGTTCTCATCGAGCACGGAGACGATGACGGCGATCGCCAGCAGCGGCAACACCACGACGAGCGCCAGGCCCAGCAGGCAGCCGCGCAGCTTCGAGCGCTTCTTGCGCCGCGGTGGCGGAGGCGGAACCGGTCGCGGCGCGGTCACCGGGGCCTGGACGGTCACCGGGGCCTGCGTGGCCACCGGGGCCTGCGCGGTGTAGCGGGCGGTTCCGGAATGACGCTGTCCCGGAATAGAGTTCGGTTCGAACGGCGCGTTGATGGTCGCGGCGGGCGGCGGCGCGAACGGCGCGTGGGGCACGACCTGCGTCACCCCCGCCGGATGTTCCAGCGCCTGCAGAGCGGCATTCGCGAACTCGGTGCACGAATCGAACCGTCCCTCGGGATATTTCGCGAGGGCACGGGCCAGGACCGCGTCCAGCGCCTGCGGTAGTCCGGGCCGCAACCCGCTGACCGGCGGCGGAGCCTGATTGAGGTGACCGTGGATGATGCCCACCGGATGCTCGGCCGTGAACGGCACATTGCCGGTGAGCAGCCGGAACAGCGTGCAGGCCAACGAGTATTGATCCGAGCGCGGATCCAGCGGCTGCCCCGAAAGCTGTTCGGGCGATGCGTAGGTCAGCGTCGCGGTGAACGACCCGGTCTGGGTGAGCTTGGTGGCGTCGTCGCGCAGCCGGGCAATGCCGAAGTCCGCCAGGAAGACTCGCTCCTCGGCATCGACGCGCTCGAGCAGGATGTTGGCGGGCTTCACATCCCGGTGCAGCACACCCCGGCGATGCGCGAAATCCAGCGCGCGGGCGGTCTCGGCAATTATCCGGATCGCCTGGTGCGGCGGCAGATTCGCGGCCTCCAGCTGGGCGGCGTCCGGACCGTCGATGTAGCGCATGGCGATCCACGGCTGCTCGTCATCGATGCCGCGGTCGTAGACCGGCACGATGTTCGGGTGGTCCAGCCGGGCGATCCCATCGCCCTCGCGCTCGAACCGCCGCCGCACCTCGATATCGTCGAACGCCTCACGATTGAGCAGCTTCAGCGCGATGAGCCGGGGTAGTCGGGGATGCCGCGCCAGGTACACGGATCCCATGCCGCCCCGGCCGAGTTCGCGTTCGATCTCGTACCCGGCGAACACTTCCCCGACTCGCAGCACAAAGACCCTTTCGACCGACTCCTTCGGTTCGCGACCCTACGTGCCCGGCGCGGGGCTGTCATATGGCCAGGTCAACTCAGTTCAAGGGGGCGTTCTTCCACCACTTCAGGACCGAGTCCATGCTGCCGCTGATCCCGTCGGTGTACATGAGGTACTGGGTGCGCTTGTTGTCGCTGGTGAAGGCGGTCACCAGCCGCGGGTGGCTGTCATCGCTGAGCTGGTAGTTGGTGTAGGACTTGCCGCCGTTGGCGTCGGTCGACTTGTTGTCCGGGGTCAGCCCGCTGAGCACCGACTGCACGTCGGTGGCCGAGGAGTAGGCGAAGACGCGGTAGAAGGGGTCGCTGTTGTTGTTGCCGCCGTAGCAACGCCACTGCACCGTCCAGTCGCCGAAGTCCGGGGTGCCGTCGGTGGCATCGGAAGAGACCGGGGAGTCGGCCACCCAGCAGGTCGCGCCGTTGTAGCCCTTGCCACCGGTCTTGGTGGCGGGCAGCAGCTTCGGGAACTCCTTGGCCGCGGCGGCCCAGTCGATCTGCTTGTCGCCACCCGCGCCCGGATCCTGGACCGCCGAGATGGTGGGCGCGCTCTTGGTATTGCCGGACTTGCCCTTGCCCGCGGCGGCCACCACCGCGACCACCACGATGAGCAGCACCACCACCGCGAGAATGATCCCGATGATCAGCCCGGTATTGGACTTCTTCGGCGGCCCGGACCGATGCGCGGCGACCGGCGCGACCGGCGGCCGCTGCGGCGGCTGGGGCTGCCCCGGAGCCTGGTAGGCGTAGGACGGCGGCTGCGTGTACTGGTTGGTGCCGCGACCGGTGTAATTGCCGGTCACCGGCTTCGGCGGGGCCGGATTGACCGGATTGAGCTGCGTCGGAGCCGGATACGGCATGGCCGGGCCGGTCTGCGGGCGCGGCACCGCGGTCGGTATGGGTGCTGCGGTCGGCATGGGTGCGCCGGTCTGCGGCAGACCGGTCGGCATCGGCGCCCCGGTCGGCATCTGCCCGCCGGTGTACATCGGCATCCCGGTCGGCATACCGCCGCCGGTCGGCATCGGTGCCACCGGCATCGGCGGCGCGGTCCGGCCGACCAGCGGCATGGCGGGCGCACTCGGATTCGCGAGGGCGCGCCGGGCCGCGGCCGCGAAATCGCTGCAACTCGCGAAGCGGTCCTCGGGCCGCTTGGCCATGGCCGTGGCGATCACCAGGTCCAACGTCGGCGGCAGCCCGGGCCGCGTGGTCCCCAAAAGCGGTGGCGGGCTTTGCAAATGCCCCTGGATGACGGCGGCCGGATTGGTGGCCGAGAACGGCCCGTTGCCGGTGAACAGCCAGAACAGGGTGCAGGCCAGCGAGTACTGATCGGAGCGCCCGTCCAGCGCGGACCCGGTCAGCTGCTCGGGCGAGGCGTAGGCCAGGGTCGCGGTGAAGGTGCCGGTCTGGGTGAGGTGACCGCTGTCGTCACGCAGCCGCGCGATGCCGAAGTCGGTCAGGTACACCCGCTCGCCCTTGCCGCCGGTGGAGCGGGCCAGCAGGATATTGGCGGGCTTCACGTCCCGGTGCAGCACCTCGTTGCGGTGCGCGTAGTCGAGTGCGTCGGCCATCTCGGAGACGATCTGCACGGCCCGTTCCGGCGGCAGCGTCTGCGGATTCACGCTGGCGGCGTCGATGCCGTCGATGTACTGCATGGAGATCCACAGCTGCCCGTCCTCGAGCCCGCGGTCGTAGACGGTGACGATATTGTGGTGGTCCAGCTGGGCGACCAGGTCGGCCTCACGCTCGAAGCGGGCGCGGACCTCCTTGTCGAAGACCATCTCCCGATTCAGCAGCTTGAGCGCCGTCAGGCGCGGCAGCCGCGGATGCTTGGCCAGATACACCGAACCCATGCCACCCCGACCGAGCTGCCGTTCGATGACATACCCAGCAAAAACGTCACCTTCGGACAGCATGACGATCTCCCACTCTCCACTCCGCGTGCCAGGACCCACCAGCGCGCGAGGTACTACAGACGATCGGCGGGATCGTGCAAGGGCCGACCCGAAAACACCGAAACTGTAGCCGATTCGCGGCCTACCGAACTATCTACGCATCGTCCGCTAACGCAACACTGAACGTTTGCTTGTCGTCGCAGGTGACCCGCCCAACCTGTCGGTGGCCGGGGCTAGGCTGGCGCAATGCGTATTGGAGCTCACGTCCGCGAGGACAGCGACCCGATCGGCTTCGGCGAGAAGCTGGGGGCCGATGTCATTCAGATGTTCGTGGTGGATCCGCAGAGCTGGGACAAGCCTGCCCCGCATCCCAAGGCCGAGGAGATCAAGGCCAGCGCTATCGACGTGGTGGTGCACTCGTCGTATCAGATCAATGTGGCCAGCCTGAACAACCGGCTGCGCATGCCCTCGCGCAACGCGGTGGCACAGCAGGCCGAGGCCGCCGCCGAGCTGGGCGCGTTCGGGCTGGTGGTGCACGGCGGGCACGTGCGCTCCGATGCCGAGATGGTCGAGGGCTTCGTCAACTGGCGCAAGCTGTTCGAGCGGCAGCAGGACAAGGGCGGGTTCGCGGTGCCCATCCTGATCGAGAACACCGCCGGCGGAAACCACGCCATGGCACGGTATTTCGACGATATCGGGCGACTGTGGGACGCGGTCGGGGATTTCAGGGCCGGGTTCTGTCTGGACACCTGCCACGCCTGGGCGGGCGGTGAGGAACTGGTCGGGATCGTGGAGCGGATCAAGGCGATCACGGGGCGCATCGACCTGGTGCACCTGAACTCCTCGCGCGACGCCTTCGACTCCGGGGCCGACCGGCACGCCAACTTCGCCGACGGGACCATCGATCCGCAGCTGCTGGCGGAGGTATGTCGGACCGCGGGCGCGCCGGTGATTCTGGAGACGCCCGCGGAAGGTGTCGCCGAGGATCTGGCCTACCTGCGCGAGCACGTCGGCTGATCCTTTGCGATCCGGCTGATCCTGAACCTGTTTCGGCGGGCGCGGCGCTGGTGTCCTTGGGGTGGTTCGAATCCGGGCCACTCCATCGGGCGACAGGCCCACACCAACCCGGCGAAAGGCATTGCATGTCCGTCGATTACGCAACTTCCAAAATCACCGCCGTGCGGCTGGGCAGCAAGATCGGCGCGCGGATCGACGGCGTCCGGCTGGGCGGCGACCTGGATTCGGTGACGGTCCAGGCCATCCAGGACGCGCTGCACGAGCACAAGGTGATCTTCTTCCGCGGCCAGGAGCACTTGACCGAGGACGGCCAGTACGAATTCGCGCGGCTGCTCGGCGCGCCCACCACCCCGCACCCGACGGTCACCTCCAAGGGCGTCAAGACGCTGCCCATCGACTCCGAATACGGGCGCGCCAACAGCTGGCACACCGATGTCACCTTCGTGGACCGGATTCCGAAGGCGTCCATCCTGCGCGCGGTGCACCTGCCGCCCTACGGCGGCTCCACCACCTGGGCCTCCACCGTGGCCGCCTACGACTCGCTGCCCGAGCCGCTGAAGGCGCTGGTCGAGAATCTGCGCGCGCGGCACACCAATGCCTACGACTACGCCGCCGACCGCACCGAGGTCGCGCGGGGCGAGAACTCGCAGGTGACCGCGAACATCAAGGCCTACCGCGAGGAATTCGAATCCTCCTACTACGAGACCGAGCACCCGGTCGTGCGCGTGCACCCGGTCACCGGCGAACGCGCCCTGCTGCTCGGCCATTTCGTGAAGAACTTCGTCGGCTTCTCCGCCGCCGAATCCCAGGCCCTGTTCCAACTCCTCCAGAACCGCGTCACCCGCCTGGAGAACACCACCCGCTGGAACTGGCAGCTCGGCGACGTCGCGATCTGGGACAACCGCGCCACCCAGCACTACGCCATCGACGACTACGACGGCCAACCCCGCCGCCTCACCCGCATCACCCTCGCGGGCGACGTCCCGGTCGACGTGCACGGCAACCCCAGCACCGTCATCACGGGCAATGCCGAGCACTACTCGATCATCGAGCAGGTCGCACCCCGCGCCGCCTGAGTCCCGTTGGTCGCGGTGCACTTACGCACACCGTGACCGACGGCCCGGCCGGTGCGACGGACACCTCTCTCGTCCGTCGCACCGGCTTTGTCGTTTTCACACACTTTGTCGCCCTTGAGCCCTCCAACCGACGGCATTGTGTGCTGCACCATAATGGTTCGCGGCCCGTCTCGTTCTGGACTGAGCGGAGCGGGGGAGCGAAGCGGAGGAGCGGAGGGAGGGAAGAACGAGACCTCCAGGGCCGCGAACCCGCCCGTAGCGAAGCGGAGGGCAAATTGGACACAGCGATTCGGCCGCTCGATGGCGTGCGCGTTCTGGAGCTGGGTAACTACGTCGCCGCGCCGACGGCGGGGCGGATGCTCGGCGACTTCGGGGCCGAGGTGATCAAGGTGGAGCGGCCGAAAAGCGGTGATGAGCTGCGAAATTGGCGGTTGTACGGCGGGGATACCTCGATGCTGTACCGGACCGTCAACCGGAACAAGAAGTCGATCACGCTGGATCTGCGGAGCGAGGCGGGGCGCAAGATCGTGCTCGAGCTGATCGAGCAGTGCGATGTGCTGCTCGAGAACTTCCGGCCGGGGATGCTCGAGAAGTGGGGACTCGGGCCGGAGGTGCTCAACGCGGTCAATCCGAATCTGGTGATCACGCGGATCTCGGCCTACGGGCAGACCGGGCCGCTCTCACAGCGGCCGGGATTCGCGGCCGTGGCCGAGGCGGTCGGCGGGCTGCGCGAGCTGGTCGGTGATCCGGATCGGCCGCCGGTGCGGGTGGGCGTCTCGATCGGCGACTCGATCGCGGGGATCTACGCGGCGTTCGGGACCGTGATGGCCCTGTTCCAGCGGGAGCGGGTGGCGCGGGTTCCCTTGGAGCAGCGCATCATCGACGTGGCGCTCAACGAGTCCATCCTGTCGGTCATGGAATCACTGGTGCCCGACTATCTCGCCTACGGCATCAACCGCGAGCGGGTCGGCGGGCGAATGGAGGGCATCGCGCCCAGCAACGCCTACCCGACCAGCGACGGCTACAGCATCATCATCGGCGGCAACGGCGACGCCATCTTCCAGCGCTACATGGCCGTCATCGAGCGCCCGGACCTGGCCGCCGACTCGGAACTCCAGGACAATGCCGGGCGCTGGCGCAATCGCGAACGGCTCGACGCCTCGATCGCGGAGTGGACCCGGCTGCGCACCCGCGAACAGGCGTTGAAGGTGCTCGAGGAGGCCGCGATTCCGTGCGGGCCCATCTACACCGCCGCCGATATCGTCGACGACGAGCAGTACAAGGCGCGCAATATGATCCAGCCCTTCCGGGTGGACGTGGGCGAGCCCGAGCCCAAGGAGGTCGGGTTCCCCGGCATCGTCCCGGTCATCGGCGGGCAGTCGCTGCCCATCCGCAATGTCGGACCCGACCTGGGCGAACACACCCGCGAGGTGCTCACCGGACTGCTCGGCATGACCGATGCCGAAATCGATGCGCTGGAGGCGAACTCATGAGTCTGCGGGATGTGACACTGCGCGACGGGCTGCAGCTCACCGGGAAGGTGCTGCCCACCGAGCGCAAGGTGGAGATCGCGCGCCGTCTGCTCGCGCTGGGCGTGCCCTAATACT
>NZ_BJWY01000036.1 GCF_007990715.1 Nocardia seriolae NBRC 15557 | reverse complement strand
AGTACTAGCCGACGGATCAACAGCACGCCACCAGCAATTCGAAGGCACCGTACAGGTCGGGCTCGGCGAAGATCCGAGGTTCGTTGCCCGATGCGGTGTGATGCCAGATGACGTAGTAGGCAGCCAGATAACTCAATTCTCCCCACGGTTCCCGCGTGTGGACCCGCGCCAGCACTCGACCGCATCGCACGCATTCGAGCCACGGAACAACGACCAGGCCCGCCATGACGGAGTCGGCAACGCCGACCTGGGCTGGGTCAACCGGCGTCGAGCGATCGTCCGGCAGCAGACGGATGGAGCCCCTGTCTCCGGAATCCCTGACACATGAGGCGATTTCGCTGTGCCGGGCCAGCCGTTCACCCCAGCGCTCGGCCAACACCTCGATCTCGGCGCGCACTCGGTCGCCGATGGGCACTCGGTCCTCGATCAGCCTCCGCATCAGCATCCACAGCCCAGCTTCCTGATGACCACTCTCACGGCAGTCGCGAAAGCTCTCGACATCCTCGACGGTCGGCAGCAACGTGGCCAACCGTTCCCACAGATCGACTTCGTATGTCTCGTAACGCCCATCGGTACCCACCGTCGCGACCCTAGGGCAAGGAGACGGCCGAGGTGCCGGGTGCAGGTGGTTTTGCAGGAGATCGTCGACGCGGCCGACGGGCTCTTACATGGCCGACCGATGCTGATCGCCGCGGTTCGACGCGCTGCTGCCGGGCTGCCGGGCGACGACTTCGATACTCCGCCCTCGGAGTGGGAGGCATCTGCTCGGCCTGAGCTCAATCATTGGCTGACCGGACCGGCCCCGTTCGACGACGGACCGGCGCTCTCCGCTCACCTCGATTGCAATGCTGACCCCGCGGATCTCCGACGCGGACCTCAGGGCTTGGCTTCACACCCCGAATCGCTGGAGTGGGAATGGGTTCCGGCTTTCGTGGCGCCGCTGCGTCAGGCCGGATGGTGGCGCAGCGAGATCGCCGAGAAACTCCTGGAGGAGATCGGTGATCGTTGCATGCAAGTCGGCACCGCACTGGTCGAGCTCACCGAATTCAAGTCGGCCGACAACGACGACATGCTCGAACTGCTCTTCATCGACGCGAAGGCCATCGACCGGCTCGACACTCTGTCTGCGGCGGTCGGCCGCCGGGTGGAGTGGTGGCGTAGCCACTGATGCGAGGAAGGCGCCCCGCCCTGATCCCAGGTCAGGGTGCGGCGCAAGGCATCGGGCAGGGTCAGGATGCGAGCGGCGAGAGCGTCGGCGACCAGATCGGCG
Source organism: Nocardia seriolae NBRC 15557 (assembly GCF_007990715.1). Taxonomy (GTDB): domain Bacteria; phylum Actinomycetota; class Actinomycetes; order Mycobacteriales; family Mycobacteriaceae; genus Nocardia; species Nocardia seriolae. The sequence goes on along the minus strand of NZ_BJWY01000036.1, from coordinate 53,592 downwards.
CGTTTGCCCTCGGGCAGCGCGACCAGCAGCAGGAACCGGGTCGAGCGTCCGACCAGGGTGACGACCGGGGACATGCCTTTGCCGAAGAGCAGATCGCCCTCCCAGTGACCCGGGACTGCCCGGTCAACGCCCCCCCGGGGCTTTTCGGGGCCGTCGCGGTGGCCGCACGTGCCGGTGGCCGAATAGTTCACATGACGTCGCTGGACTGGATACGGATCGACGCTCCGGCTGCGCGAAGAGGGGCTGCGAGGGCTTCCATCTCGACCCGGGTGCCTTCTAGTCCTCGATTGCCGAGCTCGTCGGCCAGGGCACGTGCCTCTATGAGGGTCAGAGTCCGCACAGTTCGAAGCGCGCGCATCACCACTGCGGGCGTGACGTTGCCGCCAACGAGATGCATGGTCGCGAGACCGTTCGCCGCCAAGATCGCCGCGCGCATCCCGGCAAGCGGTGTTTCGTAGCCGCATTCGTTCCAGTGGCTGCCGCAGTCCGGGCAATTACCTTCGAGGTCCCATCGGTGGGCGCCAGCTGCGAGAACCTCGACAACCGTGGCTTCGATCCGCGACCCGCATGCGATGCATTCGGTTGTGTAGGGCGCGGTTTCGAGCACGGTGTCCATCACATCGAATCCTGGATACAGAATTGTGTCATGACTGACGAGACGTCACCGGTTGAGCTGTTCGGTGCGCGTGGCTCGGCGGGATCGATACTGCGTGTTTGGTTTTCCTCGAGGACTGCTCAAGCCGGGGTTCACATACTCGGGGCGCGGACAGAGACGTTCGGGAGATGGACCGTGGTGGCCTTGGCTGCCTGCACGAATCGGAAGACATCATGAACGGCGAACTGATCGCGGCGGAGTACGCGGAGGCTGGGGCGGCCGCCCATCAGGGGCGGCGGCGGGTGCTGGCCATGTTTCCCGGGCAGGGCTCGCAGCGGGAAGGCATGGCGGCCCATTTGATTCGGGAGCATCCCGGTACGGCGGGGGCGGTGTTCGAGAGCGCGGAGCAGTGCCTGGGGCTGCCGTTGCGGGAGCTGTGCGTCGAAGCGGACGCGGAGCGGTTGCGGGCCACCGAGGTCGCACAACCCGCGATCTTGGCCACGGCGCTGGCGACCTTCGAAGTGCTTCGCGCCGAGGGCTTTACGCCCGATCTGGTGGCCGGGCACAGCCTCGGTGAATTCGCGGCGCTGGCCGCGGCCGGGGTGCTCGAGCTCGCGGACGCCCTGGCACTGGTGCGTTTGCGGGGCGAGCTGATGGCCGAGATCGCGGCGGCGGTGCCGGGCGCGATGACCGCCGTGGCGGGCGTGCCCGCGGCCCGGATCGAGGAGATCTGCGCGGGCATCGGCGGGGTGGTCGAGCTCGCCAACTACAACGCTCCAGACCAGTCGGTAATCTCCGGCACCGCCGAGGCGGTGGCCGCCGCGACCGAGCTGTTGCGTGCCGAGGGCGCGAACTCACTGGTCGCGCTGCGGGTCGGCGCACCGTTCCACTGCTCGCTCATGGCCGAGCTGGAGGAGCGGTTCGCGGCGGGCCTGCACCTCGCCGACTTCCGGAACCCCACCACAACGGTGATCAGTTCCGTTACCGCACACCCAGTTTCGACCGGCCAGCAGGCACGCGACCTGCTGCGCCGCCAGCTCACCGCCCCGGTCCGCTGGATCGAGGTGATCGCCGCCGCCACCGAACTCGGCTGCACCGACTACCTCGAGATCGGCCCCGGCCGCGTGCTGTCCGGCCTCGCCAATCGCATGGTCGGAGCGGCCACCGTGCGCAGCACCCAGGACGCCCGCCGCATCGCCGCCGCGGTCGCCGAATACGCCTGATAACCAGCGGAATACGCCTAGTTCCGACCGAATACTCCTGACTCCGAACCAAATACGTCTCAGTCGAAGCCGAGTACGCCTCGCGCTCACCAGCACCCCCGCGGCCGCACCGGGCCCCGGGGGCGGCGACCACACCCCTCACCGAGGAAAAGGAAGATCACCATGCCCGAAACCAGCACCGACTTCGCACCCGCCGTCATCGACGCCATCGCCGACGCCCTCGGCATCGACCGATCGGAAGTGACCCTCGACGCCACCCTCATCGACGAGCTGGGCGCGGAATCCATCGACCTGCTCGACATCCTGTTCCGCATTCACCGCGACACCGGGGTCAAGATCGCGGTCGCCGATGTCCAGGAGCTGCTGCAGGGCGGCATCCCCGACGACGAGTTCGGCGACGAGAACGAGATCGTCTCCGAGATCGGCCTCGCACACCTGGAAAAGGTGCTGCCCCAGTTCGATCGGAGCAACCTGAGCGGCCCGCTGCGCGGTGAGCAGGTGCTCGGCCTGGTCACCGTGCGCAATCTGGTCGATCTGGTGGCCCAGCGCGCGGCCGCGCCGGCCGAGGTGGAGGAGGTCGCTTGCTGTCGGCCGGACAGGATTTCACCGGCCGGGTCGCGCTGGTCACCGGCGCGTCGCGCGGCATCGGCCGGGCCGTCGCCACCACTCTGGCGCGGCGCGGCGCGGCGGTGGCCGTCAACTACCGCTCCCACAAGGACGAGGCTCTCGAGGTGGTCGCCGAGATAGAGGCGGCCGGTGGCCGTGCGGTGGCCATCGGCGCGGATGTCTCCGATGTCGCGGCGGCCCGCGATCTGGTGGAGCAGACCCGAGACCAGTTGGGCGGCTTGCACATTCTGGTCAACAACGCGGGCATCACCCGCGACGGCCTGCTACACGACATGGATCCGGCGCAGTGGTGGCGGGTCATCCAGGTGAACCTGGGCGGCGCGTTCAACTGCACTCACGCCGCGGCCGCGCACCTGATGTCCCAGGGCGACGGCGCGATCGTTAACGTCTCGTCGATCATGGGCGAGAAGGGTCTCACCGGCCAGTCCAACTACTCCACCTCCAAGGGCGCGATGAACGCGCTGACCCTGGCCTGCGCGGTGGAGATGGCCCGGTTCGGCGTACGGGTGAATGCCGTTCTCGGCGGCGTGATTCCGACCGATCTCATCGGCGATCTGCTGCAACGCGACAACGGCCGCGGCCGCACCCATGTCCCGATGCGCCGCTACGGCGATGTGCAGCAGGTCGCGGAGGCGGTGGCCTGGCTGGCCTCACCTGCCGCCGACTACGTCACCGGCGAACTGCTGCGGGTCGACGGCGGTCTCGCGGTGCAGCTCAGCAACGGCCGCCTGGTCTCCCGCTGAACTCCCGGCCCACTGAATCGGAAAGGACGTGACTGCCATGCGATTTCATCTCATCGACCGAATCGAGTCCTGGGAACCGTTGCAGCACATCACGGCTCGCAAACTCACCTCGGTCTACGAGCAGGTCTGGCAGCCGTCCGCCACCGGCCCGGTGCTGCCCTTCGGCCTGGCCCTGGAGGCGCTGTGCCAGGCCGGGGCCTGGCTGGTGCTGCTCAGCTCGGCGCATACGAAACGCGCGGCGCTGCTCACCGTCGGCGAGGTGACCATGTACCGCGACGCGGTGCCCGGTGACGTGCTGCGCATGACCGCGAAGGTGGTGCACGCGACGCCGGAGGCCGCCGTGGTGGACGGCTGGATCGAGGTCGAGGGCGAGCGAATCATGGACGCCCGCAACATCATGTGCGCGCTCATCGAGGCCGACCGGCTCGACGATCCGGCCGATACCGAGCGCATGGCCCGCCATCTGCTCGGGCAGGAGCTGGTCTGATGGGCACGAACGAGTTCACCGACGCGGCCGGACGCCGCCGGGTGGCGGTGACCGGCGTCGGCGCGGTCACCCCGCTCGGGGTGGACGCGCCGTCCACCTGGGCCGGTCTGGTGGCGGGCCGCAATGCGATCGGGAAACTGACCACCTTCGACTGCACCACCTTCCCGGTCCGGATCGCCGGACTGGTCCCGGACTCCTTCGATCCGGACACCGCCATTCCGGACACCGCCGACCGCCGCTGGGTCTCGCGCCCGGGACTCTTCGGCCTCGCAGCGGTCGGTGAGGCGCTGCGCTCGGCGGGCCTCGACCCGCTGCACGCGCGGTATCCGGCGGCCGACCGGGGTGTCGCCATGGGCGCGAGCGTGGGCCGCCCCGACCTGGCCATGGTGCTGCGCGTCGCAGAAGAGCGTTCCAGGACAGGAAGATCCGATGCGTTCGTGCGGCCCGCGCCGTCCGCGACGCTGACCGGCAACCAGAACGTGGCCCTCAACGCCATGGTGCGGCTGACCGGCGCGACCGGTCCGATGGTGGGCATCCACACCGCCTGCGCCGGATCCGGACACGCCCTGGGCGAGGCCTTCCGGCTGATCCAGGACGGCGATGCCCGCATGATGGTGGCGGGCGGCTACGACTCGCTCACCACCTGGGCCGACATCCTCGGCTTCGGGCTGCTGGGCGCGATGACCGACCGCTACAACGACAATCCGGCCGCCGCCTCGCGCCCCTTCGACGCCGACCGCAGCGGGTTCGTCATCGGCGAGGGCGCGGTGGCGTTCGTCCTCGAGGACCTGGCCTGCGCGCTCGAGCGCGGCGCGCCGATCCTGGGCGAGCTGCTCGGCTACGGGTCCACCATGAACGCCTGGCGCATCACCGACTCACCGCCCGACGGTGCGGGCGCGATCGAGGCCATGGAGTCCGCGCTGACCGAATCCGGTTTGGGGACAGCCGATATCGACTACATCGCCGCGCACGGAACCAGCACCCCGGGCAACGACGTCTCCGAGACCCGGGCCATCAAGAAGGTGTTCGGTGACGACGCCTACCGGCTGGTGGTGTCCTCACCCAAGTCCATGGCCGGGCACCTCACCGCCGGGGCCGCGGCGCTGAACCTGCTGGCGGCGCTGGGCGCGATCCGGGATTCGGTGGTGCCGCCCACCATCAATCTCGACACCCCGGATCGGGCCCTGGATCTCGACTACGTACCCCATCGCGCACGCCGGATGCCGGTGCGCGCGGCCATGATCAATGCCCTCGCGTTCGGCGGTTCCAATACCTGCCTCGTGGTGGGCGCACCCCGGGAGCAGCCATGACCGTGTCCTCCACCGCACCCGCCGACCTGCCGACCGCGAGCATGGGTACCCCGGGATTCGATCGAATCATCGAAGTGCACACCGGAGTTCGGGCCGAGGCCCTGCTCAACGTGACCGGCACCCTCCCGTTCTTCGACAGCCATTTCCCCCGCCGCCCGATCCTGCCCGGAGTGCTGCTGACCGAGAGCCTGATCGCGCTGGCGGTGCTCGCGGCCGATGATCCCCTGCTGCGGCTGCGCGCCGCGGAGGGAATGCGCTTCCGCCGCTTCATCACACCCGGCGATCAAGTGCGCCTCATTGTCGAAACAGCCGGTCCGGGAACAGATCCGGCGGCATCGCTATGGTGCGCCACTGCCACCGTCGAGGGAAAGACGGCAGCCGCCATCCGCCTCCTGCGCCTGACGCGGGGACCGAGCATGGATTTCGTCACGGCGAACAGCCCTGCCGCCGAGGTGAATTCGTGACCGCGCGGCGCGTCGTGATCACCGGCATCGGCCTGATCACCGCCCTCGGCGAGGGCGCGAGCGCAACCTGGTCGGCGCTGGTGGCGGGCCGCACCGCCGTCGGACCGCTGCGCGCTTACGACCCGTCTCCGCTGCGGACCCGGCTCGGTGCGGAGATCCCGGACTTCGATCCGGCCGAGTTCCTGTCCCTTCGATCCATGCGCACCTCCACCCGCGGCGACCAGTACGGCGTAGCCGCCGCCACCCTCGCGCTGCGCGACGCGGGCCTCGAACAGCGCGACCTCGGCCCCCGCACGGGCCTGTATCTCGGTGGGAACAAGGACATCTGCCAGCGCGACGACTCCATCGCCGATATGGCCGCCATCCGCGGCGCGGACGGCGCACCGGACATGCGCAGGCTCGGCGAGCTGGCCCGCTCGATCGTGCCGCCGCTGGCCTACGTGGAGGGTTTGCAGAACGGCGGGACCTATCACATCTCCTCGCTGTTCGGCCTGCGCGGACCCAATGCCTTCTACGCGGGCGCGGCCGATTCCGGGGCCACCGCCATCGGCCGCGCCATGCGCGCCATCCGGCGCGGCGAGGCCGATATCGCCGTCGCGGGCGGCTACGACGACGCCACCAACTGGTGGGCCATGGCCAAACTGGACGGCCTCGGCGTCCTCTCCCCACGAAACGACCTGGATACCAAGGCATTCCGGCCCTTCGACCGAGACCACAGCGGCTCCGTCATCGGTGACGGCGCGGCCATCCTGGTACTCGAGGACCGCGATCGAGCGCTGCGGCGCGGCGCGCACTGCTACGCCGAACTCGCGGGCTACGGCATGGGCAACGACTGCGTGCGCGCACCCGCCTCGGATCCCGACGGCCGGGGACTGGCCCGCGCCATCGCGGCATCCCTGTCCGATGCCGATGCCGCGGCCCCGGATTGTGTGCTCTCCCACGGCTGTGCGACCGCGCTCGGCGACACCAGCGAAGTACGGGCCCTGCGCTCAGCACTCGGCCTCAACGCCGAGCAGGCCGCGGTGACCAGCGTCAAACCCCAGACCGGCCACCTGGTGGGCGGTGCGGGCGCGCTCAATGCCGCGTTCGCCGCGCTGGCCCTGAACTCCGGCGTGGTGCCCGGCACGGCCAATCACGAAACCCCCGCCCCCGGTTGCGATCTGGACATCGTCGCCGGCGCGGCCCGGGACGCCCGGCCGCGCGTGGCCCTGGCCCTGGCCCGCGGCCTGGAGGGCCAGGCCGTGGCGCTCACCCTCACCCGCTCGAACTGACCGACAGGACTCCCGGCCATGCACGAAACCCCCGCCAAGCACGAAACCCCGGCCATGCACGACGCCCCGGCGATGCGAGCGGCCCCGACCTTGCCCGAAACCCCGGCCCCGGCTGAAACCCCGGCGTTGCGCGGAACCCATGGATCCGCGCCGCACCGGCGCATCGTGATCACCTCGCTCGGCGCGATCACCGCGCACGGGGCGGGGGCGGAGGAGCTGTGGCAGCGGGTGCGCGGCGGCGAGGTGGCGATCCGGCCGCTGCGCGAGTTCACCGTCCCCGGACTGCCCGCCGCGATCGGCGGCGAGATCCTCGACTCCCCTCGCCCCAAATACGATTATCTGAGCCCGCTCGGCCTCATCGACCCCGAACCAGCCATCGACTACGCCCTCATCGCCGCCGAAGAGGCCATGGCCGGTGCGGGACTGGGCGTCCTGGAGGACGGCGCGCCGCCCCGCCCCGACGCCCTGCCCGCGCACCGATGGGGCGTGGCATTCGGCAGCTGCAACGCCGGGATTCGCAGCGCGGAGAAGGCGGTGCGCCGCGCGGTCGATGTCGGTCGCACGGTCGGTGTGGAGGAACTCAGGCTGGGCGACGACCGGCACCTGCTGCTGGTGCCGCCGCAGTTCTGCGCCGAGGCGCTCAGCGCGGCGTTCGGGCTCAAAGGTCCGGTGCTGTCGGTGAATACGGCGTGCGCGTCCAGCGCCCATGCCCTGGCCCACGCGGTCGAGCAGATCCGAGCCGGGCGCGCCGACGCCATGTTGGTCGGCGGCAGCGACGCGCTCAGCGAGATGGCCTACTACGGCTTCAACAGCGTGGAGTCGTTGTCCGCGCGCCCGGCCCGCCCGTATTCCCGTGACCGCGACGGCCTTTCGCTCGGCGCGGGCATGCTGGTATTGGCCGCCGCCGAGGTCGCGCTGGCGGCGGGTGCGCCGATCGTCGCCGAGGTGCTCGGCTACGGCATGTCCGCCGACGGCTACCACGCCACCGCCCCGCACCCGCAGGGCGCGGGCGCGGCCCGCGCCATCCGAGCCGCCATCGACAGCGCCGACCTCACCCCCGCCGAGGTACCCTACATCAACGGCCACGGCACCGGAACACCCAAAAACGACTCGGCCGAAAGCAATGCCGTGCGCGCCGCACTGGGTGAGGCCGCGCGGGACGTGGTGCTCAGCAGCACCAAATCCATGATCGGCCACCTGCTCGGCGCGGCCGGCGCGGTCGAGGCCATCGTGACCATCCTCGGCCTGCGCGACGAAATGATCCCCCCGACAGCCGGTTTCACCGAGACCGACCCGGCCTGCGGACTGGATCCGGCGCCGAATGCTGCACGCGCCCTGCCCATGCGGGTGGCAGCATCGAACAATTTCGCCTTCGCCGGAGCCAATGCCTGTGTCGTGTACGGCCGACCGGACAGCGCGCGGCCCGGGTCCATGCCCGGCAGGGGAGACGGCCGGACCGAGGCAGCCGACACGACCGACCGCGCCGATGAAACCAACCGCGCCGAGAAGGTCGACCACGCCGGTGATGTCGACGAGGTCGTCGTCACCGGCATCGGTGTGCTCATCGGCCCTGCCACCGACGCCGAGCAGCTGTGGGCCGCCTGGCAGGGTGGTGCCGGGGCGGCCGAGTCGCACAAGGGATTGCGGCTGGCGCGCGTGGCGACCGATCCGGGGGTCGCAATCGCGGCGAAAGTGCGCAGGCGCATGGACCGCCTCGGGCAGTTGGCGGTGGCGACCAGCGCACAGGCGCTCTCCGCGGCCGGGCTGACCGCCGATGAGAGTGTGGGTGTGGTGCTCGGCACCGGTATCGGGCCGATGAGCAGCATCTCGCGGTTCTTCGAGCCGACGGTGGCCGGTGGTCCGCTGCAAGGCAATCCGGCCATTTTCCCCAATACCGTCTTCAATGCCGCGGCGGGCCAGGTCGCGATGGTGCTGGGCGCGAAGGGCCCGACCTCCACCCTGACCTCCGGCCATGCCGCCGGTGCCGCCGCGCTCGGAACCGCGTTCGACCTGTTGCGCGCCGGGCGCGCGGACGCGGTGTTGTGTACCGGCGCGGACGAACTCTCGCCCTACGCCCTGGACGCGTACCGCGGCGCGGGATTGTTCACCGGCCGCCACGGACGCGACTTCCGCCTCGCCGAGGGCAGCGTCACCCTGCTGTTGGAACGAGCCTCGACGGCACGCGCGCGCGGCGCCACTCCCCTGGCGATCCTCGCGGGCTACGCCACCGCCTCCGATGCGCTCGGCATAGCCCGCTGGGACGCACGCGGCCACGGGATCGAGCGGGCCATGCGCGATGCCCTCGCCGCCGCGGCGGTGGATCCCGCCGAGCTGGCGGCGATCTGGACCGCGGCGGCGGGCCTGCCCGTGGTGGACGGCCCGGAGCGGCGAGCCATCGATCGCCTCGGCCCGGGCGCGAATTGCGTTCGGCACGAGCCCAAGCGGGTCCTCGGCGATCCGATCGGCGCGGGCGCGCAGCTGGCCGCCGCCCTGGCCCTCACCGCCTGGGCGCGCGGCGGCGACCCGGGCCCGGCGCTGATCAACGCTTCCTCGCTGGGCGGCACTCACACCAGTTTCGTGCTGCGTCACCCCGCCGCAGCACCCCTCGAATCCTGAACGGAGACACCATGACCGCTCCCGGTCCACGCCACGTCTCGATCCTGGCCACCGGTTCCTTCCTGCCCGGCGACCCGATCGACAATGCCACCCTCGAGCGTCTGTGCGGCACCCTGCCCGCCGAGGTCCTGGACAACATCCAAGTGCGGCAACGCCATTGGATGATCGAACCCGACACCGGACGCCACACCACCGGCACCTCCGCCATGGCCACCACCGCCGCACGGCGCGCCCTGGCCCGCGCCGACATCGATCCGGCGGAGATCGATCTGCTGGTGGTGTCCTCCGCCAGCCCCGAGTACCAGCTACCCGCGGCGGTCACCTACGTGCAGGAACAGCTCGGGCTCGCGCACTGCGCCGCCATCGAATTCCGCGCCGCCTGTACGGGTTTCGTGCAGGGGCTGGATTACGCGCGCCGCATGCTCGCCGACGGCACCTACCGCACGGCCGTCGTGATCGGCGCGGAGGCGATCTCCCCGCTGCTGGTCCCGATGTACCTGGGCCTGGATCCCGACCTGGTGCGCATGCGCGATCGGCTGGTCATCAACTCCTTCGGCGACGGGGCCGGGGCCGTGGTGTTGCGCGCCGGCGAACCGGGCAGCGCGGATCCCGACGGCGAATTCCGGTTCGCCACCGCCTGTCTGGGCGGTGACCGCAAACCCGGCATGCAGATCCTCGGCGGCGGCACCCACGCGCCGGTGTTCGAGCAGGCGAAACGCACGCGCCTGGTGGAGATGAAGCTGGATGTCAACGGGACCGCCACCTTCGGGCCGCAGGTCTTCGTGGCGGGCATGAAGGACATGCTGGCCCGCACCGGCCTCACCGTCGCCGAGATCGACGCCTGCGTGCTGCCCGAGGGCAATGCCGACTACTTCACCGCCGAATTCGACGCCGCCGGAGTCTCTCCCGAGGATCAGGCGGTACTGGCCGAGAACATCGTGGAGAACCTCGCCACCGTCGGCGCGACCGGCTCGGCGGCCGTGCCGCTGGCCCTCGACGAGGGCTGGGTGAGCGGCCGCGTCCGGCCCGGGGACCGGGTGCTGCTGCTGGCCGTGGAGGCCAGCCGCTACCTGTACGCCGGGCTGTCACTGCGCTGGGAGGCCGCCGCGCCCACCGTTTCCGGGGAGGAGATCACCCATGTCGACGCCTGAACCGGGTACCCCGGAGGCCAACGCCCGCATCATCCGCCGCGTCTTCGACGAGTTCGTCAACCGCGGCGACTTCTCCGTGGTCGACGAGATCTACTCCCCCGCCATGGTCGACCATCAACCGCTGCCGGGTGCGCCTGACGGCTCCGAGGGCGTCAAATACACCATTGCCGTTCTGCGCCAGGGCTTTCCGGATCTGCACGTCACCATCGAGGCGCTGAGCGCACATGCCGACTACGTGGTCATCCACAACACCTGGCGCGGCACCTTCACCGGTGAATTCCTCGGCATGGACCCCACCGGCGAGGCCATCGAATTCCACGGCGTGGTGGTGTGGCGGCTGGCGAACGGCCTGATCGAGGAACGCTGGGGCATCGGCGTCGAATCCTCCATGCTGGAGGCGCTGGGCCTGGGCTGGCTCATGTCGGGCGCGCTGGCCCGCAAGGGCCGCCGCCGCGGCGGCGGCATGGATCTGGCCGAGCTGGCGGCGACCGCGGCCGCGCTGACCGGAACGGATCGGCCGTGACCGACGGGCCCCTGACCGTGCTCATCGCGGGCGGCGGCATCGGCGGACTGGCCGCCGCACTGGCGTTGCGGCAGCGCGGCATCCGGGTTCGCGTCTACGAGCGCGCCACCGAACTGCGCGACGGCGGTGCCGGACTCCACATCTGGACCAACGGCACCATCGCGCTGCAACGGCTCGGTGTGCTCGACGAGGTGCTCGAGACCGCCCCGATCCAGCGGATCACCCACTTCGGGACCTGGCGCGGAACGCTTTTCGGAGCCTGGCCGGTCGGCGAGTTCGTCGAGAAGTACGGCTGCCCGACCATCGCGGTCGAACGGTCGGTGCTGCATCGGATACTGACCGCGGCGGTCTCCGACTTCCCCGACGGCACCGAGATCCGCACGGGGGCAGGGGTGGTCGGGTTCACGCAGGACGAATCCGGGGTCACCGTCGAGCTGGAGGGTGGCGAGCAGATTCGCGGCGACGTCCTGATCGGCGCGGACGGCATCAACGGCACGATCCGCACCGGACTGCTGGGCCTGCGCCGACCCCGCTACACCGGATACATCGCCTGGCGCGGCAAAGCCGAACTGCGCCACGAACGGATCCCGCCCGGCACCTTCTACGCACTGTTCGGACCCGGCACCCGATTCACCTTCTACGATGTCGCCCCCGGCGTCGTGCACTGGATGAGCGTCGCCAACGGCGCGCCCGGCGGCCACGACGACGGCGATCCCAGAGAGCTACTGGCCCAACGCCATCGCGGCTGGATGCCGCCGGTCGCCGAGATTCTGGCCGCCACCCCGCGCGAGGCCATCATCCGCGGCGACGTGCTGGACCGGCCGCCGGACAGTCGCTGGGGATCGGGCCGGGTGACGCTGCTCGGCGATGCCGCCCACCCGATCACCTTCAATATCGGCCAGGGCGCCTGCCAGGCCCTCGAGGACGCCCTGGTGCTGGCCGAGGAGCTGGACGCCGCCGACCCGGCAACAGCGTTGCGCCGCTATGAGAAACAGCGCCGCGCCCGCACCGCCGGGCTCCAGAAGGTGGCGTGGCGCATCGGCCGCCTGGGCGCGCTGGAAAACCCGCTGCTCATCCGCCTGCGGGAACTCGGCATGCGCGCGGTGTGGCCGTGGCTCGTCTTCCGGATCGCCGAACGCGACCAGATCGCCTACGCCACCCGCTGGCGTGCACCCGAACCGACCGCACCAGTGCTGAAAGACGGTGTCTGACATGAAGCAATCGCAAACCGAGAGCGACTTCTTCGGCGACTTCGCCGAATCCTGGTGGGACGACGACTCCGCCATGAAGGGGCTCACCTCGTTCCAGCGCCCGCGCTTCGAGTACTTCGATCGATTCGTCGAGAACTGGTCCGGCAAGCGGGTTCTCGACGTCGGCTGCGGCGGCGGCTTCACCACCGAATACCTGGCCGGGCGCGGCGCGGTGGTGAGCGGCATGGATCCCTCCGACCGGTTGGTCGCCGCCGCCCGCGCGCACGCCGAGGCCACCGGCAGATCCATCGACTACACCGTCGGCCGCGCCGAGTCCCTGCCCTACCCCGACGCCACCTTCGATGTCGTCACCTGCGTGGACGTCCTCGAACACGTCGACGATCCCGCCCAGTCGGTGCGCGAGATCGCGCGGGTGCTCAAACCCGGCGGAATCTTCTGCTACGACACCATCAATCGCACACTGCTGGCCCGCATCGTCATGATCTGGATTCCCGAGTACCTCACCGGCATGGTGGCCCGCGGCACCCACCATCACCGCATGTTCATCAGGCCCGCCGAGCTGGCCCGCCACCTCGACGCGGCCGGTCTGACCCCGCTCGCCAAGCAGCGCGGGCTGACCATTCTCGGCAAGAAGCGCGACGGCGACCTGATCGTGTTCACCACCCCCGACCTGTCCTCGACCTATATCGGCGCGGCGGTGCGCTCGTGAAGGCGGTCTTCTACCGGCACTACGGCGACGCCTCGGTGCTCGAATACGGCGAACTGCCGGTGCCGAAGATGGCCCTGGACGGGGTGCTGCTCGACGTCAAGGCCGCCGCGGTCAATCCGATCGACTGGAAGGCACGCGAGGGCTATCTGGACCCCTTCGCCGACACCGTCTTCCCCATCGTCCCGGGCGCGGACGTCTCCGGGGTGGTGCGCGAGATCGGTATCGGCGTCACCGAATTCGCCCCGGGCGACGAGGTCGTCGGCTGCGTGCGCGAGGACTATCTGAGCCGCGGCAGCTTCGCCGAGGTGATGCCCGCCCCGGTGCGCGCGCTGGCGCTCAAGCCGCCGAACCTCGGCTGGGCCGAGGCCGCCGCCATGCCGCTGGCCGCCCTCACCTCCTATCAGGCGCTGGTCCGGGTGCTGGATGTGCGGCGCGGCGAGACGGTGCTGATCCACGGCGCGGCCGGTGGCGTCGGCAGCGTGGCGGTGCAACTGGCGGTGCACCTGGGCGCGCGGGTGATCGGCACGGCCGGGGAGCGCAACCACGAGTTCCTGCGGGAACTGGGCGCGGAACCGGTGAATTACACTGCGGGACTCGCAGATTCGGTGCGCGCCCTGGCCCCGGGCGGAGTCGATGTGCTGCTAGACGCGGTCGGCAAGCGCATTCAGCGCACGGTACTGCCGCTGCTGGGCCCGCACGGCCGCTTCGCCTCGGTGGTCGATCCCAAGGCCCGCGAGCTCGGTGGCGCGTACGTGTTCACCCGGCCCGACACCGGTGACCTGCCGGTGGTCGCGGCGCTGGCGGCCAAGGGCGTGTTCCGGGTGCCGGTGGGCGCGATCTTCCCTTTGCGCGATGCCGCGCAGGCGCATCTGCTCAGTCAGGGCGGGCACGCCCGCGGCAAGGTGGTGGTCGCCGTCGACGAGGTCGCCTGCGCGATGGACGGGGTTGCCGATGGGACCGACGGATTAGACCACGAAGAGGAAAACCCCTGCGATGAACTGTAATTCGATGCTTGCCGACCGCCGGATCCAGGCTCTGGTCCGGCAGCTGGCGTGGTCCCAGGCGCTGGCCCGGATCGCGATCGGGACCGGCATGCTCACCCGACCGGCGACCGTCTCGAAATCCTGGTCCGGCGAGTACGACGAGACCGCGTCCTCGCTGCCGACCCGCGCGTTCGGCACCCGCGACGTGGTGATCGGGCTCGGCACCGTGTGGTCGCTGCGGCGCGGGCATCCGGTGCGGCACTGGTTCGTGCTCGGCGTCGCGCTCGAACTCGTGGATGCCACGGTCACCCTGAATAAGCGCGGACGCCTGGGCATCACCGGGCCGCCCGACGCCTGGGAGCTGCTCACGGCGGCGGGGCTGGGCGGCGGAATTCTGGTTGCCGCCACTTTGCGGGAGTAGCGAACGATCCACTGCCCCATAACCGATCACAACGGTCACCGGGCGGAAACTGGCCATCGCCACAATCACATTCCGATAAAAGGCGTTGCCCCACAGGGTGGAACATAATCGTCACGACGGTGTGAAACGATGATCACCAACAACGTCGAGGCGCGGGTACGGCCGAAACCGTTTCTTGCCCTTGGTAATTCGCTAAGGATTTGCACATGGAAGTCTTATTTCAGTCAGCCATTGGTATTTCAATTCTGACGACCGCGGTCGTCTACGGCACCGATTTTTTCTGCGCCCTGGTGCTGCGCTCGGCCTTCGCCCGCCTCGACGACCGCGCCCTGGCCGCGGTCACCGGCCGCATCCACGAGGTCGCCGACAAGCGCATGCCCATCCCGGGCGCGGCCGGGGTGTTCGCCGCGGTCGTCGCCACCGGCATCGCGTTTCTCGACGGCCGCGCGGCCGCGGGCTTCCTCGCGGCGCTGGCGGTGGCGGCCCTGGCGGTCTGGCTCGGCATCTACGCGCGGATCAGTGCCCCGGTCAACAAGGAGCTCACCGCCGCGGTCATCGCCGATCGGGTCCCGGCCGACGTCCGGGAGATGCAGCGCACCTGGGACAGCGTCATCGTCGTGCGCGTCATTCTCCAGGGCATTGCGCTGGTCGCACTGTTTCTCGCGGCGCTATCCATGTAATGGGTAGCGCCGCACCGGCATTGGGGGGAAGTAAGGCGTCAGACATGATTCAGTTCAAGCTACTGGGCCCCGTGCAGCTGCACGTGCACGGCAAGCCCGTGGATCTCGGCCCGCCCCGCCAATGCAGCCTGCTGGCCGCGCTGCTGGTGGATTCGGGCCGCCCGCTGTCCATCGACACGCTCATCGACCGGGTCTGGGGCGATTCCCCGCCGGTCGCCGCCCGGGACGCGGTCTACACCTATGTCGCCCGGCTGCGCGGGCTGCTGACCGAGGCCACGGCCGGGATCGGCGGCCCGCCCGTGCAGGTGAATCGCGGCTCCGGCGGCTACATGCTCTCCACCCCACCGGATTCGGTCGATCTGTGGCACTTCATGGATCTGGTGGACCGTGCCCGCGCCACCGATATCGACGATCCCGATCGCGTCGAACAGCTGGCCGCGGGGCTGAACCTGTGGAACGGCAGCGCCATGACCGGGCTGGACAGCGAATGGGCGCGCCGCCTCAGCGATTCCCTGCACCGGCTCAAGCACGAGGTGACCGGCGACTGGGCCGACGCCGAGATCCGCCGCGGCAACCATTCCCTGGTGATCAACCGGCTGCAAACCGCGCTGCTGGAGGAGCCGCTGGTGGAAGGGTTGCAGGAGCGCCTGATTCGCGCCTACTTCCTCAATGGCGAGACCGCCCAGGCGCTGCGGCAGTACGAACTGGCCCGCCGGCTGGTCGCCGAGGAGCTCGGCGCGGATCCCAGCCCGGGCATGCGGGAGCTGCACGGTCAGATCCTGCGCGGCGACCCGCCCACGGTCACGCTGGGCGTCGCGCCCGACACGCTGCCGCTGGCCCCGCTCGGATTCAGCGGCCGCGACGCCGAATTGGCCACCCTCACCGGCATGCTCACCGATGAGCCGTCGCCGCGACCGGTGCTGGTGACCGGCGGTGCGGGCGTCGGCAAGACCGCGCTGGCGCTACAGGCCGCCGACTGCCTGCGCGACCGCTTCCCCGAGGGACTGCTCTACGCCGACCTGGCCGACGGGCCGAACACCACCCCGGAGACGGTGCTCGGTCGCATGCTGACGGCACTCGGCGTACCGGCGGACGCGATGCCCGCGACGCTGGCCGAGCGCGCCAACCTGTATCGCGCCCGGCTGGCGCGGCGGCGGGTGCTGGTCATCCTCGACAATGCCGTCACCGAATCCCAGATCATTCCGCTGTTGCCCGCGGGCGGCTCCAGTACCGCGCTCATCACCAGCCGATTCGCCCTGGGGCTCACCACCGTCCGGACCTTCGTGCTGCGCGAGCTGTCGCGCACCCAGGGTCTGCAGATGCTGGTGGCGACCGTCGGGCGGGCGCGGGTGCTGCCCGAATGGGAGGACGCCGGGTCGGTGGCCGAGCACTGCTCGGGCATTCCGCTGGCGCTGCGCGCGGTCGCCTGCCGCATGTCGGCGCGGCCGCACTGGACCTTCGCCCGCATACTGGCCCGGATCAGCGACGAGCAGCGCCGCCTGGAAGTGGTGTCGTATCAGGCGCTCGACATCCGGGCCAGCCTGGACCTGACCTTCGACCGGCTCGACAGCACCGCCGCCGAGGTGTTCCGCCAGCTGGGCCGAAGGACCGCGCCCGGAACCGAATTCACCGCGCCCGAACAGCCCGGCCTCAGCGCGGAAGAGGTGGAGGACGCCCTGGACCGGCTCGTCGACGCCTACCTGCTGTCAGAGGTCGGGCGGGACGAGGCCGACCGCGCGCTCTACCGAATGCTCGACATCCATCGCATCTACGCAAAGCACCTGGGAGACTGACCATGCCGCGTTCCGTGCAGCACACCACCCCGTATCCATATCCGGACACCCTGTTCCACACCGCCCTGGGCACCCGTGAGTACTGGGAGCGGCGGATTCACGAAATCGACGGCCCGGAAGCGGAATTGGCCGCGTTCGAGGTCACGCCGACCGGCACCCTGGTCGCGGTGAACACCGTCATCCCGGCCTCCTCGCTGCCGGGCCCGGCGGCCACCTTCCGGCCCAACGGGGTGCGCTACCGCTACAGCGAGACCTGGTCCGAACCGGTGGACGGGGTCGCGCGGGGGCGGATGGACGGGCAGGTGGAGGGCATGACCATCAAGCTCGGGGCCGATCTGCTGGTGCGCCGCACCGACGCGGGCTGCGAATTCGCCATGAACGGCACCATCGAGGCGCGAGTTCCCTTGATCGGCAGGCTGATCGAGGCCGATATGGGCAAGACCTTCACCAGCACCGCGGCCGCCATCGACGAGTTCACCATGAAGTGGCTGGAGAACGCCGCATGAAGCCTCCGGTTCTCATTACCGGCGCTTCGTCGGGACTCGGCCTCGAGACAGCGAACTGCCTTGCAGCCGAAGGTATTCCACTGATTCTCGGATGCCGCGACACGGAGCGGGCCGAGGCCGCGCGGACACTGATCCGCGAGCACGCGCCCGGGGCCGAGATCGAGCTGCTGGAGCTGGAACTGGCCTCGCTGGATTCGGTCGCGGCGGCCGTCGAGGCGCTGCACCGCCGGGAACAGCCCGGGCTCGGCGCGATCGTGTGCAATGCGGGGTTGCAGATCGTGGACCGGATGCGGACCTCGGCGGACGGGTTCGAACTCACCTTCGCCGTCAATCATCTCGGGCATTTCGCGCTCGTCACCGGATGCGCGGATCTGCTGGCGGCGGGCTCGCGGGTCGTGGTGGTGTCCAGCGATGTGCATCAGGGACCGCGCAAGTCCATGGGCTTCCCCGCGCCGCGCTGGCGTGCGCCCCGGGAACTGGCGACACCCGGCGAGGGGGCCGGGCGCGACGGCAGAATCGCCTATGCCACCAGCAAACTCGCCAATGTGTACTTCACACACGAGCTCGCGCGGCGCTGGGCCGGGCGTGGGATCACCGTCAACGCCTTCGATCCGGGGCTGATGCCGGAAACCGGATTGTCGCGCGGCTATCCCGCGCCCGTCCGCATCGGGTTCGGGCTGCTCGCGCCCGTGCTCATCCGAATCGTGCCCATTGCCCGTACCGTCGCCCGGTCGGCGGCCGATCTCGCGTGGCTGGCCACCGCACCCGAGCTCGCGGATACCACCGGCAAGTACTTCACCGGCAATGCCGAGGTCACCAGCTCTCCCGAGTCCTACGATCCGGACCGGGCCGCCGAGCTCTGGCGGGTCTCCGAAGAACTGGTCGGGGCCGCACGCGGCGTGCCCCCGGTCGAACGGCGGTGAGCGCGAATGCTATTGCTGATCGCCGAGTTCGCCCGGCGGCGGGCGCGGGCCGTGCTCATCCTGGCGGGACTGGCCGCCGTCGCCTGCTATGCCATCGGCTGGTCGGCCCCGATGCACTTGAAGTCCGGGGGTTTCCAGGCCCCCGATGCCGAATCCACCTGGGTGGACCGGTATCTCGAACAGAATTTTCCGGGGGCCGCGCCGAATGTGGTGCTGATCCTCACCGCGGCCGACGGAATCGACGCACCCGCCGCCACCGCCGTGGGGCAGCTCCTCACCGCGGAGCTCACCGGGAATCCGGATCTGCAAGGCGTGCAGTCGTATTGGAGTGTCGCACCCGAGGTGCGGCCCGCCCTGCTGAGCAAGGATCACCACAGCGCCGTCCTGGTGGCCTACGCGCGCGGTGACGATACCGCCGCGCCGAAGCTGGCCGGTGCGCTGGCCGACAGATACAACGGCAGCCGTGACGGCTTCTCGATCCGGGCGGGTGGTGAGGCGGTCGCGCTGGCGCAGATGAGCAAGCAGATCACCCTCGACCTGGTGCTCATCGAATCCATCGCCATTCCGCTGGCCGGTATCGCGCTGGTGCTGGTGTTCGGCAGCCTGGTCGCCTCCATACTCCCGCTGCTGGTGGGTGTGGTGACCATCGGCGCGGCACTGGCGGTGCTGCGGGTGCTGGCCGCGGTCAGCGACGTCTCGATCTTCGCGTTGAACATGACCACCGCGCTCGGGCTGGCCGTCGCACTGGACTCGAGCCTGTTCATGGTGAGCCGGTTCCGGGAGGAGCTGGCCGGAGGTGCCGACACCGCCGCGGCCGTGACCACCACCGTGCGCACGGCCGGGCGCACCGTGCTGTATTCCGGTCTGACCGTGGCGCTTGCGCTGGCCGCGCTGCTGGTCTTCCCGCTGTATTTCCTGCGCTCGTTCGCGTACGCGGGGCTGGCGGTGCTCGCTGCGGCGGTGTTCACGACGCTGCTCGTGCTCCCGGCGGCGTTGGCGCTCATGGGTTCCCGGGTCGAGGCACTGGATGTGCGCCGGTATCTGCGGCGTCGGCTGGGCCGTCCGGACCCGGTGCCCACGCCCGTCGAGCGGGATCGCTGGTATCGCTTCGCCACGGCCGTGATGCGTCGTCCGGTGGTCGCGATCGTCGCCGTGGTGGTGGCGCTGCTGCTGCTCGGATCACCGTTCCTGTCGGTGCATTTCGGCTGGGCCGACGATCGGGTGCTGGCTTCGGGATCGAGCCGGGAGGTCGGCGACGCCTCGCGCACCGAGTTTTCCGAGAACCTCACCGCGGGCATTCTCGCGGTGCTGCCCGACACCCACGGCGATACCGCGCGGGTGAGCGACTACGCACGCTCCCTGTCGCAGGTGCCGGGCGTCAGCTCGGTGCTGTCCAGCGGCGGCGTGTACGCCGGTGGATTGCCTTTGGCCGGAGCACAATCGGTGATGGCCGGGGATGCCGGCACGTATCTGCGCATCGGCACCCGCCTCGACCCGTATTCGACGGCGGCCACCGAACAGCTCGACCGGCTGCGCGCCGTTCCCGCACCCGGTCGGGTGCTGTTCGGCGGACCGGCCGCCCGCAACGCCGACTCGGTACACGCACTCGCGGCCCGGGTTCCATTGGCGCTGAAAATGATCGCGGTGTCGATGTTCCTGGTGCTGCTGGTGTTCACCCGCAGCGTGGTGCTGCCGATCAAGGCGCTGGTGCTGACGGTGCTCTCCCTGGCGGCCACCTTCGGCGCGATGGTGTGGATCTTCCAGGACGGGCACCTATCGGGCGCACTGGGATTCACCCCGACCGGCTATCTGGTCCCCACCATGCCGATCCTCATGTTCTGCCTGGCCTTCGGGGTCTCGATGGACTACGAGGTGTTCCTGCTCTCGCGCATCCGCGAGGAGTATCTCGCCTCGGGCGAGACCGGCCGCGCCGTCGCCGTCGGAATCGCCCGCACCGCACGGATATTCACCGCCGCCGCGGCCCTGCTGGCCATCGCCTTCGTGGGGATGGTCTTCGCCCACGTCTCCTTCGTCCAATTGTTCGGCCTCGGCCTCACCCTGGCCGTCCTGGTCGACGCGACCGTCATCCGGACCATTCTGGTCCCGGCGCTCATGCAGACCATGGGCCGCTTCAACTGGTGGGCTCCGGGCAGGGCAAAAACCCCCACACCGGAGCCGGTACCGCTGGAAGCCGGGTGATCAACCGCTACTACCGCCCGCCGTAGAATGGCGCGGATCCCCCGACGAATCCGAGGACCCATGCCCGGCGCCACGCCATCGACCGCACCGCAGATCGCCGACGCGATCGTGGCCGCCGCCGTGCAGTCGGCCCAGCGCGGGGCGCGCGGCAAGACGCCGCGCGGCGATGCGGCGGTCGCCAAACGGTCGGCCGGGAAACTGGCCGGTCGCGGCGCCCTCGCCCCCGAGGTGGCCGAGGGCGCCGCGCTGGCGGGCCGGAACGTCCTCGCCAGGGCCTTCGGGAACGGCTGGCTCCCGGCCGATATCCATCAGGCCGCCCGCCGCCGCGCCGACGACTTCGCACAGAGCTTCCTCACCGACGTAATGGCCTCCTACACGGCCACTTTCGACCCCGCCACCATCGACGAGACCTGGACCGGCCAACTCCGCGACCTCGACGCCGACGTCTGGTGGTCGGACTCGGCACCGCATCTCGCCCAATGGACGAACAAGCACATGCTGACCGGCGCGGAGGCCGTCACCACGGTCATCGAAGCCCTCGCCCTGCTCCTGCTGCTTCCGAAGCTGGAACTCATCAGGCCCCTGCCGGGCACCGCCCGTCCCCCCGGCACCGTCCACCACCACGTCGACGAAAAGGTCCTCGGCCGAGTCCGCGGCCTGCTCGCCAAGGCCGAATCGACCTCCTTCCCCGAAGAGGCCGAAACCCTCTCGGCCAAGGCCCAGGAACTCATGACCAAGTACGCCCTCGACCGCGTACTCCTCGACGCCACCACCCCCACCCCCGATCTACCGGGCGCTCAACGCATCTGGCTCGACACCCCCTACACCGACGCCAAGGCCCTGCTGGTCGACGTGGTGGCCAAGGCCAATCGCGCCCGCGCCATCTTCGCCTCCTCCTGGGGCTTCGTGACCATCGTCGGCGACGAGCCGGACCTGGAAGCCGTAGAACTCCTCACCACCTCACTACTCCTCCAGTCCACCCGAGCCATGATCGCCACCGGCAACCAGGACCTCCGCACCGACGACGCCCGCACCCGCCCCTTCCGCAAAGCCTTCCTCATCGCCTACGCCACCCGAATCGGCGAACGCCTCGAGGCAGCCACCGCCACCACCATCGCGAATTCCCCACACCCCGAACGCCTCCTCCCGGTCCTGGCCTCCCACCGACAAGCCGTCGACACCGCCCTCGAAGCCCTCTTCCCGCAATCCCGCACCCGAGGCGTCACCATCCGCAGCGCCGAAGGCTGGACCGCCGGCCGCGCCGCCGCCGACCACGCCCACCTCGACACCTGACCGAATTCGGCACGCGATTGTCGGCCGGTCGCCCTAGGTCGGCGACGTGGGCTCCATCATCCATACGTATCTCACAGCCACAATCGCGACTGCGATCACAGAAAACACCCACCCCGCCCACATCCACAGGCGTGGTCATCGAGTGGCACATCCCGGAGGACAATTCCGGACAAATCACCCAAATTTGTGCCGCTCGACGATCGGGACGCGCTAGTGGGATAGCAGCGGGGAGTGGGGGTGGCGACCAGCCCGGTATTCCGGGGTTGGGTTGGGCGGGGCCGCGGCGGTGCGGGCCGAAGTGGTGTGGGCGGGGGTGAATGCGCAGTAGCCGGCGTCGTCGGCGAGGCGGACGAATGGGGGTGGGGTGACCGGCAGGCGTAGGGCCGCGCTGTCGAGGTCGCGGGGGCGGGGGGAGCGGAGGCGGGCGGTGCGGCCGCTGGGTTCGGTGGGTGGGGTGGGGGGTTGGGGTGGGTAGTCCGGGACTCGGATGGGGTCGGGGACGGTGGTGTCGGTGAAGGTTAGGACCGTTTGGCGTTCGGCTCGGAAGAGGATGCCGCCGTGGGTCCAGTGGGCGGCGAGGATGCGGCCGGAGAGGGCTACGGACAGGACCGTGAAGCGGCCGCCGTAGGGTTCGGGGGCGGATTCGGAGACGGCGTGGAAGCCGCAGGTGCAGTTCGGGTCGGGGGCCGGGTGGGTGGCGCCGCGGCGGCACTGGGCGATGGCGTCGAGGGGGTAGGGGTCACCGCCGGTGGCGGGGACGAACAGGTCCTTGCCCTCGATGCGGTGGGCCACCTTGTGCGCCAGGATGACCCAGATTCCGTCGTCGGTGCGGCTCAGGCTGGGCTGGACCGGGTCCGGGACTTCGGGGCGGGACCCGGTCCCGGCTTCGAAAGATGCGATCAGTCCATAGCCTTCGCACATGTGCGTTTCCTCGCTCGGGGATATCGTGCCTCCGAGCGTACGCGCACACGCGTTCCACGCTACCGCAATTATCCTGCGGCACAGTCCGATTCAGGCCAGCTGTTCGATCTTGGCGGCCAGTTCCGCGCCGGTCATGGGCTCGCGGGCGATGACGGCGATGGTGTCGTCGCCGGCGATGGTGCCGACGATCTCGGGCAACGCGGCCCGGTCGAGCGCGCTGGCGAGGAAGTGCGCGGCCCCGGGTGGGGTGCGCAGCACCGCGATATTGCCGCTGGCGTCGGTGGAGACCAGCAGATCGCCCAGCAGTTTGGACAGCCGCTCGGTACCGCCGGTGACGCCGCGCACGGGCGAGCCGTCCTCGGGCACCACGTACACGCCCGCGCCGCCGTCGGCCGCGCGCAGCTTCACCGCGCCGAGTTCGTCGAGATCACGCGAGAGCGTCGCCTGGGTGGTCTCGATTCCCTCGGCCGAAAGCAGCACGGCCAGTTCGGATTGGCTGCGGACCTCGTGCTGCGACAGGATCGCGACGATCCGGGCCTGGCGCCCGGCGCGGGTGCGCGCGATGGCCGCCCCCGACTTGCCGGACACCGCGGCGGGTGAGCGACGTTCGCCGCTGCTCACCTCTCACCTCGCGCGAACTTCTCCAGCAGCCACACCAGCAGCGCCTTCTGCGCGTGCAGCCGGTTCTCGGCCTCGTCCCAGACCGCGCTGCGCGGGCCGTCGATGACCTCGTCGGTGATCTCCTCGCCGCGATGCGCCGGAAGGCAGTGCAGCACGGTCACATCCGCGGCCGCGCGGGCGAGCAGGTCGGCGTTCACCTGGAACGGGCGGAACGGTGCGACCCGATCGCGGCCGTCGTTCTCCTGGCCCATGGAGGTCCAGGCGTCGGTGACCAGCGCGTCCGCGCCCTCGGCCGCGGCCTGCGGATCGCTCGTGATCGCAATGGACGCACCGGTTTCCGCGGCCCGCTTCTGGGCGGCGTCGACGATCCAGCCGAACGGCTCGAAGCCCTCGGGGGCGGCGATGGTGACGTTCATGCCCGCGGTCACGCCGCCCAGCATGAGCGAGTGCGCCATATTGTTCGCGCCGTCGCCGAGGTAGACCAGATTGCGCCCGGTCAGATCGGATCCCTTGCGCTCCTTGAGCGTCTGCAGATCCGCCAGCACCTGGCAGGGATGGAACTCGTTGGACAGCGCGTTCACCACGGGAACCGTTGCCGCCCCGGCCATCTCGTCCAGGCGCGCCTGCTCGAAGGTGCGCCACACGATGGCGTCCACGTACCGCGAGAGCACCCGCCCGGTATCGGCCAGGGTCTCCTCGCGGCCCAGCTGGGTGTCGCGCCCGTCGACCACGACGGCGTGCCCACCGAGCTGCGCGATGCCCATCTCGAAGGAGAATCGCGTACGCGTGGAGTTCTTCTCGAACATCACCGCCACGCCGCGCGGCCCGTCGAGCGGCCGGCGCGCGAGCGGCACGGCCTTGAGTTCGGCCGCGATCGCCAGGATCTCGGCCTGCTCGGCGGGGGTGACGTCGTCGTCACGCAGGAAATGCCGGATGGTCACTTGGTCTCCTCGGGGGCCTGGGCGGCATCCAGGATGCCGGGCAGGTCGGACAGGAAATTCTCGGCTTGAGTCTCGGTGAGAACCAGCGGCGGCGCGAGCCGGAGCACATTGGGCTTGGGCGCGTTGAGCAGATAGCCCGCCTCCCGCGCAGCCGTCTCCACCTGACCGGACACATCGGCGGTCAGCTGGATGCCGAGCAGCAGGCCCGCGCCGCGCACGTGGTCGACGAGCGGGTGGTGCAGGTTCTCGATGCCGTCGGCGAGGATCTTGCCGACGGTCTCGACGTGGGCCAGCAGCCCCTCCTCGTCGATGGTGCGCAGCACCGCCAGAGCGGCTGCGGCACAGACTGGATTGCCGCCGAAGGTGGTGCCGTGCATGCCGGGCTGCAACAGCTCCGCCGCCGCGCCCTGGGCCAGCACCGCACCGATGGGTAGGCCGCCGCCCAGGCCCTTGGCCAGGGTGATGACATCGGGAACGATGCCCGCCGCCTGGTGCGCGTAGAACGCGCCGGTGCGGCCGATGCCGGTCTGCACCTCGTCCAGGATCAGCAGCGCGCCTTGCTCTTTGGTGATGGCGCGGGCCTTGGCCAGATAGTCGGCCGGGGGCACCACGACGCCGCTCTCACCCATGATGGGCTCGATGAACACCGCGGCGGTGTCCTTGTCGACGGCGGCGGCCAGCGCGAGCGCGTCGCCGTAGGGCACGTGCACTACGCCCGGCGGCATGGGCTCGAACGGGGCCCGCTTCGAGGGCTGACCGGTCAGAGCCAGTGCGCCCATGGTCCGCCCGTGGAACGCCTCCTCACAGGCGACGATCTTGGTGCGCCCCGTCAGCCGCGCCATCTTGAACGCGGCCTCATGGGCCTCGGTACCGGAATTGCAGAAGAACGCCTTGCCGTGCCCGTCGCCGAAGTGCGCGAGCAGCCGCTCGGCGAGCTCGATAACCGGTTCGGAGGCATACAGATTCGACACGTGGCCCAGCGTCCCCAGCTGCTGGGTGACCGCCGCCAGGATGGCCGGATGCGCGTGCCCGAGGCTGTTGACCGCGATGCCGCCCAGGAAGTCCAGGTAGCGCTTGCCGTCCGCGTCGTAGACCACCGCGCCCGCGCCGCGCACCAGCGCCACCTTGGGGGTGCCGTAGTTGTTCATCAGTGCGGTCTGCCACCGCTGCTGAATATCAGCTGTGCTCATGCTTCCACCTCGCTGGCGCTCGGCTCCAGCACGAGCACACTCGTGGCTGTGTTCATTCTCCGCTCGCTACGCTCGCTCATGAGATCTCCTGTGCTGGGGTGACCATCGTGCCGATGCCCTCCCCGGTGAACAGTTCCAGCAGGACCGAATGCGCGACCCGCCCGTCGATGACGTGCGCGGTCGGGACACCGCCCTCGACGGCACGCAGGCAGGCTTCCATCTTGGGCACCATGCCCTCGTCCAGCGAGGGCAGCAGCTTGGCCAGCTCGTCGGTGTCGATGCGGGTGGTCAGCGAGGACCGGTCGGGCCAATTCGTGTACAGGCCCTCGACATCGGTGAGGATGACCAGCTTCTCCGCGCCGATGCCCTGCGCCAGCGCGGCCGCCGCGGTGTCGGCATTGATGTTGTGCACCACGCCGTCCGCGTCCGGTGCGATGGTGGAGACGACCGGAATCCGGCCCGCCGCAATGAGATCCAGCACGGCCGACGGTTCCACGGAGGTGACGTCGCCGACCAGGCCGATATCGGTGGGTTCGCCGTCGACCTGCACCGTGCGGCGGGTGGCGGTGAACAGGTGCGCGTCCTCACCGGAGATGCCGACCGCGTAGGGCCCGTGAGCATTGATGAGCCCCACCAGTTCCCGGCCCACCTGCCCGAACAGCACCATGCGCACCACATCCATGACCTCGGGCGTGGTGACCCGGAAGCCGCCGCGGAACTCACCGGTCATGCCCAGCTTCTTCAGCATGGCGCTGATCTGCGGCCCGCCGCCGTGCACCACCACCGGGTGCACGCCGACCGTGCGCAGGAACGCCATGTCCGCCGCGAACGCCCGCTTGAGCTCGTCGTCGATCATGGCGTTGCCGCCGTACTTCACCACCACGATCTTGTCGCGAAACTTCTGCAGCCACGGCAGCGCGTCGGCGAGGACGTGCGCCTTGTCGAGGGCCGAAAGCCGCTGCGCCACCTCGTTCATGAGCTGTAGGCCGAATTCTCTTCGACGTACCCGTGCGAGAGGTCGGTGGTACGCACGGTGGCCTCACCGTCGCCCAGATTCAGCTCGACGAGGACATTGATATCGGCCCCCGACAGATCCACCTCGCGCGCGCCCGGCGCACCGGCACCGTCGATGCACACCGGAGATCCGTTGAACGACACCGAGACCCGGTTGGGATCCAGCTCGATGGGCGCGATGCCGATCGAGGCCAGCACCCGGCCCCAGTTCGGATCCGACCCGAAGAACGCGGTCTTGACCAGGCTGTCGCGCGCCAGCGCCCGTGCCCCGATGAGCGCTTCCTCCTCGCTCACAGCGCCTTTCACGGTGATGTGCACGCGCTTGGTGACGCCCTCGGCGTCGGACATGAGCTGCTCGGCCAGATCGTCGCAGACCGCGAGCACGGCCGCATTCAGATCCGCCTGGCTCGGGGTGAGCCCGGACGCGCCATTGGCCAGCAGCAGCACGGTGTCATTGGTGGAGCAGGAGCCGTCCACGTCGAGCCGGTCGAAGGTGTACTTCGTGGCATTGCGCAGCGACGCGTCCAGCTGCTCCGGCGTGGCGACCACATCGCTGGTCAGCACCACCAGCATGGTGGCCAGCGACGGCGCGAGCATGCCCGCGCCCTTGGCCATGCCGCCCACGTTCCACTTGTCCCTGTGGTGGAAGGCAGCCTCTTTCGGCACGGTGTCGGTGGTCATGATGGCCCGCGCCGCCTCCGCGCCGCCCGAGAGCCCGCCACCCATCTCGTGCACGATCTCGGTGACGGCCGGGATCAGCTTGCCCATCGGCAGCCGGTCGCCGATCAAACCGGTGGAGCAGACCGCGATCTCGCCCGCACCGGTCTCGGTTCCCCAGTTGCTCAACGCCTTCGCCAGTTCCTCGGCGGTGGCGTGGGTGTCCTGGAACCCGCCCGGACCCGTACACGCGTTCGCGCCACCGGAATTCAGGATGACCGCGCGCAGCCGCCCGCCGGTCAGCACCTGCTGCGACCACAGCACCGGCGCGGCCTTGACCTTGTTGCGGGTGAACACGCCCGCGGCCGCGTACTCCGGCCCCTCGTTGAACACCAGCGCCAGGTCCGGCTTGCCGGACTTCTTGATGCCCGCGGCGATACCCGCGGCCCGGAAACCCAACGGTGCGGTGACGCCCTGGGTCCGCACCAGCTTGCCGTTGTCGATTGTCACGGTGCCACTCCTACGGTGGAAAGTCCTGCGGTCTCGTCGATTCCGAGCGCCAAATTCATGGATTGCACCGCGGCGCCCGCGGTGCCCTTGGTCAGGTTGTCGATCGCGCCGATCACCACCAACAGCCCGGCGTCGGTGTCCACGGTGACCTGGAGGGTGACGGCATTGGAGCCCAGCACCGAACCGGTCTGCGGGAGTACGCCTTCGGGCAGCAGGTGCACGAAAGGCTCATCGGCGTACGCCTTCTCGTAGACGGCGCGAGCGGTCTCCGCGTCCACGGTGGTCGGCGCGGTGCAGGTCGCCAGGATGCCACGCGGCAGTGGGGCCAGCACCGGGGTGAACGAAACACTCACGTCCGCACCCGATCCCGCGGCCTTGAGATTCTGCGCGATCTCCGGGGTGTGCCGGTGCGCGCCCGCGATGCCATACGCCCGCAGCGAGCCCATCACCTCCGAGCCCAGCAGCCCGACATCGAGCTTGCGTCCGGCGCCCGAAGTGCCGCTCACCGCAACCACATTCACCCGCGGCTCGATGATCCCGGCCGCGATGGCCGGGGCCAGCGCCAGGCTGGAAACGGTCGGATAGCAACCGGGCACCGCGATCCGGGTCGCCCCGCGCAGCCGCTCGCGCCCGCCGGGCAGCTCCGGCAACCCGTAGGGCCAGCTGCCCGCGTGCGCGGTGCCGTAATACTTCTCCCACGCGCTCGCGTCGGTGAGCCGGAAATCGGCCCCGCAGTCGATGATGATCGTGGACTCCGGCAATGTCTTGGCGATCGCGGCGGACTGCCCGTGCGGCAGGCCCAGGAACACCACGTCGTGG
The DNA here is from genome assembly GCF_007990715.1 of Nocardia seriolae NBRC 15557. Classification (GTDB taxonomy): domain Bacteria; phylum Actinomycetota; class Actinomycetes; order Mycobacteriales; family Mycobacteriaceae; genus Nocardia; species Nocardia seriolae. The sequence continues at coordinate 25,191 of NZ_BJWY01000036.1, read as the reverse complement.
CCCGCGAGCTCCTCGACGGTGGTGGGCCCGAGCACCCGGTCGGCCAGCGGCAGCAGATGCGGCTGCAGCTCACCCAGGGTGGTGCCGGCATTGGACCCCGCCGTCAGCGCCCCGATCTCGAGGCGCCCGCTTCGGTAGGCTGGGTGCCCGAGTAGCAGGCGCAGGACTTCACCGCCCGCGTACCCGCTCGCACCAGCTACCGCGACCCGCAGGGGCCCGTTCGAGACATCCGCCATGTGATGATTATGCACGACCGTGCAAGCTCATTCACAACGGGTCGAGAATCTGACAGCGAGCGCCGATTACGGCACACTCGACAGCGCCATGTACGACGACGCCACCCAACCGCTGCCGGTCGTCGGTCCCGAAGCGGGCCGCCGCCGCCGGACACCGGAGAAGCCCACCCCGACTCCCCGCCGGTCGCGCCGCGCCGAGCCCCCCTCCAACGGTCGGCGGGCGGGCAGGCGGCGGGCCGAGGAGAAGCCCGGGCGCACCCCCGCCAGGCGTGAACGGGACAGGCGCCTACGCCTGGCCGGACGCGGCATCACGGCGCTGGTGGCCACCGCTGTGATGGGCATTACAGGCATCGTCTGGTACGGCCGCATGGATTTCGACGCGGGCTTCGTGCGTTCCGGCGCCATTTCCCCGGAGGACGTGAACCTCGACGGCGATATCAATATGCTGCTCATCGGCCTGGACACCCGAAAAGACCTGAACGGCAACGACCTACCCAAGGAGATCCTCGACCAGCTGCACGCCGGTGACGGCAGCGAGGGCGGCTACAACGCCAATTCGCTCATCCTGGTGCACATTCCGAAGGATCTGAAACACATCGTCGCGTTCTCCATCCCGCGCGACGACTACGTGCCGGTACAGGGCATTCCGGGCTACGACCACGCCAAGATCAAGGAGTCCTACGGCCTCAAGAAGTACACGGTCGAGGAGAAGCTCAAGGCCAAGGGCATGGCCGAAGGCCCCGAGCTCGAGCGCCAGGGCCGGGAAGCGGGCCGCGCCAGCATCGTTCAGACCGTGAAGGCGCTCACCGGCGTGCCGATCAATCGGTTCGCGGAGATCTCCCTGGCCGGTTTCTACGATCTGGCGACCGCGCTGGGCGGGGTCGACGTGTGCCTCAATCACGCCGTGGATGACAGCTACTACTCCGGCGCGGTCTTCCCCGCCGGACCGCAGCATCTCGACGGCTCCGACGCGCTCGCCTTCGTGCGCCAGCGCCACGGCCTCGAGAACGGCGACCTCGACCGCACCCACCGGCAGCAGGCATTCCTCACCTCGGTCGCCAATTCCCTGAAGAGCTCGGGCACGCTGGCCAATCCGGTGCGGCTCAAGGCGCTGATGGATGTGGCGCACAAGGACGTGGTGCTCTCCGACGGCTGGAGCCTCAGCGATTTCGCCACCACGCTGGGCCGCGCGGAATCCCCGACGGTGGAGTTCCGCACGCTGCCGGTGCTGCGCTACGACAATATCGACGGCCAGGACGTCAACATCATCGATCCGGTGGCCATCAAGAAGACGGTGCGCGAGGCGTTCGGGGTGTCCACCCCGGTCGCGCCCGCCGCCCCGGCCACCACGCCGACCTCCACACTGGACGTGGCCAATGCCAGCGGCACCCCCGGGCAGGCCGCCAAGGTGTCGAAGTTGCTGACCGGCAAGGGATTTCCGGCCGGTGATGTGAGCAATGCCACCTATGCGGACGGCACCACCTCCACGATCTACTACGGGACGGGCGCGGACACCGACGCCAAACAGCTCTCGGAGATGTTCGGCGGCATCCCGGTGAGCCCGTCGAGTTCGGTGTCGGCCGGGCACGTGAAACTGGTGGTGGGAGCCGATCTCGACATTCCGGCGTCCCTCGATCCGGCCGCGACCACCACCAGCCCGACCACGAGCGCCGGCGGCAGCTCACCGACCAGCGCCGCCGCCGCGGACGGAACCACCTCGGACGCCCCGGATTCCGGCAAGCCCGTGACGACTACGATCGGCTCGAAGATCCCCTGCGTGAACTGACCCGTCGAGTTACGGAGCCGCACCATGACGAAGACCGAGCTGTTCCGGAGTCTGCACCGCGGTGAACGACCGCTGATGCTGCCCAACGCCTGGGATTTCGGGTCGGCGGCCATGCTGGCCGAGGCCGGATTCCCGGCGATCGGCACCACCAGCCTCGGGGTGGCCGCGGCGGCGGGACTGCCCGACGGGACGGCGTCCACCCGGGCCGAAACCCTCTCGCTGGCAACCCGGCTCGGGCGGCTGTCGATTCCGGTCAGCGTCGATATCGAGGGCGGATTCAGCACCGATCCGGACGAGGTGGCCGAGTTCTGCGCCGAACTCGCGGCGGCGGGCATCGCGGGAATCAACCTGGAGGACAGCCGATCCAATACGGAGCTGGCCGATCCGCAGGCGCACGGCGCGCTGATCGCGGCCGTGAAGGCCCGCGTGCCGGAGCTTTTCGTGAACGCGCGCACCGACACCTATTGGATGGGCGCCGACCAGGAGTCCACCCTCGATCGCGTGCTGCACTACGAGAAGTGCGGCGCCGACGGTATTTTCGTGCCCGGCGTCACCGATCCCGAGCGCATCCGCGAACTCACGACGGCCTTGACCGCGCCGCTGAACATCCTGTTCTCCCCCACCGGGGCGACCGTGGCCGAACTCGCCGACCTCGGTGTGCGCCGGGTCAGCACCGGCTCGCTGCTGTACCGCGCGGCGCTGGCGGCGGCGGTGCACACCGCGGAATCGGTCACCCACGGACATGCCCTGGTCGGTGAAATCCCCAGCTACACAACGATCCAGCGACTACTGGCACCATAGGGCGTCAACTCACTGGACACCGCGTATAGTCACCCGCGACAGGACCGTACACCGAGGGAGCCCCCATGCCCGTCACCGATTCCACCCGGCTCACCCTCGCGGGTCGCTTCAACTACTTCTCCAGCACCCACCTGGGCCCGGTCACCCGCTTCTACGGCCGGGTCCACCGCCGCCTCTACGACCGCTTCCAGGGCACCCGCTTCGCCACCCTCTTCGGCGATCCCGTCCTCGAACTCACCGTGCCCGGCCGCAGATCCGGTGTGCCCCGCCCGGTCATGCTCATGCAGATCCGGTCCGGTGATGCCCTGCTCATCTGCGGCTCCAACGGCGGCAACCCCGGCACCCCGAACTGGTGGAAGAACCTCGTCGCCGCGCCCGATCGGGCCACGGTCCGCATCGGCCGCGAAACCTTCCCCGTCACAGTCCGTTTCATCACCGACGAGGCCGAGTACGAAACCCTCTGGAGCACCCTCACCGCCGGTTACTCGCACTTCGACACCTACCGGGCGCTGAGCTCCCGCCACTTCCCCATGGCCGCCCTCACCCGCGTGCGGGGCTGATCATCCGGTCCGGGAGACAACGAAGGGAAAGGATGTCGAATCCTTTCCCTCTCCAACGTATATCGCACGCCGGGGCTTGCGGCAAGACCCCGGCAATGCTGCAGAATCGCTGACCGTAGCCAGGACCCACGGAAACGGAGCAGTGCGAGTGCGTATTTCGGATACCGATGTGATCATCGTGGGTGCGGGCCCGACGGGCCTGATGCTGGCCGCCGAACTCCGGCTGGCCTGGGTGCGGCCGGTGGTGCTGGAGCGGTCGCCGCAGCTGCGGACGGTGCCCAAGGCCAATGGGCTCGGTGGGCAGATCCTGCAATTACTGGATTATCGGGGACTGTCGGGGCGGCTGGCGGAGATCGGCACGGACGCCGGGCCGATAGCGGCGCTGCCGTTCGGCGACATGCACGTGGACTTCACCCCGCTCGCGGATTCGCCGCTGCGTGCGATGCACCTGCCGCAGCCGAAACTCGAACAGCTCCTTGATGATCGGGCGAACGAGCTGGGCGCACAGGTGTGGCGCGGGCACGAGGTGACCGGGATCGAGCAGGACGACACCGGGGTCACCGTGGACGTGCGCGGACCGGACGGCGAATACCGGTTGGGCGCGAGCTACGTGGTAGCCTGCGACGGCGCGCGCAGCCGCGTCCGCGCCGTGGCCGGAATCGATTTTCCCGGCATCACCTACCCGGAGGTCAACCGGCTGGGCCAGGTCAGCGTGCCCGATTCGGTGACCGTGCTGGACGACGGGGCCATCGAGGTCGCCTGCGCGAGATCGCCGAGCAGTGGTCCGATCGCGTGGACATCCGCACCGCCACCACCGCCGACCGCCCCGCCGACGCCCTGCTCATCCGCCCCGACGCCCACATCGCCTGGGCCGCAACGGTCGGCGAGGATCCGGACACGTCGGCACCGGCGCTGCGGGACGCCCTCACCACCTGGTTCGGCGCGCCCGTGCCGATCCCGGCGAATACGGTCAGCGACTGACGGTTTCGGATCCGGTCAGCGACTGACCGGATCTGCCATCCGACTGATCCGCCCGGCCCGAGCCCTCGGCCCGAGCCCGTTTCCGGCGTTCAATTCCGGCTGTCACGAAACAGCTTGGAAGGAACGGGAAATGACCGAGTACGTAACCCTCGAGCACGGACGGATCGCCTGCGATGTGATCGGCGACGGCCCGCTGGTGGTGCTGTCGCACGGCATGGGCACGCACCGGCGGGACTTCCGGAATCTGGCCGGTCCGCTGGCCGCCGCCGGATACCGCGTGGTCAATGCCGATATGCGCGGCCACGGCGAGTCCAGCCTGGACTGGCCGTCGGTGACCGGCAAGGCCGCCATCAGCCGTACCGATGTGGCCCTCGATCTGCTCGGTGTCATCCGGCATTTCGGGGGTCCGGCGGTGATCGTCGGGCACTCGCTGTCGGGTGGATCCGCGACGATCGCGGCGGCCGAGGCCCCGGAACTGGTGTCGGCGATCGTCGAGATCAATCCGTTCACGCTCACCCAGAGCGTCGATCTCGGCGCGCTGTGGTCGGATCGACGGCACCGCATCGGCATGTGGCAGCTCGTCGGCACCCAGTTGTTCGGTTCGCCCCGGCTGTGGTTCGCCTACCTGGAGGGCGTGGCCTACCCGACCGAGCCCATCGATCACGACGACTACCTCACCGGACTCCGACACCTGCTGCGCGAGCCCGGACGCTGGGCGGAATTCATGAAAACCGGCAGAACCACCCCCGCCGACGCAGAGGCCCGACTGGCCGAAGTCCGTTGTCCCGCACTGGTGATCATGGGTGCCGAGGATCCCGACTACCCGCACCCCGAAGCCGAGGGCCGCGCGATCGTCTCCGCCCTACCGCCCGGCCTCGGCCAACTCACCGTGGTCGACCGCGGCGGCCACTACCCCCACGCCCAGTTCCCCGAACGCACGGCCGCGCTGATCATCCCGTTCCTGAACCGGCACACCACCCCCAATGTGGCTGGATCGATCAGCAACTGACCATGGCCGCCGACCGCTCCGACTGCGATGATGGCGGGGTGCCCGCGCCCCGCACCATCGTTTTCGTTGTCTTCCAAGGCATGCAGATCTCCGAACTCGCCGGGCCCCTGGATGTGTTCGCACTGCTCAACACCCTGGTCGAGACGCCGCGCGACCGACTCCCGCCGGAGCTGCGGGGTCACTCGATCGCCACCGACGGCACCGCGGCCGCCTCGGAAAACCCCGGCCCCGCCGCCGATCGCGTCGCCCCGGTCCTGCCCTACCGGTTGCTGACGGCCTCGCCGGGCGGCCGCCCGATCACCTGTGACGGTGGCCTGACCCTCTCGGTCGCGCATTCGCTGGCGGAGCTCGCCGCGGGCGAGGATTACGACACCCTCATCGTGGTCGGCGGCAATGTGTCCGGTCCCGGTGCCGCCGAGGTGGTTCCGGAATTGCCGGCGCTGGCCCGCAAGGCCCGGCGGGTGGCGTCGGTGTGCGCGGGCGCGCTGCTGCTGGCCGCCGCCGGACTCCTCGACGGCTACCGGGCGACCACCCATTGGGGTTCGACCGCCCTGATGGCGCGGCGCTATCCGCGCGTCACCGTCGAACCGGATCGCATCTACGTGCGCGACCGCAATCGCTGGACCTCGGCGGGCATGTCGGCGGGCGTCGATCTGGCGCTGGCCCTGGTCGAGGACGACCACGGCAGCGAAACCGCCGCCCTGATCGCGCGCGTGTACGTCGTATTCACCCGCCGCCCCGGCGGCCAGGCGCAGTTCAGCGCCCAGTTGCGCAGCCAGCCCGCCCGCACCCCGGCCATCCGCGCCGTCCAGCGGTGGCTACCCGACCACCTCGACGAGGACCTGGCGGTGGCCGCCCTGGCCCGCCGCGCGGACATGAGCGAACGCAATTTCGCCCGCGCCTTCCGCACCGAAACCGGCTGCACCCCTGCGGCTTTCGTCGAGGACCTGCGCCTGGAAGCGGCCCGCCGCCTGCTGGAATCCACCGAGCTGACCATCGGCGCGATCGCCCGCCAGCTCGGCTACCGCCACGGCGAAACCCTGCACCGCGTCTTCACCCGCCGCCTGGGCACCACCCCCGAACGCTACCGCCAGCATTTCGCCACCGGCACCGCTCGATCGGCAGATAACAAACCGACCGGTACAAATTGGGTCAGGGCGCGGGCTTGACCGACAGGTGCGGCGATCGCCATGCTTTCCAGGCCGTGCGATGCGCCGCACGGCGACACCGGGTGTCCGCGAGGGGACGGCACGAACGCGGATCACGGCACCGTCGCCGATGTGTCCGGCGCTGCGTGCCGCGAGGTATCCGTCGTCGCGGCGGCGAACCCGGCGGGGTTCACCGCCCGCGACGCCCGAACCGAATCATCCACCCGGCGTTCAGGTTTCGGCCGACCACACCGCCAGCTCGCCACCGGGCATGCAGACCACCAGGTAGCGGCCGGGCGCGGTCACGTTCCACGCCTCGAAATACGGGTCCGGTTCCACCACCAGGCGGTGACCGGAGGCCAGATCGATGCGCAGCTCACCGTTGTCCGCGACCGTCGCCGCCACGATCACCCCGGTGAGCGCCGCGACCAGATCGTCGGTGTGCGGCTCGCCCGGAATGCGGTGCAGTCTGGCCCCGGTGGGACTGTGCACCGCCAGCTCCCCCTCGATATTGATGTCGTAGGGCCCGGCGGCGAGCGCGAGCTGATAGACGGTGGACGCGGTGGATACGGCAAGAGCGGAACCGGCGATCGGTAGGTCCATGCGGGTCTCCCTATCCGAAGTGTCTGGTTCCACTCTGCCCGAACCTCACCTCACGCGAGTATCGCGAACAGCACGGCGGCCACCGCGACACTGACCACCGACAGCACCGTCTCGAGCACGGTCCAGGTTTGCAGCGTCTGTTTGACGGTCATATTGAAGAACTTGGCGATGATCCAGAACCCGCCGTCGTTGACGTGGCTGAGGATGATCGATCCGGCCGCGATGGCCATGGCGATCAGCGCCAGCGCCAGCTGGGAGTAGCCCTGCTCGTGCACCAGCGGCGCGACGATGCCGCCCGTGGTGACAATGGCCACCGTCGCCGAGCCCTGCGCGATGCGCAGGCCGCAGCTGATCACGTAGGCCAGCACGATCACCGGCAGCCCGGCGGCGGCCATGGTGTGCGCGAGCGCGGTCCCGATTCCGGTGGCGGAGATCACCCTTCCGAAGAACGCGCCCGCACCGACGACCAGCAGCAGCATGCCGACCGGCCGCAGCGATTCGGCGGTGACGGCGCTCAGTTCCTGCACCGACGAGCCGCGCCGGATGCCCAGGACATAAAAGGCGATGAGCACGGTGAGCAGCAGCGCCACGGCGGGGGTGCCCAGGAAGGTCAAGACCTGCAACGGTTTCGAGCCCTTGGACAGCAGCTGGGTGCCGAAGGTCGCGCCCAGGATCAGCACCAGCGGAATCGCGATGATGGCCCCGATCAGGCCCACCGCCGGGGGTCGCTTGACCAGCGTCGCGGTGGCGGTGTCACCGGCCGCCGCGCCCGGCCCGTCGGGGCCGGCGCCGAATCCGTCGTCCTGCTTGCCGACCAGGAACTCCGCGGGCACCTCGATCTGCACACGCTTACCGACCCAGCCGCCCCACACGATGCCCGCGGCGATGAATCCCGGTATGCCGCAGACGAATCCCATGACGATCAGCCAGCCCAGGCTGACCCCGAGCAGCCCGCCCAGCGATACCGGACCCGGGTGCGGCGGCAGGAACGCGTGCGTCATGGACAGACCGGCGAGCATGGGCAGGGCGTAGAGCACCAGCGAACGGCCGCCGCGCTTGGCCGCCACGTACACCAGCGGCGCGAGCACGAAGATGCCGATATCGAAGAAGACGGGGATGCCGAAGATGAGCCCGAGCAGGCCCATGGCGACGGGAGCGCCCTTCTCGCCGAACAGGTTCAGCAGCTTGGCGGTCAGTACGTCCGCGCCGCCGGAGCGTTCCAGGATCGCGCCGAGCACGGTGCCCAGGCCGATGATGACGGCGATGTGGCCCAGGATCGAGCCGAATCCGGTTTCCAGCAGGGAGTCACTGGATTTCAGTGCGGTGCCCACGATCTGCGAGACGGGCAGTCCGGCGGCCAGCGCCAGTCCGAGCCCGGTGAGCAGCAGGGCGATGAACGGTTCCAGCTTGAACCGGATGATCGCGATCAGCAGTACGGCGATGGCCGCACCGCAGAGCAGCAGCAGTCCCGGCGTGCTGGTTCGCAGCCAGTCCACGGTGGTGCTCATGGGGGTACCTCTCAGTTCACACTTGAATCAGTTCAGAGCTCGAACGAATGCGGCCGCGCGCGAGGCAATTTCGGCCCATTCGCCCGCCGCCACGGCGGCCGGCGGCACGACATCGGTTCCGGCGGTGACCGCCACCGCCCCGTGGGCGAGGAAGTCGGCGGCATTGCCCGCGTTGACCCCGCCGGAGGGGATCAGGCGGACGTTCGGGAAGGGACCGCGCAGGTCCTTCAGATAGCCCGGCCCGAGCGCCCGGGCGGGGAAGATCTTGACCGCGGCCGCACCCAGCTCCATGGCGCGCATCACCTCCGACGGCGTGAAAGCGCCCATCACGACCGGGATCTCGTGTTTCGCGGCCACCTCGGCGACCTGCTCAGTGAGTCCCGGCGTCACCAGGAACCGCGCCCCGACCTCGATGGCCGATTCGGCCTGGCCCCGGGTGAGCACGGTGCCCGCCCCGATCACCCCGACGCCGGAGTCGGCGATCTTGCGAATGCCGTCCAGCACCCCGGGCGTGGTGAATGTCAGTTCCAACGCCCGGATTCCGGCCCCGGCCAGCGCCCCGGCCAAGGCGACCGGATCCGGAATCTCCGCTGCGCGCACCACTGTCAGCGCACGATCGGCCAGGATGGCCTCCACAGCGGGGCGATCGCCGTCCACCGCGCCAGTCATCGAGTCTCCTTTCGAGTGGCTCGCGGGCCTGCGTCCACCCCGCGTGTGCCGATGGGTTTGCTTGCGGTCGAGGCGGATTCGCCCGGCCTCCGCGCGGAACGAATTTCCGACGCACGGGAACGCAACGCGGCGATCGCGGTCATCGGGTCGTCCCGCTCGCGGCGTCCAGTCGCAGGGTGCGTCCAGCTCGGATGCCGGTGGGTTTGCCCGCGTCCAAAGCGAATTCGCCGTTGACGAGGACGTACGGAATGCCCCGGGCCTGCTGTTCCGGCTCCTCGAAGGTCGCGGTGTCGATGACCGTGGCCGGGTCGAACAGGACCAGGTCGGCGGCGTGGCCCACACGGATGAGACCGCGGTGGCGCAGGCGCAGGCGCTCGGCGGGGCGGCCGGTGCAATGGTGGACGCAGTCCGCGAGGTCGAGGACTCCGAGTTCGCGGGTGTAGTGACCCAGGTAGCGCGGGAAGGTGCCCCAGGCGCGGGGGTGCGGTCGGGCGGGGGCGAGCAGGCCGTCGGTGCCGCCCATGTGGCGGTGGTGACGCATGATGGCGCGCACGTTCTCCTCGTGGCCGACGTGCTGAAGAATGCTGGTGGCCAGCTCATCCCGGGTCAGCAGGTCGAAGAACACCTCGACCGGAGCACATGCCCGGCTCGCGGCGATCTCGGCGACCGTCCGGCCCACGTAGGGCCCGAGTTCCGGATCGGCGACACCGCTGATCTGAATGGTCTCCCACTCCACGGTCACACCGTGACACCCGTCGGATCCATTGATGTCGACGTCGGCCGCGATGCGCGCCCGGGCCTCGGGATCGGCGAGGCGTTCCAGGGCGGCGTCCGGGCCGCCGGACATGGCCCAGCTGGGCAGCAGCGCCGACAGCGTGGTGGAGCCCGGCAGGTACGGGTAGGTGTCGAGGCTGATATCGCAGCCGTCGGCGAGTGCGCTGTCGATCAGTGCCAGGAATTCCGGTGCGCGCCCGCGGTTCTCGCCGAAGTTCATGGTGGCGTGGGTCAGGTGCAGGGCGCAGCCGGTGCGGCGCGACAGGTCGATCATCTCGGCGTAGGCGTCCAGCGCACCGGCCCCGTAGGAGCGGGTGTGCGGGGCGTAGAAGCCGCCGAATTCCGCGACCACCTCGCACAGTGCCGCGAGTTCGGAAGTGTCGGCGTACATTCCGGGCGTGTAGGTGAGCCCGCTGGACATGCCGACCGCGCCCTGGCCCAGTGCCTGCCGCAGGATCAGGCGCATGCGCTGGATCTCCGCCGGTGTGGCCGCCCGCTGCTCGGTGCCGACCACCATCAGGCGCAGCGTTCCCTGCGGCACCAGATACGCGGCGTTCGGCGTGATCCCGGCCGAATCGAGCCGGTCCAAGTACTCCGACACCGTACGCCAGTCGAAGTCGAGATCGGCGGGATTGCCGTTCCACCCGGCGATCTGGCGGCGCACGATGGCCAGCGCGGCATCGTCGATGGGGGCATAGGACAGACCGTCCTGGCCGATGACCTCGGTGGTGATGCCCTGACTCAGCTTGGGAAAGTGCCCCGGGTGGGTGAGCAGATGCAGATCGGAATGCGCGTGCATATCGATGAATCCCGGTGCCAGCACCAGATTCTCGCCCTCGTCCAGGATCCGGTCGGCACCCGCGACGGTGCCGGGCCCGGCGATCTCCGCGATGCGCCCGCCGTCGACCACCACATCCGCCCGATATCGTCGAGCGCCGGTGCCGTCGATAACGTCGATGTCACGAATCGGCAAGTCAGCCATGACATCCCGCTCAGAAGTAGGTGGGCAGGAAGTCGACGACCCGCGGCCGCTCGGCGGCGGCATCGTCGATCACCGGAATGAGCCGCCACTTGTCGAACGCGGTACACGGGTGCGAAAGCCCCAGCCGCACCACACTTCCCACCGGCACATCGGCCGCCGTTCCACCCGGCAACCGCAGAAAAGTGTGCTGATCGTTCAACGCCGACACCGTGGCCCCTTCGGGCAGCGCGATGCTTGCCGGTCCCGCCAACCGCTGCGGGACCGGCAACCCCTCATCGAACGGCAGATCCCGCTTACCCGCATCGAGCAGCGCGAGCTCCGCCTCCGGCCGGGACACACACCGTGCCCACCCGTGCATGGCCGACCGCAACGAACGCTCCGCGCGCCCGGCGGCCAGCGGCGAAATCCCCGAGTAGAAGCCGTCGTCGTGAATCAGATAGGCCCCGGACCGCAGCACGACCGTTGTCGGGACCCCGTGTGCGCCTTCCTCATCCGCGAGCCCGGCAAGGCGTTCGACGACGAGATCCGGGTACGCACTGCCGCCCGCTGTCACGATCGCGCTCCGGCCCGCGCGCGCCGACCTCGCCTCGCCCGCGGTGGCACCGGTGGACTCCCGCGGCGCTCCCGTGTCCGAGGCGGCGTCGCCGGGACGCGACCGGCCGAGGAATTCGTCGTATCGCCCGGCGGCGGCGAGTTCCTGGTGCAGAATCGCGATCTCATCGAGGTAATGCCGGACAGCGGCAAGCCCTTCCGATGTGCGGTCGTGGGCGAGTGCGCCTTCGTAGCCGCCGACTCCGGCCAGGCGCAGGCGCGGGGATGCGTGGACCGCGTCGGCGACCTCGTGGGCGGCGGCGAGGCCGCGGGCGCCGGTACGGCCGTGTGGCCCACCGAGTTCGACGATGACGTTCAGTTTCACGCCTGCGGGGGCGGACCCGAGGTGGCGTTCCATTTCGCGCACCGAGTCGACGCCGTCCACCCAGCTGTAGAGCTCGAAGTTCGGGTCGCTGGCGATTTCGGCTGCGGCCCAACGTAATCCGGTCGGGTCGAGCAGAGCGTTGGCGAGCATGATGCGACCCAGGCCGAGGGCGCGGCCGACCTGCACCTGCCAGCCGGTGGCGAGGGTGATGCCCCAGGCTCCGGCGTCGAGTTGCTCTTTCCAGAGTTGCGGAGACATGGAGGTCTTGCCGTGGGGCGCGAGCCGCACACCGGCGGCCGTGGCCCAGTCGGCCATGACCGCGCGATTGGCGTCGAGTCCGAAGCGGTCCATGGTCAGCACGGGGGTTTGCAGGTCGTCCAGATGCGGGGTCGTGGCCAGGTATTCGCGCACGGTCAGCCCCCAGGCGGCGGGCGGCAGCGATTTGTGCTGCGGGCCGAGGACCGTGTCTCCCACGGCGGCGACCGTGTCCCCGAGGACGGTGTCACCGCGGGCGGGGACGGTGTCACTCAGGGCGGCGACTCCTTTGTCGGCGGCCACGACGCTCCTTCCGGTCAAAGCAATCATGCATTGCGTCATTTGCAACGCTTGTTGCACATCGTGTTTCCGGTGGTTAGTCCGCACGTAATGTCCGAAAGCCGCAACCATTCGAAGGAGATTGGTGTGATCCAGCCGACCGCCCGGGCTGTCACCGTCGGCGAGGGCCTCGCGGTGCTCATCGCGGCGCCCGGGCCGCTCGAGGACTCCCCCGTATTCGATCGGGGCGCGGGCGGCGCCGAGGCGAATGTCGCGTGCGTGCTGAGCCAGCTGGGCATACCGACCGGGTGGCTGTCCCGGGTCGGCGACGACGGCTTCGGCCGCTATCTGGTCCGGCAGCTCACCGCGCGCGGCGTGGACACCTCCGCCGTCACCACCGACGCCACCCGGCCGACCGGCGTGTACGTGAAGGAACGCGGCGGCGGTTCGGACCGGCCCACCGATCTGGCCGCCGGGTCCAGCCGAATGCTGTACTACCGCACCGGATCCGCGGCCAGCGCGCTCTCGCCCGCGGATCTGAGGTCCGCGCGGGCGCTGCTCGAAGCGGCCGAGCTGATCCATTTCACCGGCATCACGACCGCGCTCTCCCCCACGGCGACCGAACTCACCGACGCCCTGCTCACCCTCCCCCGCCGCGGCCGCCTGATCAGCTTCGATCTCAACTACCGCCCCGCGCTCTGGGCCCGCCGCACCGAATTCGCGCCCGACATCCTGGCCCGTCACATCGCCGGCAGCGACGTGGTGTTCCTGGGCGCGGACGAGGCCGAGGAGGTCTTCGGCATCGACGACGCCGACCGCCTGCGCCTCGCCTTCCCACAGCCCAGGCACCTGATCGTGAAGAACGACAAGCACTCCGTGACCGGCTTCCTCGGCGCCGATCGCCTCGAGGTCCCGGCCCTGACCCTGGAGGTCACCGAACGCATCGGCGCCGGAGACGCTTTCGCGGGCGGCTACCTCGCCGCGCTGCTCCAGCGCCGCCCGCACGAACCACTGCTGCGCTTCGGCCACCTGTGCGCCGCGGCCGCACTCACCGGCACCGGCGATATCGCCGATCTGCCGCCGCTGCCCGCGCTCGAATCCCTGGCCGCCGCGACCGCGTCCGAATGGGCCGCCCTGCATTACCGCCCGGGCGTCCCCGTACCCGAGAATGTGGCCCCATGAGCCAGAGTCTCCAGCGCGCCCTCACCCTGCTCGTCGAACTCGGCGAGGAGCCGAAGTCCCTGGACCAGTTGGCGACCCGGCTCGGCGTGCACAAGTCCACGGTGCTGCGGCTGTTGCAGACCATGGAGGCCGACCGCTTCGTCACCCACGACGCCGCGCACCGATACCGTTTGGGCACCCGGCTTTTCGAGCTGGCCAACCGGTCCCTGGAGGGCCGCGACGTGCGCACGGTGGCCCGGCCGCACCTGGCGGCGCTCAATGCCGAGACCGGCCAGACCGTGCACCTGGCCACCTACGAATCCGGCGAGGCCGTCTACATCGACAAGCTCGACGCCACCCACAGCGTGCGCATGTACTCGCGCATCGGCCGCCCGGCCGCGCTGCACTGCACGGCCGTCGGCAAGGTGCTGGTGGCCGCCCTGCCGCGCGCACAGTGGCCCGCCATCGCGGCCGGTATCGAGTACCGCGCCTACACCGACCGCACCATCCGCACCCCCGAGCAATACCTCACCGAACTCGATCTCGTTGCGGCCCAAGGCTTCGCCGAGGACCACGAGGAGCACGAGAGCTTCATCAACTGCGTGGCCGTCCCGATCCACGACGGCACCGGCGCGACCGTCGCCGCGCTGTCGGTGTCGGTGCCGGACATGCTGCTCGATCACGACCAGGTGCTCGGCCTGCTGCCGCGTGTGCGCAGCGCCGCCGAGGCCGTATCCACCGAGCTCGGCTGGAGTCCGAGCCCCGAGAAGTGAAGTAGGGCCGACCATGAGCCAGAAGATCGCCATCCGCACCGACAATGCCCCCCCGCCCACACCTTCTCCCAGGGCGTGCGCAAGGGCCCGTTCCTCCAGGTCTCCGGCCAGGGCCCGGTCGACCCGGCCACCAGCGCGTACCTGTACCCGGGTGACGTTGCGGCACAGACGATCCGGACCCTGGAGAACGTGAAGGCCATCGTCGAGGCGGGCGGCGCGAGCTTCGACGACGTGGTGATGCTGCGCGTCTACCTCACCAAGCGCGAGGACTTCGCCATCATGAACGAGGCGTACGGCAAGTTCGTCGACGAGCACACCACCGGCGAGGTACTGCCCAGCCGCACCACCGTTTTCACCGGTCTGCCGCGCGAGGAGATGCTGGTCGAGATCGACGCCATCGCCGTCGTCGACTGACCGTCCCGGGCTAGGAGCCGGTCCCGGCCGACGCGGCGGCGAGGTTCTTGCGCAGCACCTTTCCGCTCGCGTTGCGCGGGATCCGGTCGAGGAACACGTATTCCTTGGGAACCTTGTAGCGCTCCAGGGCGGCCCGGACGTGATCGTTGAGATCGTCGGTGGTCGGAGTCCGCGCACCGGGGACCAAAACGACGAAAGCCCGCAGATTCTGGCCGTATTCGGGGTTCGGGACGCCCAGCACCACGACGTCGGCCAGCGCCGGGTGGGCCGCGAGACGGTTCGCGACCTCGCCCGGGAAGATGTTCTCGCCGCCGGAGACGATCATGTCGTCGCTGCGGCCGTCGACGTACAGGCGGCCCGCGTCATCGAGATGCCCGAGATCCCCGGTGTCGACGTAGCCGTCGACCACCTCCTTGGCCCGTTCCTCGGCGTGCGGGTCGGGTGTGTAGCCGGTGAAGACCAGACCACTGCGGATGAAGATCGACCCGACTTCGCCGGGCGCGGCATTGGTGCGGTCGGCCCGCAGGATTCGAACCGACACGCCCAGTGCCGGTTTGCCCACCGTGCCCGCCTCGGCCAGCAGATCCTCGGGGGTCGCGATCGCGACCACACCGGTTTCGGTCGATCCGTAACCGTTGACGAGGATCGGGCCGTACGTCTCGACGAAGGCCGCGACGGTGGCGGGCGCGATCGGGGCGGCCCCGGTGATCGCCCGCCGCAACCGCGAAACATCCACCGCCGCACGCTCGTTCGCGGACAGCGCGACCAGGCGCTGCACCATGACCGGCACCAGGAACAGCACGGTCGCGCCATGCTCGTCGATGTCCGCCAGGGTGCGCGCGGCATCGAATCGCCGGTGGCACACCGTGGTCGCGCCGAGCGCGAGAGTGGCCATGAGCGCGGCCAGACCGAATCCATGGAACATCGGGGGCCCGGTGACCACGGTGTCGGCCGCCCGCATCCGGGTGGCGGCGGCCCCGGTCGTGGCGAGTTCCAGAATGGAGCGCAGCGGGATGGCACGCGGCACGCCCTTGGTGAAACCCGATGTCCCGGAGGTGAGCAGCGTGATCCGCACCGGCCGGTGCACCGCGGGCGGGGCCGGATGCCGTTCGGCCGCAAGGGCTTCGAGGCTCAGCGCGCCGGATCCTCCCGCCTCCACCCAGGCCCGCACGTGCAGGCCGGGATAGTCGGCGGCGGCGATCGCCGCGTCATACTCCTGGTCCGCGATCAGAATGTCGGGCGAGTGCCGCCGCAGCAGGGCCGCGAGCGCGGCCGCCGGTAGCTCGGTATTGATGAAGACCAGTTCCGCGCCCAGTTGCGCCCCGGCGGCGGTCGCGGCGACGAATCCGGCGTGGTTGCGGCACAGGATGGCCACGGTCCCGACCCGGCCGTGCGCATGGGCATGCAGCGCGGCCGCGATCGCTTCCGCCCGCCGCTGCAATTCGCCGTAGGAAATCGCGCCGCGATCATAGATCACCGCCGTACGCAGGGGATTCCGCGCCGCCGCAAAGGCCAGCAACATGGCCGGGCTGGGCCCAAACCGCCACAGCCCGCGCAGCGTGCGCCCGACCGCACGCGGACCCAAGGGACGCAGCATCCCCGAAGTCAGAATCGCGGGCACGGCCCTGACCGCCCGGCCGATGTAGGTGCGATCAACGCTCACCGGTCGACTCCTCCGTCTCGGCGAACTCGGCCTCGAGGGCCGCCACGATCTCGGTGACTTCCGCAGTCTCGATGACTTCCGCAGTCCCAGGGACGTCCGATGCCGCGGTGAAGTCCGCCGGCCGGACTCCGGCCAGCGCGGCCTCGGTATCGCCCAGCCCGCGGTAGATGCGCTCGATGACGATCTCCAGCGGTGTCCGCAGCAGTGGCGCCAGGATCGCGGAGGGGTGGCCGTAGATCGGGGTGAGCGTCCGCGGCTTTTCGACCACCGCGCGCGCGATGACCCGCGCGGCATCCTCCGGTGCCTGCCCGGGCAGGACTCGCATCCAGCCGCTGGGCGCGCTCATGCGGGTGTGCATCAGCCCGCCGTAGATGGTGGTGAGGGTGACGCCGTCCGCGCGGGCCTCCATGCCGACCGCGCGCATCCACCAGTCGAACGCGGCCTTGGAGGAGAGGTAGAAACCCCATTTCGGCATGACCGGGAACATGATTCCGACCGTCGACATGTTGACGATGTGCCCGGACCCGGCGGCCCGCATCCCGGGCAGCAGTTCCAGGGTCAGCCGCATCGGCCCGAGGTAGTTCGCGCCGGAGGTGGCGATCAGATCCTTGGGCCGGTGGTAGGACAGATGGATGGAGCGCCGCAACGATTTTCCGGCGTTGTGGACGAGGTAGTCCACCCCGCCGACCAGGCGGCGGATCGCGGCGGCGAAGTCCTCGATGGACTGCTCGGAGGTCAGATCCAGCGGAAGAGCGTGCGCCACAGCGCCATTCGCGGTGATCGCGGCGGCGATCCGGTCGAGCTGGTCGAGGGAGCGAGCGCCCATGATCACGGTGGCCCCCGCCGCCGCGAACATGCGCGCCGCCGCCTCACCGACGCCGAAGGACGCACCGGTGATCACCACGACCTTGCCGTTGACCTCGGCCCGCAATCGCCGGTCACCGCGCAGGCCGCGCGGACCGACCAGATGGGCGGCGGCCCGCCAGAGAGCCGTATGGACCACGCGGCTCTGCGGCCGCACCTGGGGAATCGTCATCGATCCGTCCTCGTGTCTAATATGAACACGGATCAGAATGCTGTCCCGTCCGAGCGCGTGTCAAGACCGGGGCGAGCTTCGCGCGGGAGACGGCTCAGGCTGCGCCCGCGGTCGAGATCGCCTCGGTCAGGCTGAGACCGCGGATCAGGGCGCGAGCGGTGAAACGCACCATCTGATCCCAGGTGTAGGTGTGCAGATGCTGACGGACCCCGGTGAACTGGTCGGCCAGCCCGGTCACGTTGGACCACAGCAGCGGAAGGGCCAGCGCCAGATCGGCATCGGCGAGGCCGCCCGGGCGCTCCGCGTTGAGGCGGGCCATCGCGCCGCCGATCGTGACGAAGACCCGCTCGGCCGCCGCGCGCAACTCGTCCGCGCCTTCGGCGTCGCGGGCGGAACGATCGGCGACGATCGACCAGATATTGACCTCGCGGCCGAAGACCCGATACACGTCCAGGTATTCGGTGGCGATGGTGACGAACAGTTCCTCCGGATCGGTCTCCGACTCACACGCGGGCGCGACGGCCGCCATCAGCTCGTCGAGCCGCTGCGCGTAACAGGCCGCGAACAGCGCCTCCTTGCTGGGGAAATACGTGTACACCGTGCCGAGGCTGATCTTCGCGGCCTGAGCGACCTCCCGCATGGTCAGATCCGCATAGCCGAACCGGCTCAACCGGTCTCGTCCGGCGCTCAGGATGTCGCGTCGGCGACCTTCGCGATCGCCCCATTTGGTCCGCATGCTCGTCGACCGCCTCCGCTTCGGGAACTGAACTGCGACTCAGAATAGCTGGCAGCCGCCCGTTCAACCTCGTCATCGGCGCGGCCGAGGCAATAAATGAACACCTGGCCAGGCTCCGCTTGGATGTGTCAGTTGCACAGTTCAAGCCTGTCAAAGCGCCGAATCCGTTCACAGGAGGGCGTCAAATATGGACACTGTTCAAAATGCATCACGCTGGGCAACGAAGTCAGTGGAGGGTTGGGCGTATGAGCAGGATGCTCGCGTCAGCGTTCAGTGCGGCAATGGCCGCGATGTTCGTCGCATCGTTCGCGGCACCTCGGGCGGTCGCGGACCCGCCGGTACCGCTCGGAGCCGACGGCGGGGATGCGGGGGCCGCGTGGACCGCGACCCATGACGGCCCGCAGCGGTACGCCGGGGTGCACATCGACTGGGATGTGCCGATCCGGATGAGCGACGGCGTCGTGCTGAAGGCCAATGTGTACCGGCCGATGGACGCGCAGGGCCGGATCGTGGCCGAACCGACGCCCACCATCCTCGATCTCACGCCGTACACCAAGCTGATCCAGATGATGATCGACAGCGCACTGTCGATCCCGGGGCTGTCCGAGCCGCTCGAACAGGCCCTGCGGACCGTGGACTTCGGCGGCACGCCGTTCTCCGGCATCACCGATCTCACGAAGGGAATCCCGAGCGCGGCCCGCAATTTCTCCGGCGTGGATCCGGCCCTCATTCGCAGCGGCTACACCCAGGTGGTCGTGGATGTGCGGGGAACCGGTTTCTCCCAAGGCATTTGGGACGGCTTGCGGCAGCGCGAGCAGCAGGACTCGCTCGAGGTGATCGACTGGGCCGCCGCCCAGCCCTGGTCCGACGGCCGAGTCGGCATGAGCGGCATGTCGTATTCGGCCATCAACCAGCTGGAAGTCGCGCAGCAGCGGCCGCCCGCCCACGGCGCGATCTTCCCGGTCGATCCCGACAGTGATCTCGACAATGACGCGGTCCAGCACGGCGGCAGCTCGACCGGCTGGCTGCCGCTGTGGCGGCTCGCGCCGACGGCGGGCAAACTGCTGCCGGACCTGATGTCCATCGGGCAGGGGCGTTTCGACTGGCAGTGGCTGGCCGACCGCGCCGCCAGCTCCTTCACCTTCCTCGATCTGATGTTGGACACCCTTGTCTCACTGCGTATTTCGGATATGAGTCCGGAGCTGCTCGGCATGCTGGCCCCGGACGGCCCGGCCCGGCAGGCGTGGCGGGGCCAGGTCGACCGCATCGAGGTCCCCACCTTCGTCGTCGGCGGCTGGAACGACGTCTTCTCCTACGCCCAGCCGCGCATCTACCGCGACCTGACCCTGGAGCCCGGGCGCAAGCAACTGCTGATGAGCGACAGCTACCACTTCAATGTCGGGGCCGACTTCGGGAAGCCGGTCAATCCGCCGCGAATCGAGGTGCTGCAGCAGGCGTGGTTCGACAAGTGGCTCAAGGGAATCGACAACGGCATCGACCACTACGGACCGCTCATGCTGCGGCAGCAGGGTGCGGGCTGGTCGAGCACCCCCGAGTTCCCGCGCCCCGGGGTGACGCATCGCCGGATGTATCTGTCGGCGACGCCCAGCGGCACCGCCGCCACCAGCCTGCACGACGGTTCGCTGACCACCGAGCCGACCCCGGAGTCCGCGCAGTTGACGGTCGCCCCCGGAGTCATGAGCATCTGCTCGCCCGCGACCGCGCAGATGACCGCCGGGGTCAGCGGGATCATCGTCGGCTGCACGAAAGACGCACGGCCACAGGAACTCAACGGGCTGAGCTTCACCAGTGCCGCGGTCGCCGAGCCGACACTGATCTCCGGTCCGATCAGCGTCCATCTCGACACCGCCTATGACGCGGCCGACGGATTCTGGGTGGTCACCGTGAACGATGTCGCGCCGGACGGACAGTCGACCGTGCTCACCGCGGGTCAGCTGGTCGCCTCGCTGCGGGCGATCGACGACGCCCGCAACACCCGCTCGCCCGGCGGCGACTACACCGACCCGGTGCCGGTCCTGTCGATGGAACAGCGGCGGCCGACGGTGCCCGGCGAGCCGGTTCAACTCGATATCGCCGCCGCCGCAACCGATGCCGTGCTCCAACCCGGGCACCGGCTGCGGGTGGACGTGTACGCGAGCAACTTCCCACGCAGCCTGCCCGCGACCCCGCTGCTCGTCGATTCCGGACTCCGGCCGCAACACCTGCTGCTGGATCCGGCCGAGCCCAGTTTCGTGAACATCCCGATCGGCGGCACACCGGGCTGGTGAGTCCTCAGTCGACACCGATGTGCTGGTGATCGGTGCGGATGCGGCCGTCCTCGTCGAGGGCGAGGACGTCCAGGCCGCCGCCGACCGCGGTGCCGTCGGCGGTCACCATCGACCAGGTGAAGGCGACGACGTTCTTCAGCAGCCGGGTCGCCGGGCTACGCTGGACGAAACGGTGTTCGCCGGGGGCCACGAACATCTCGTAGGCCCGCTCCACGCGGCGTTCCAGGGCGTGACGGCCGCGCACTTCCAGCACGGGAATCGGAAAGTTCAAGTCGGTGGCGGCATTTCGCAGGTCCTCCGGCGGATCGACGAGGATCTGCGCGCCGTCCTCGGCCCACAGTTCGGTGATGAGCTTGCGGCGCGCGTCGGCGTCGGGCTCGTTCCACATGGCCAGGTAGCGGTCGGCGAGTTCGTTGATGTTCGTCATGGCATCGAGTTTGCGTGGATTCGCTGCGCGCAGCGATTCCCTCCAGGGAATGAGACGGACGCACCCGGGAGGGAATGAGAAAGGGCCGCAAGCGGTTTCAGCGTGCGGCCCCTTCGACTGCGTGGGATGTCAGTTCCCGGCGAGCACCGCGAGCACCGGCTCGGACAGAAAGAACGGCTCCAGCCGCTGGCGAATCAGCTTGGCCAGCACGCCGTTGCGCTTGGCGGCCTCGACCACGGCCGGGCCGTAGCGCAGGATCTCCTCGGCGATGACCGCCTCGGACAGACCCAGCTCCGGCAGCAGCGCGGCCAGGGTGTGGTCGCCGTACTTCTCGAAGAAGACCTCGACGCCCTGGTCCACCAGCACGCCGACGTATTCCTTGTTGCGGGTGGTCAGCGCGATCCGGTAGACGATCAGCGCCAGGTCGTAGAGGTCCTGCTGGGACAGGTACTCCTTGAGCCCGGCGACCGGCTCACCGGCGTGCAGGTCCCAGAATTCCATGGCCGCGTCGTGCACCGGGGCGTCGCGCAGCATCTCGCGGATGGCGTTGTTGGTGCGCTTGAGCGCGAATTGCGCTCCCTTGCCCGCCATTTCGCCGATGAAGGTGCCGCCGGCCTTCTCCGCGGCCTTGCGGGCCGACTTGGCGGCATTGGTGCCCATCGAGACCAGCGAGCCGACCCCAGGAATCTTTCCGGCGATCTGCTTGTTGGTCTCCATGAAATCGTCGACCAGCTTGTCCACGAACTTGGCGGCCACGGTTGCGATGAGGGGGCTCTCGGTCAGCCGCTCCAGCAGCCGTTCCTGGGCCTGGTGCAGGCCGAAGATCTTCTCCAGCAGCTGTTCCACGGGCTCGCGGTCCACCACGTCGCCGAGGGTGTAGTCGGTGTTGGTGGCGATGTCCTCGTAGAGGGAGTTTGCCAGCGTGCCGACCATCTCACCGAGCACCGGGCTGCCGCCGATCAGATCGATGACATTGGCGACGGTCTGCTTGGCCTGGTCGATCTCGACCACGTCGCGGAAGATGATGGTGTCTGCGACACCGACCACGTCCTTCACGTCGCGGGCGATCACTTCGGCGAAACGGTCACCGCTGACCTCGCCGACAATGAAGTCGACCTGGAGATCCAGCAGCTTCTCGGCGATTTCGCGAGGCTTCTTCGAATCGGACTCGGACAAGGTTCCACCCATCAATTGAAGCGGACCGCCCGGAACTACTCGGAATCGTTGCCGTGCATCGATTTTCGAATCTGTTCCAGACGCTCCCGCGCGGCCTTGGCCCGCGCATCCCACTGTTCCTCGACGCTGCGACCCACCGGTGTCTGCCGATCGAGTTCGCCCATCCCCTGCGATGTGCCGTAGCGCTGCTCGACCTTATCGCGAACTGACTCGAAAGTAGGGACACCGGAGTTCGTATACCCGCCGATCCCCGGCGCGGACGGGATACCCGCAGGCGGTACCGGTATCCCGGTGACCACCGGACCGCCTCCCACCTGCCCCGATACGTCAACCGTCTCAGACTGTGAATAGCTTTCGATCGGAAGGGTGTCAGGAGTCACATCGATGACATCGGGGGCATGACCGAGAGTGGCGGCCAGCGACTGCGCCACCGCGTGCAGGGCCGCCAGCCCCGCCCGGCCTTCGGTCGCGAGCTCCACAACGGCCGCGAGTTCGGCGTCGGGCAGCTGCGCCAACAACGCCGCGAGTTCCTTGGCATCGCTCATGGGTTCCAGGCTACGCATCGACGGGGCCGATCGGGCCGAGCATTGCGCGGCGATCGGCGAGGGCGTACCGTGGGGGCGTCGCAATCCTGTGGATGTAGGTAGACGCAAAGTCCCTCCCACACGATTTCTTCCCTCCCCGAGCAAGATCCCGGCAGTGCTGTATCAGCAGCCCGGACACACTCGGATTCACCGGCGGTTCCTGCCGCCATCGGCCACTTCCGGCCGCATTCCAATCATTCACTCCCGGTGCACAAGTCACCTGATCCTTCAGAGGAGAACACATCATGACCACCATCGATCCGATGCCGCGTCCTGCCCAGCACGACCCGGCCCGCGAACTCGAACACATCGAAACTCTCTCCCCCGCAACGGGAATCCTGGAAATCACCGGCCAGGCCAGTGCTGCGCACCAGCGGCTACCTGCCCGGCCCGAACGACATCCACGTGCCTGCCCGATTGCTCCGCGGACACGGACTGCGCCGCGGCGACCTCGTCACCGGCCTGGCGCAGCCGAATCCCAAGAACGGCAAGCACGCTCCCCTGGTGCGGGTCGACACCGTCAACGGCCACCCGGCCGCCGACCTGCCGAAACGCCCGCGCTTCGGGGACCTCACCCCCATTCACCCGAACGAGCGGCTGCGGCTGGAAACCGCGCCCAACAAACTCACCACCCGCGTCACCGACCTGATCACGCCGATCGGCAAGGGCCAGCGCGCCCTGGTCGTGGCACCGCCCAAGGCGGGCAAAACCTCTGTGCTGCAAGCGATCGCGCAAGGCATCGCGGCCAATCATCCCGAGGCGCACCTGATGCTGGTGCTGGTCGGCGAACGCCCCGAGGAGGTCACCGATCTCTCGCGCGGCGTCCCCGCCGAGGTGGTGGCCGCCACCTTCGACCATTCGCCTGCCGACCAGACCGCACTGGCGGAGCTGGCCATCGAACGGGCGCAGCGGCTGGTCGAGGAGGGCCGTGACGTCGTCGTGCTGCTCGACTCGCTCACCCGACTCGCCCGCGCCTACAACATGACCGGCCACGCGTCGGGCCGAATCCTTTCCGGCGGAATCGATTCCACGGCGCTGCTGCCGCCGAAGCGCTTCCTCGGGGCGGCCCGCAATTTCGAGGACGGCGGCTCCCTGACGATCATCGCCACCGCCCTGGTCGAAACCGGTTCGCTCGCCGACACCGTCATCTTCGAGGAGTACAAGGGCACCGGCAACGCCGAACTCAAACTCGACCGCGGCCTGGCCTCCCGCCACATCTTCCCCGCCGTCGACATCGCCAAGTCCAGCACCCGCCGCGACGACCTGCTGTTCACCCCCGCCGAACTCCTGGCCGTGGACAAGCTCCGCCGCACCCTCGCCGACCTCGACGATCAGCGCGCCCTCGACCTGCTCCTCGACGGCCTCCGCAAAACCGGCAGCAATGCCGAATTCCTGGCCAATATCATCCGGAAGTGAGCCGCCCCGGCGGCAATACTCCCGCCGCCCACTCCGCGACCGTCTTCGCCCACCCCGGAAACCCGATGAGATCGTTGTGCATCCCGCCCGGATAAATCATCAACTCCTTGGGTTCCGGTGCGGCCGCGAACAACTCCCGCCCCATCCGCACCGGCAACAGCTCATCGGCATCCCCGTGCATGATCAGCACCGGGCATTTCAGCCGACCGATCCGCCTCATGCTCGGATATGCGTTGGGCACGAATATCTTCGGCAGAAATGGATATACCGCCGCCGCGGCATCGCGCAGGCCGGTGAACGTGGACATGAGCAGCAGCGCCGCCGGCGGCAGCGCGTTCGCCAACTCCAGCATCACTCCACCGCCCAGCGACTTGCCCAGGTACACCACCCGATTCGGGGCCACCCCCGGCTGCGCAAGCAGGGCGTCCCGCGCGGCCCGCACATCCCGATAGGTGCCCTGCTCACTCGTCTGCCCGGTACTGCGCCCGTACCCCCGATAGTCGAAAACCAGCACGTCGAACCCCGCCGCCGCCAACATCGCCAGCATCGGCGACCGATCCCCGATATTCCCCCCGTTCCCGTGCGCGAACAGCATGTGCCCCAACGGTTCCCCCACCGCCCGGACAAACCACGCGTTGACGGTCTCCCCATCCGAGGTGTTCAGCCATAGATCCTCGAACGGAACCCCGAACATCTCAGGCGTCGCCAAAATCTGCCGGTCCCCCGGCTGATAGGTCAACGTATTGAGAATCGGATTCGCCGGATGCCACATACCCCTTTCTTACCTCACCCGCCCCGAATAGGACTTACCGAAACACCGAATGTTCTGAAACTCCTTACATCACAACGTAATTCGACTTCTCTCGCGATCATGACCGAGGTAGAATTAGCTCATGGGTTCGAAGGGTTTCACTCTCGACGACTGCGGCATCACCGAATTGGTGACCGCAGTCGAAACCCTGTCCGACGCCATCCTGCACGGTGACCTGAACGCCTTCGCCGACGGGGAT